>JBBNAI010000097.1:0-2745 GCA_037994305.1 Pseudomonas sp. | reverse complement strand
TGACCACCGCTCGTATTGATTAAGTCCAAGAGCCTGAGATGACCGACTACAAAGCCACGCTGAACCTCCCGGATACTGCCTTCCCGATGAAAGCCGGCCTGCCGCAGCGCGAGCCGCAAACCCTGGCTCACTGGGACAGCATTGGCCTGTACCAGAAGTTGCGCCAGCTTGGCGAAGGCCGGCCGAAGTTCGTCCTGCACGATGGCCCGCCCTACGCCAACGGCAGCATCCACATCGGTCACGCGGTCAACAAAATCCTCAAGGACATGATCATCCGGTCCAAGACCCTGGCCGGCTTCGATGCCCCGTACGTGCCGGGCTGGGACTGTCACGGCCTGCCGATCGAGCACAAGGTCGAGACCACCTTTGGCAAAAACCAGCCGTCCGACCTGACCCGCGAGCGCTGCCGCACCTATGCCGGCGAGCAGATTGAAGGGCAGAAGGCCGACTTCATCCGCCTGGGCGTGCTCGGCGAGTGGGACAATCCGTACAAGACCATGGCCTTCGCCAACGAGGCCGGTGAAATCCGCGCCCTGGCCGAAATGGTCAAGCAAGGTTTCGTGTTCAAGGGCCTGAAGCCGGTGAACTGGTGCTTCGATTGCGGTTCGGCCCTGGCCGAGGCGGAAGTCGAGTATCAGGACAAGAAATCCGATGCCATCGACGTCGCCTTCGTCGTCGAGGACGCTGCCCAGCTGGCTGCCGCCTTCGGCCTGAGCGAGCTGGCCAAGCCGGCCAGCATCGTGATCTGGACCACCACGCCGTGGACCATCCCGGCCAACCAGGCGCTCAACGTCCACCCGGAGTTCACCTACGCCCTGGTCGATACCGGCGAGCGTCTGCTGCTGCTGGCCGAAGAGCTGGTCGAAAGCAGCCTGGCGCGCTACGGCCTGCAAGGCCAGGTGATCGCCACGGCGGTCGGCGCCGCGCTGGAAAACATCCGCTTCCGTCACCCGTTCTACGAGCGCTTCGCTCCGGTCTACCTGGCCGAGTACGTCGAGCTGGGCGCCGGTACCGGCATCGTCCACTCGGCGCCGGCCTATGGCGAGGACGACTTCCGTTCGTGTAAGCAATACGGCATGAGCAACGACGACATCCTCAGTCCGGTGCAGAGCAACGGCGTGTATGTCAGTGACCTGCCGTTCTTCGGCGGCCAGTTCATCTGGAAAGCCAACCCGGCCATCGTCGCCAAGCTCGACGAAGTCGGTGCGCTGCTCAAGCATGAAGCCATCCAGCACAGCTACATGCATTGCTGGCGGCACAAGACCCCGCTGATCTATCGCGCTACCGCGCAGTGGTTCGTTGGCATGGACAAGCAGCCGGAGCAGGGCGCTACCCTGCGTGAGCGCGCATTGTCCGCCATCGAACAGACCGAGTTCGTCCCGGCCTGGGGCCTGGCGCGTCTGCACAGCATGATCGCCGGACGTCCGGACTGGTGCATCTCGCGCCAGCGTAACTGGGGTGTGCCGATCCCGTTCTTCCTGCATAAGGAAAGCGGCGAGCTGCACCCGCGCACCGTCGAGTTGATGGAGCAAGTGGCCGCGCGCGTCGAGGAAGAGGGCATCGAGGCCTGGTTCAAGCTCGACGCCAGCGAACTGCTCGGCGGCGAAGCGGTGCAGTACGACAAGATCAGCGACACCCTGGACGTCTGGTTTGATTCCGGCACTACCCACTGGCACGTGCTGCGCGGCTCGCACCCGCTGGGACACGCCACCGGCCCGCGCGCTGACCTCTATCTGGAAGGTTCGGACCAGCATCGCGGCTGGTTCCATTCGTCGCTGCTGACCGGCTGCGCCATCGACGGCCATGCGCCGTACAAGGCGCTGCTGACCCACGGTTTCGTGGTCGACGAGAACGGCCGCAAAATGTCCAAATCGCTGGGCAACGTGGTTGCCCCGCAGGAGGTCAACGACAGCCTGGGCGCCGACATCATGCGCCTGTGGGTCGCCTCCACCGATTATTCGGGCGAGATGGCCGTGTCCAAGGTCATCCTGCAGCGCAGCGCCGACGCCTACCGGCGTATCCGCAATACCACACGCTTCCTGCTTTCCAACCTCAATGGTTTCGATCCGGCCAAGGATCTGCTGCCGGTCGAGCAGATGCTCGATCTGGATCGCTGGGCCCTGGATGCCGCTGCACGCTTGCAGGAAGAGATCATCGAGGCCTACGGCGAGTACCGTTTCTGGAACGTCTACTCCAAGGTGCACAACTTCTGCGTGCAGGAGCTGGGCGGTTTCTATCTCGACATCATCAAGGACCGCCAGTACACCACCCAGGTCGACAGCATTGCCCGTCGCTCCTGCCAGAGCGCCCTGTTCCATATCGCCGAGGCGTTGGTGCGCTGGATCGCGCCGATCCTGGCCTTCACCGCCGACGAGATCTGGCAGTTCCTGCCGGGTGAACGCAACGAGTCGGTGCTGCTGAACACCTGGTACGGCGGTTTGAATCGCCTGCCGGAAGGCTTCGAGCTGGATCGCGCCTACTGGGATCAGGTCATGGCCGTGAAAGCGGCGGTGAACAAGGAGCTGGAGAACCTGCGCGCGGCCAAGGCCATCGGCGGCAGCCTGCAGGCAGAAGTCACCCTGTTTGGCGACGAGTCGCTGCAAGCCGCCCTGGCCAAATTGGGCGACGAGCTGCGCTTCGCCCTGATCACCTCGACGGCTGCTGTCGCGCCGCTGGCCGATGCGCCGGCTGATGCCGTGGTTAGCGAAGTGGCGGGCCTGAAACTGAAAATCGTCAAGTCGGCCC
>JBBNAI010000096.1:0-6686 GCA_037994305.1 Pseudomonas sp. | reverse complement strand
TTTTTCGATTACCTGCTCGACGTGCCGCTTCCGCTCGGCGTGTTCGAAGCCTTCGTGGGGAACTGACATGGAAACGCTGAATTTCTTGCTGCAAGGCTTCGATGTCGCCACCCGCCCGATCAACCTGCTGGTGGCGCTGTTCGGCGCCTTCGTCGGCACTGTGGTCGGCCTGCTGCCGGGCCTGGGGCCGATCAACGGCGTGGCCATCCTGCTGCCGCTGGCCTTCGCCCTCGGCCTGCCACCGGAAACCGCGCTGATCCTGCTGGCCGCCGTGTACCTGGGCTGCGAGTACGGCGGGCGGATCTCGGCGATCCTGCTCAACGTGCCGGGCGACGCCGCGGCGATCATGACCACCCTCGACGGCTACCCGATGGCACGCCAGGGCAAGGCCGGTATCGCCCTGTCGCTGTCGGCCATGAGCTCGTTCATCGGTAGCACCATCGCCACCATCGGCGTGGTGCTGTTCGCGCCGATCCTGGCCAACTGGGCGGTGGCCTTCGGCCCGGCCGAGTATTTCGTGTTGATGGTGTTCGCCATCGCCTGCCTCGGCGGCATGGTCGGCGACAAACCGGTGAAGACCCTGCTCGCCGCGCTGATCGGCCTGGGCCTGGCCACGGTCGGGGTGGATGCCACCACCGGCGTGTATCGCTTCACCTTCGACAACGTCGGCCTGTCCGATGGCATCCAGTTCGTCATCGTGGTGATCGGCCTGTTCAGCGTCAGCGAGGTGCTGCTGATGCTCGAGCACACCGCCAGCGGCCAGCAGGCGGTGAAAGCCAGCGGGCGCATGCTGTTCAGCGCCAAGGAGTTCGCCTTCACCTGGTGGAGCACGGTGCGCAGCTCGCTGGCCGGCTTCGTCATCGGCGTGCTGCCAGGCGCCGGGGCGACCATCGCCAGCGCCATCACCTACATGAGCGAGAAGCGCATCGCCGGAAGCTCAGGCCGTTTCGGCGAGGGCGACCTGCGCGGCGTGGCGGCCCCGGAAGCGGCCAACAACGCCTCGGCCTGCGGCTCGCTGATCCCCATGCTGACCCTCGGCGTGCCAGGCTCGGGCACCACCGCGGTGATGATTGGTGCCCTGACCCTGTACAACATCACCCCCGGCCCGCTGCTGTTCGAGCAACAGCCGGATGTGGTCTGGGGCCTGATCGCCTCGCTGTTCATCGGCAACGTCATCTTGCTGGTGATGAACATCCCGCTGGTCGGCCTGTTCGCCCGCATGCTCAGCGTGCCGACCTGGATCCTGGTGCCGGCCATCACCATCGTCAGCCTGGTTGGCGTGTATGCGGTGCACAGCACCACCTTCGATCTGGTGTTGATGATCGGCCTCGGCGTGTTCGGCTACCTGCTGCGCAAGATGGACTTCCCGCTGTCGTCGCTGATCCTCGGTTTCGTCCTCGGCGAGCTGATGGAGTCCAACCTGCGACGCGCCCTGTCGATCAGCAACGGCGACCTGGCGATCCTCTGGCACAGCCCGATCAGCATGGCGCTGTGGGGCCTGGCCGCACTGATGCTGGCCCTGCCCGGCCTGCGTTGGCTGCGCAAGCGCCGCCAGCTGCGGGTCGCACATGCCTAAGTGGTTGCTCACGCCGCTGGCCGGCGCTGGCGGCGGCTGGCTGGCCGGGTTGATCGGCTGGCCGCTGCCGTGGATGGTCGGCTCGCTGCTGGCAGTGATCCTGCTGCGTTGCCTGGGTAACCTCGACCTGCGCGAGGTGCCCGGCGCGCGCAAATGCGGGCAGTGGCTGGTGGGCACCGGCATCGGTCTGCACTTCAGCCCGGCAGTACTGGAGCAGGTCATCGCCCATGCGGGCCTGCTCACTGTGGGCGCCCTGCTGACCAGCCTGACCTGCCTGATCGGTATTGTCCTGCTGCGCAGTACCGGACATGACCGCGCCACGGCGTTCTTCGCCAGCATGCCCGGCGGTGCCAGTGAAATGGTCAATCTCGGCCTGCGCAACGGCGCCATCGCCAGCCAGGTGGCTGCGGGGCAGAGCCTGCGTCTGCTGCTGGTGGTACTCAGCGTACCGGCGCTGTTCCAGTGGTGGCTGGGGACGCCGATCCCGCTTGAGCATGCCGGTGGCGAGGTCGACATAGCGGCCCTGGCGGTATTGCTCGGCGGCGGCGCACTGCTGGCCATGGGCTGGCAACGCCTGCGCCAACCCAACCCGTGGTTGCTCGGGCCGATCCTGTTCAGCGCAGTGGGGGCGGTACTGCTGGCGCGCAACCTGAGCCTGCCGACCGGCACCAGTCAGGTCGGCCAGTGGCTGATCGGCAGCGCCCTGGGCTGTCACTTCAACCGGGAGTTCTTTCGCCGCGCGCCACGCTTTGTCGCCCTGGTGCTGCTGGCGACCCTGCTCGGCATGCTCGCCGCCGCCCTCGGCGCCGAGGCCCTGAGCTGGCTCGGCGCTGTGGACGAGCACGCGCTGATGCTCGGCATGATGCCCGGCGGCATCGCCGAGCTGAGCCTGACGGCCGAGGCCCTGGCGCTGTCGGTGCCGCTGGTCACCGGGCTGCAGGTGCTGCGCCTGATCTGTGTGCTGTTCCTCGCCGAGCCACTGTTCCGCCTGTGGCAAAGGCGCAGCGGCTAAACCCTGCTCGACCCCATTTGACCCGCCTCGCGCGGGTCTTTTTTATCGGGATGGCTGGGTTGTTTTAGCGGATGTGTCAGCGGAACCGTTACACCGCTGGACTGTTCTACCGTGTTGCCACTAGCCATTTTTGCGAGTGACCACATGCGTCTGCGCCGTGCCATCGTTGCCTTGCTCTGCACCAGCCTGCTGCTGGGTGCCTGCAGCCGCCTGGACATTGGCTACCGCAACCTCGACTGGTTGATTGGCTGGTCCCTCGACGATTACCTCGACCTCAACCGCCCGCAGAAGCTCTGGCTCAAGCCCCGACTGCGGAGCCACCTGAGCTGGCATTGCAGCACCCAGCTACCGCTCTACTCCGCCTGGCTGCAGCGCAGCGAACAACTGATCGCCGAGCAACCCGTCGACCCCGCGCAACTCGATAACCAGTTCAACCAGTTTCACCAGGCCATCGATGCCATCGCCATGCAGACCGCGCCGACCTTCACCGAGTTGCTACGCGGCCTCAGCCCCGCGCAGCTGAAACACCTGCGCGGCCAGCTCGCCAAGGAGGACAGCAAACTGCGCCAGAAATACCTGGCGCCAAGCCCGGCGGAGCAGGCCGTCGAACGCCAGGAGCGCATGGAGGAACGGCTCGAACCCTGGTTCGACAACCTGACGGCGCAACAGAAGCTGCTGATCGTCCACTGGGCGCAGAAGTCCGAGCAGCAGAACCAGCAGTGGTTCGACAACCGTGCGCGCTGGCAGGATGCACTTCTCGCGGCGCTGGAGGGGCGCGCCGACGACGGCTTCGCCGAGCGTCTGCGCCACCTCCTGCTGCAGCGCACGGACTTCTGGACGCCGGCCTACCAGGAGCAGTTCACCCAGTCACAAACAGCGCTGGCACAGCTGTTCGCCGATCTGATCAACAGTGCCGACAGCACGCAGCGCCAGCATCTGCTGCAACGCCTGCGCGAGTTGCGTCAGGACCTCGACAGCCTGGCCTGCGTCAGCCCGGCAGCGCCGGCAGTTGCCAGTCGATCGGAGTGAGGCCGCACTGTTCCAGGTACTTGTTGGTGCGGCTGAAATGACCATTGCCGAGGAAGCCGCGATAGGCCGACAGGGGTGACGGATGGGCCGACTTCAGCACCAGGTGGCGGGTGGCATCGATCAGCTTCTGCTTGCCCTGCGCATGGGCGCCCCAGAGCAGGAACACCAGGTTGCCGGGGCGCGCATTGACCGCTTCGATCACCTTGTCGGTGAACGGCTGCCAGCCCTTGTCGGCATGCGAGCCAGCGTTGGCCTGCTCCACGGTGAACGAGGTGTTGAGCAACAGCACGCCCTGCTCGGCCCAGCTCTGCAGGTAGCCGTGCGCGGGGATGTCGATGTTCAGGTCGCGCTTGAGTTCCTTGAAGATATTCACCAGCGACGGCGGCGCTGGCACCCCCGGCTGCACCGAGAAGCACAGGCCGTGGGCCTGGCCCGGGCCGTGATACGGGTCCTGGCCGATGATCACCACCTTGACCTGATCGAGCGGCGTGGAGTTCAGCGCATTGAAGATCATCGGCCCCGGCGGAAAGATCACCTTGCCCGCCGCCTTCTCGGCGCGCAGGAACTCGCTGAGCTGCGCCATGTACGGCTTGTCGAACTCCTCGCGCAGGGCCGCCTTCCAGCCCGGTTCGAGTTTGATGCGGTCGTCGACGCTCATGCGGGGTTCCTGCCAGGAAAAATCAAAGCGGCACGCTAAGGAACGCACCGGGGCAAGTCAAGGCTGGAGAACCCTACCCGCGCGCCACCCATCCGCGGGTTACACCCAACCTGATGCGCCGCCATCACGCCCCTGTATGCAGATTGTCGCCTGGCCGGGGCGGGTCAAGACTGCAGGCTCTACCCAGCGGAGCAACCAGCATGAGCACCACCACCGGTATCAGCCGCCAGCGCCTGGAACAGGCTCTGGAACACTCCACCTTCGCCCAGCTACTGGGCGCCGAACTGCTCGACTTCGAGCCGGGCAAGGTCAGCCTGCAAGTACGCAGCCGCCCCGACCTGTGCCAGCACCACGGCTACATGCATGGTGCGGTGGTCGGCTTCATGGTCGACAGCGGCTGCGCCTGGGCCGCAGCCTCGATGGTCGGCGACGTGGTCACCAGCGAGTACAAGCTCAACCTGCTCGCCCCGGCCCTGGGCGAGCGCCTGATCTGCCGCAGCGAAGTACTCAAGGCCGGGCAGCGCCAGGCCGTGTGCCGGGCCGATGTGTTCGCGGTGAAGGATGGCCAGGAGAAGCTGGTGGCAACGGGGCTGGCGACCATCGCGCGGGTGTGAAGCCCTACGCCGCCTGCAGCGGTTGGTGCTCACGACAGATCAGCTGGCTGTCCGTCGGCGCCAGCGGCTCCTCGGTCAGGCCGCAGAATGGCTGGCCATCGCGCTGCTGGTGAAAGCGGCAGCTGTGACACAGGCCAAAACCCGGCACGTCCTGGTTACGCTGGATGGTGCGCAGCAAGTCGCCGAATAGCTGTTCCAGCGCCTGCGCCGGCTCCCCCATCTGCTCCAGCGCCGACAGCAGGAAGTCTGGCGGCGCAATTGCCGCCACCAGCTCCCGCGCCGGCTGGGTCAGCGCCAGGCGCACGCTGCGCTTGTCGCGCGGGTCCTGCACCTTGGCGATCAGGCCCTTGCCTTCCAGCGCCTTGAGCGACTGCGACACCGTGCCCTTGGTCAGCCCCAGGTACTCGGCCACCGCCAGCGGCGTGTTCGAGTAGTGGTTGCAACGCGCCAGGTACAGCAACGCACTGACCTGGATCGGCTGCAGATCGGCCAGCAGCGGGTGCTGGCGGTTCCACACCCGCATCAGGCTGGTGAGCCGCTCGAACAGATCGAATAGTGCAGTACCGGTCATGGAATCACTCCTGTCGATAAATAGTATCGAATAAAAACCATATCGACAAAAAGCCTGTGCGCGTAGCCTCCACACCAGTATCGAATCGATACCAAAACATCACTCAGGAGACTACGAAATGACCACTGCACGCTTCTACCATGCCGGCTGCCCTGTTTGCGTATCGGCCGAACAGACCCTGCTCAACCTGCTCGACCCCAGCGTCAAGGTCGAGATCATCCACCTCGGCGACGCGCCGCAACGTGTCAGCGAAGCCGAAGCCGCTGGCGTGAAGTCGGTGCCGGCGCTGGTGGTCGACGACCAGGTGCTGCACCTGAACTTCGGCGCTTCGATCGACGACATCAAATAGGAGAACGGTGATGAACGTGAAAGTCTTCGATACCCACGTACGCACCCGCGACGGTGGCTACCTGCACTTCGACGTGCTGATTGAAGGCAACGATCAGGCGCTCGCCACCCGCTACGCCCGCCAATGGCTCGCCAGCCGCGGCGTGCAGGACGCGGACGTGTCGCAAAGCCATTGCCAGTTCTGCCACAGCGAGCCAGGCCACCCCGAGGTGAGCGCGGCGATCGAGCAGCAGGGCTACTTCATCATCCCGTTGCAGGGTTGCTAGGAGGAATCACCATGAACGCGTATCAGCCCCTGGACTGCGATCTGCACGACTACCTGGAGATCGCCTGTCTGTATGACTACCGCTTGCGGGTCGAACAGGTCGACGGCGTGGCGTTCGACGCCCAGGCGCTGACCACGCGCACCACGGCCGCCAAGGAGGAGTTTCTCGTCCTGCTCAGGGACGATGGCCCCGCCGAAGTACGCCTGGACCAGTTGCTGGCGATCACCCCGCTGAACGCCAACAGCCGCTTTGGCCGTATCGAGCTCAGCGGTATGACCTGCGCCATCTGACAACACCGAGCTGTAACGGAAAACCACGGCCCGCCGTGGTTTTCTGCTGCCTGGCCGATCAGTCGAGCACTACGGCGTGGCCCGCCTTGGGGTCGATGTCACCAGCAATCAGCGACTCCACCAGGCGCTGCGCTGCTTCCAGACCAACATGCTCGTTGACCTGCATCCAGGGCTGTTGCGCATCGCCAACGCGCTTGATGAACGCCAGCTGCGCCGCGTTGAACTTGCGCGTCACCTCTTCGGCGCCCCAGTCGGCGTTGCGCTTCTTGATCTGGTACGGCGCGAAGTACGGCTGCGGTTGCGGGCCCGGCAAATCCATGTC
>JBBNAI010000095.1:0-2352 GCA_037994305.1 Pseudomonas sp. | reverse complement strand
CGGGCAACGGCCTGAGCCTGCTGCGTGGCGGCGAGCGTTTCGCCGAATGGCCGGCCGCGGCGCAGATCCAGCCCTGGCCGCATGACCCGCGCGAGGCGGTGGAGCTGATCAGCCGTTACCTGCGCTACCGCGCCAACCTGCGTGCGCTGGGGCGTGGCGACAGCGAGCATGTGGCGGTGATTTTGCGCGGCGCCGAGCTGGTGCTGCCGGCCAGCCTGCAGGGCGATCTCGCCACGGCGAGCCTGGCCAGCCTGGTGCGCGACTGGGCCGCCGAGCCGCCGTTCAGTGACATGGCCTTCGCCAGCCTGCTGCTGGCCGACAACCTCAACGACCTGCACCCACTGGTGGCCAACAACCCGCGCATCGACCGGCTGCAGGTGCCGCTGCCGGATGCTGCCAGTCTTGAACAGTGCCTGGCGCAGCTGCGGATCGATCATCCCAAGGCCTTCGCCGGTGCAGACAGCGGCGCGGTGCAGGCCCTGGCCGGGGTCAGCCTCAGTGCCCTGGCCAGCCTGGTCAAACGTCGCGCTCACCAGGGCAAGGTGCTCGGCGCGCAGGACTGGGTCGCGGCGAAGAAGGAACTGGTCGAGGCCGATAGCGCCGGCCTGGTCGAATTCATCGAGTCCGAGCGCACCCTCGACGACTACCACGCCCAGGATGCGCTGAAGACCTGGCTGCGCCAGGACATGGCGCTGTGGCAGGCCGCCGACCTGCGCGCGTTGCCCAAGGGCTACATCTTTTGCGGCCCGGTTGGCACCGGCAAGACCTACCTGGTCGAGTGCCTGGCCGGCGAGGCCGGGGTGCCGGTGGTCAAGCTGAAGAACTTCCGCGATCGCTGGGTCGGTTCCAGCGAAGGCAACCTGGAGAAGATCTTCCGCCTGATCCGTGGCCTCGGCCGCTGCATCGTGTTCATCGACGAAGCCGACCAGACCCTCGGCAAGCGCGACGGCGGCAGCGGCGACAGCGGCCTGTCCGGGCGCATCTACTCGATGATTGCCCAGGAGATGGGCGACGCCGACAACCGCGGCAAGGTGATCTGGATTCTCGCCTCCTCGCGCCCGGATCTGATCGAGGTCGACCTCAAGCGCCCCGGCCGGGTCGATGTGAAGATCCCGCTGCTGCCGACCACTACGGTGCAAGAAAGCGCCGCACTGCTGCGGGCCATGCTCAAGCGTTTCGAGCTGATGGTCGAGCAGGCCGAGCTGGTCAAGCTGGAGTTGCCGCTGCTGCTCACCCCGGGTGCCGCCGAGGCGCTGGCGGTGAAGGTCTATCGCCTGGTGCGCACCAGCCAGCTGCAAGCCCTGGCTGCGCTCAAGCAGTGCCTGCAGGGCTATCAGCCACCGGTGGCGGAACAGGTGTTGCGCCAGCAGATGATCATTGCCATCCGCGAGGCCACCGATGCCGCCTTCGTGCCCGAGTCCCTGCGCTCCCTGGGACAGGAGGCCATCAACCCATGAAGACCCTGCGCTATCTGTGGGCGGCCTTCAATGCACGCACCCTGGGCATGCCGCTGCCGCTGAACTGGTTTGCCCTGGCGGCCTTCGGTCTGCTCGGCGCCTTCATCAGCCCCGGTTTCTGGGTATTGGGCGGCGGTCTGGAAGCCGCCTACCTGGCCCTGCTGGCGGGCAATGCCCGCTTTCGCCAGGTGGTGGATGCCGGCAACCTGCCGGTCGATCCGGCCGGGGACCGTTACGAGAACATGCTCGCCCTGCTCAACCCGGCGCAGCAACAGCGCCAGCAGCGCATCGAGGGGCGTGCCCGCGAAGTACTGCAGCTGCTCTCGCGTTCGCCGCTGATGGCTTCGCACGCCGACAGCCTGGAACAGCTGGTGTGGCTCAACCTGCGCCTGCTGGTGGCCGGCCAGGCGCTCAGCGTGGTGGTCGACACGGCCGCCCAGGACCGCGCCGAGCTGCAGCAGCAGGAAGACCAGATCGATCAACGCCTGGTCGCCACGGATATCACCGCTGATCTGCGCCGTAGCCTGGAGCAGCAGAAGCAGGTGATCGATGCCCGCCAGGCGGCGCATGCCGAAGGGGTGCGGCGCAAGGAGCACGTGGACGCGGAGCTTGCGCGCATCGACCAGCAGATCGCCCTGATTCGCGAGCAGACCCTGCTGGCCACGGATGAGGAACAGGTGGGAGTGGCGCTCAACGCGCTGACTTCCTCGTTCAACGAAGCGAGCACCTGGCTGAACAGCCAGCGCGACCTGATCGGCGTACTCGAGCTCAACGAACAACACAGCCTGCCGCGCTACGTGCTGCAGGGCCACGGCAAGAAAACAGCCACGGCCGAATCGGCCGGACACTGATTGGTGGGCGATTGCCCGCTACTGACAGGGAGACACGTCATGCA
>JBBNAI010000094.1:0-3415 GCA_037994305.1 Pseudomonas sp. | reverse complement strand
AGCCAAACAAGCAGGTGACCAAGCTGGGGAACGCTGATGGCTTACTCATACACTGAGAAAAAACGTATCCGCAAGGACTTTAGCAAGTTGCCGGATGTGATGGATGTGCCTTATCTCCTGGCCATCCAGCTGGATTCGTATCGCGAATTCCTGCAGCAAGGAGTGAGCAAGGAGCAGTTCCGCGACGTGGGCCTGCATGCGGCCTTCAAGTCTGTTTTCCCGATCATCAGCTACTCCGGCAATGCCGCCCTGGAGTACGTCGGCTATCGCCTGGGCGAGCCGGCATTCGACGTGAAAGAGTGCGTACTGCGTGGCGTGACCTTCGCTGTACCGCTGCGAGTCAAAGTCCGCCTGATCATTTTCGACAAAGAATCGTCGAACAAAGCGATCAAGGACATCAAAGAGCAAGAAGTCTACATGGGGGAAATCCCCCTGATGACCGAGAACGGTACCTTCATCATCAACGGTACCGAGCGCGTCATCGTCTCCCAGCTGCACCGCTCTCCGGGCGTGTTCTTCGACCACGATCGTGGCAAGACCCACAGCTCCGGCAAGCTGCTGTACTCGGCTCGGATCATTCCTTACCGCGGTTCCTGGCTGGACTTCGAGTTCGACCCGAAAGATTGCGTGTTCGTGCGTATCGACCGTCGTCGCAAGCTGCCGGCTTCCGTGCTGCTGCGCGCGCTGGGCTACAGCACTGAAGAAGTGCTGAATGCCTTCTACGCCACCAACGTGTTCCATGTGCAGGGCGAGTCGCTCAATCTGGAACTGGTGCCGCAGCGTCTGCGTGGTGAAATCGCCGCGTTCGACATCAAGGACGAGAAAGGCAAGGTCATCGTTGAGCAAGGCCGCCGTATCACTGCGCGCCACATCAACCAGATCGACAAGGCCGGCATCAAAGAGCTGGAAGTTCCGCTCGACTACGTCCTGGGTCGCACTACTGCCAAGGCCATCGTTCACCCGTCTACCGGTGAAATCGTTGCCGAGTGCAATACCGAGCTGACCACCGATATCCTGGCGAAGATCGTCAAGGCGCAGGTTGTCCGTATCGAGACCCTGTACACCAACGACATCGACTGCGGTCCGTTCATCTCTGACACGCTGAAGATCGACTCCACCAGCAACCAGCTGGAAGCCCTGGTCGAGATCTACCGCATGATGCGTCCTGGCGAGCCGCCAACCAAGGATGCTGCCGAGACCCTGTTCAACAACCTGTTCTTCAGCGCCGAGCGTTACGACCTGTCGGCCGTAGGCCGCATGAAGTTCAACCGTCGTATCGGTCGTACCGAGATCGAAGGTTCGGGCGTGCTGAGCAAGGAAGACATCGTCGCGGTCCTCAAGACCCTGGTCGATATCCGTAACGGCAAAGGCATCGTCGACGACATCGACCACCTGGGTAACCGTCGCGTACGTTGCGTCGGCGAAATGGCCGAAAACCAGTTCCGTGTAGGCCTGGTGCGCGTCGAGCGTGCGGTCAAAGAACGTCTGTCGATGGCCGAAAGCGAAGGCCTGATGCCGCAGGACCTGATCAACGCCAAGCCGGTTGCAGCGGCGGTGAAAGAGTTCTTCGGTTCCAGCCAGCTCTCGCAGTTCATGGACCAGAACAACCCGCTCTCCGAGATCACCCACAAGCGCCGCGTCTCTGCACTCGGCCCAGGCGGTCTGACCCGTGAGCGTGCCGGTTTCGAAGTCCGCGACGTACACCCGACCCACTACGGTCGTGTGTGCCCGATCGAAACGCCGGAAGGTCCGAACATCGGTCTGATCAACTCCCTGGCCGCCTATGCGCGCACCAACCAGTACGGCTTCCTGGAAAGCCCGTACCGCGTGGTGAATGGCACTCAGGTGACCGACGAGATCGTGTTCCTGTCCGCCATCGAAGAAGCCGATCACGTGATCGCTCAGGCTTCCGCGACCATGAACGAAAAAGGTCAGCTGACTGACGAGCTGGTAGCCGTCCGCCACCTGAACGAGTTCACCGTCAAGGCGCCGGAAGACGTCACCCTGATGGACGTGTCGCCGAAGCAGGTTGTTTCCGTTGCCGCCTCGCTGATTCCGTTCCTCGAGCACGACGACGCCAACCGGGCACTCATGGGTTCCAACATGCAGCGTCAGGCTGTACCGACTCTGCGCGCCGACAAGCCGCTGGTAGGTACCGGCATGGAGCGCAACGTTGCCCGTGACTCCGGCGTCTGCGTCGTGGCTCGTCGTGGCGGCGTGATCGACTCGGTCGATGCCAGCCGTGTTGTAGTTCGCGTCAATGACGACGAAGTTGAAACTGGCGAAGCCGGTGTCGACATCTACAACCTGACCAAATACACCCGCTCCAACCAGAACACCTGCATCAACCAGCGTCCGCTGGTGAGCAAGGGTGACAAGGTTGCGCGCAGCGACATCCTGGCCGACGGCCCGTCCACCGACATGGGTGAACTGGCGCTGGGTCAGAACATGCGCGTCGCGTTCATGCCGTGGAACGGTTACAACTTCGAAGACTCCATCTGCCTGTCCGAACGTGTGGTTCAGGAAGATCGCTTCACCACCATCCACATCCAGGAACTGACCTGTGTGGCGCGTGACACGAAGCTGGGCCCAGAGGAAATCACCGCGGACATCCCGAACGTGGGTGAAGCTGCGCTGAACAAGCTGGACGAAGCCGGTATCGTTTACGTGGGTGCTGAAGTTGGCGCCGGCGATATCCTGGTCGGCAAGGTCACTCCGAAAGGCGAGACCCAACTGACTCCGGAAGAGAAGCTGCTGCGCGCGATCTTCGGTGAGAAGGCTTCCGACGTTAAAGACACCTCCCTGCGCGTGCCGACTGGCACCAAGGGTACTGTTATTGACGTCCAGGTCTTCACCCGTGACGGCGTTGAGCGTGACTCCCGTGCCCTGTCCATCGAGAAGATGCAGCTCGACGAGATCCGCAAGGACCTCAACGAAGAGTTCCGCATTGTCGAAGGCGCGACCTTCGAGCGTCTGCGTTCCGCCCTGGTGGGTGCCAAGGCTGAAGGCGGCGCTGGGGTGAAGAAAGGCGCAGTCATCGATGACGCCTTCCTCGACGGCCTCGAGCGTGGTCAGTGGTTCAAACTGCGCATGGCGGAAGATGCACTGAACGAGCAGCTGGAAAAGGCCCAGGCCTACATTTCCGACCGCCGTCAGCTGCTCGACGACAAGTTCGAAGACAAGAAGCGCAAGCTGCAGCAGGGCGATGACCTGGCGCCGGGCGTACTGAAGATCGTCAAGGTCTACCTGGCTATCAAGCGCCGCATCCAGCCGGGCGACAAGATGGCTGGTCGTCACGGTAACAAGGGTGTGGTCTCGGTGATCATGCCGGTCGAAGACATGCCGCACGATGCCAATGGCACCCCGGTCGACATCGTCCTCAACCCGCTGGGCGTACCGTCGCGTATGAACGTCG
>JBBNAI010000093.1:0-2671 GCA_037994305.1 Pseudomonas sp. | reverse complement strand
GCCGAGCAGGCAGGCGCTGATGCCGAGTCTGGGCTTGCTGGGGGAAGGGCTCTGGTACATGGTGGGCACCTATGACGATAACTTGTACAGATATGACTATTTGTACAATGTGTGTTCATCATAGGTTTGCTGCTGTACATATCAAGCTGTTTGTACAACTTTTGTCCTGGAGTCGGCTGTTATTGAAGCTGTAGCGTCGTTGCCAGGTAGTCGAAGAACAGGCAATACAGGGCAATCGGCAGGGGCAGGCCGAGCAGGGTGCCCAGCAGGTAGTGGCGCAGCTTCACGCCGGACAGCGCAAGGGCGTAATTCAGCGCTGGCAAGGTCTGGAACAGCAGGCGCAGCAGGGCAATGCTGGCCACCGGATGGGCGTCGAGATGGGCCAGGATGCGCCGGGCCAGGTGGTTGTCCAGTTGGCGCAGGGCGTCACCGCCCAGGGCGCGAATCAACAGGAACACCCCGCTGCAGGACAGGCAGGCCGCCAGGTAGGTCACCATGCCGCCCCAGGTGCGACCAAAAACCAGTACGGCGGCGGCGAGGAAGATCCAGCCCGGCAACTGGATCAGGTTGCCCAAGGCGAACAGCAGGGTGAACAGCAGCAGGCCACTGGCACGGTTCTCCACCAGAAGCTGCTGCAGGAAGGGCAGGTTGAAGTGCTCGCGCAGCCCGCTGAGCTGAAAGATGGCGAACAGCAGGCCGAGAAACAGCAGGACCAGCACGAGTCGCAGGTAGCGGTGCATGGCGCGTTACCGGTGAGCGGCGGGTGGACTCAAGGGTAGCCGAGCAGGCCCTTGATCCGCGGCAGATGGGCACCAACCCACTGCTTGTCGATGGCGCCCCAGTCACGGATCACGTAATGCCCGGCGTTGTTGCGCTCGCCTTCCTGCTGCTCGAAGACGCACTCGATATCCAGCTCGGCCAAGGCCAGCAGGGTGTCCTGGGCGGTGCGCCGGGGCATGCCGGTGGCCTCGATCAGGGCGGGCACGCTGGCAGCGGTGCCACTGTCGATCAGCCAGGCGACGTAGAGGCGACGGTAGAAACTGCTTTTGGTTTTGCTCACATCCATGGTGGCGCTCCTTGAGTCAGCAGGCCAGGCGGGCCGCACGCCGGCGCAGGGCGCGGTGGCGACTGGCGAAGAACAGGTGCAGAAAGGCTTTGACCAGAAAGGCCGGTAGCAGCGGTTCGACTGTCAGTTGGTCGATTACGCGCGTACCGCTGGCGCTGGCCTGGATATCCCGCTGATGCCGCCACAGGCGCATGCCGGTCATCGCGGATTGTTCGACAAAGCCGGTGCCGGGATTGAGCTCCAGCAAGGTCAGGCGCGAAACGCCGATGGGCAGGATGCCGAACAGCCAGAGCCAACTGGTGAACAGCGGCTGGCCCGGCTCGAAGGGGACGTCCTGCAGGCTGCGGGTGCCTCGCGGCACACTCATCCACAGCCAGGGGCGCATTTCCCGGCGCAGGCTGCGCACTTCGGTAACCCAGCGCCAGGCGATCTCCGGCGTGGTGGGCAGGGTGGACTCGAAACGCAACTGGATCATCGTGTTCCTTCCAGTGGACAGAAAAAAGGCCCGCATTGGCGGGCCTTCTCACTGTTACAGGTTGGCGATCTTCTCGCGCTGCTCGACCAGCTTGCCCAGGGCCTGTTCGGCCTCGGCCAGCTTGGCGCGCTCCTTGTCGAGCACTTCGGCCGGCGCCTTGGCGACGAAGCCTTCGTTGCTCAGCTTGCCGCCGACGCGCTGCACTTCACCGCTTAGGCGCTGGATTTCCTTGTCCAGGCGCGCCAGTTCGGCGTCCTTGTCGATCAGCCCAGCCATCGGCACCAGCACTTCCATTTCGCCGACCAGGGCGGTGGCGGACATTGGCGCTTCCTCGCCGGACGCCAGTACACGTACCGATTCCAGCTTGGCCAGCTTGTTCAACAGCGGAGCGTTGTCGTTGAGGCGACGCAGGTCTTCGCCGCTGGCGTTGGCAACGATGATGTCGATGCGCTTGGCCATGGAGATCTTCATCTCGCCGCGGATCTGCCGTACGCCGAGCATCAGCTGCTTGACCCACTCGATGTCGCCTTCGGCAGCGGCATCGATGCGGCTCTCGTTGGCCACCGGCCAGGCCTGCAGCATGATGGTCTCGCCGCTGACGCCGGCCTGGGCCTTGATCCGCTGCCAGATTTCTTCGGTGATGAAGGGCATGAACGGGTGGGCCAGGCGCAGGACCACTTCCAGCACGCGGATCAGCGTGCGACGGGTGCCACGCTGGCGTTCTACTGGCGCGTTTTCGTCCCAGAGAACAGGTTTCACCAGCTCCAAATACCAGGCGCAGTACTGGTCCCAGACGAACTCGTAGAGCGACTGGGCGGCCAGGTCGAAGCGGAAGCCGTCGAGGTGACGGGTGACGTCGGCCTCGGTGCGCTGCAGCTGGCTGATGATCCAGCGGTCCACCGAGGACAGCTCGACTTCTTCGCCGTTGACGCCAGTGTCCTGGCCGTCGGTGTTTTCGAGCACGAAGTTGGCGGCGTTCCACAGCTTGTTGCAGAAGTTGCGGTAACCCTCGACGCGGCCCATGTCGAACTTGATGTCACGACCGGTGGAGGCCAGCGCCAGGTTGGTGAAGCGCAGGGCGTCGGTGCCGTAGGCGGCGATGCCGTCGGGGAACTCGGCGCGGGTCTGCT
>JBBNAI010000092.1:0-2773 GCA_037994305.1 Pseudomonas sp. | reverse complement strand
CCTGATGAAGAACCCCGAGCTGGCCTGCGAAGTTACCCTCCAGCCGCTGGACCGCTACCCGCAGCTGGACGCGGCGATCCTGTTCTCCGACATCCTCACCATCCCCGACGCCATGGGCCAGGGCCTGTACTTCGAGACCGGCGAAGGCCCACGCTTCAAGAAGGTGATCAGCAGCATGGCCGATATCGAGGCCCTGCCGATTCCTGACCCGGAGCAGGACCTGGGCTACGTGATGGACGGCGTGCGCAATATCCGCCGCGAGCTGAACGGTCGCGTGCCGCTGATCGGCTTCTCCGGCAGCCCCTGGACTCTGGCCACCTACATGGTCGAGGGCGGCTCCTCCAAGGACTTCCGCAAGTCCAAGGCCATGCTCTACGACAACCCGCAGGCCATGCACGCCCTGCTCGACAAGCTGGCGCAGTCGGTCACCGCCTACCTCAACGGGCAGATCAAAGCCGGCGCCCAGGCCGTGCAGATCTTCGACTCCTGGGGCGGCAGCCTGTCGGCGGCGGCTTACCAGGAGTTTTCGCTGGCCTATATGCAGAAGATCGTCGACGGCCTGATCCGCGAGCACGACGGTCGCCGCGTGCCGGTGATCCTGTTCACCAAGGGCGGCGGCCTGTGGCTGGAGTCCATGGCCGAGACCGGTGCCGAGGCCCTGGGCCTGGACTGGACCTGCGATATCGGCAGCGCCCGCGCCCGCGTCGGCAGCCAGGTCGCCCTGCAGGGCAACATGGACCCGAGTGTGCTCTACGCCAACCCGGCGGCGATCCGTGCCGAAGTCGCGCGCATCCTTGCCAGCTATGGCCAGGGCAGCGGCCAGGTGTTCAACCTCGGCCACGGCATCACCCCGGAAGTCGACCCGGCCCATGCCGGCGCGTTCTTCGAGGCCGTGCACGAGCTGTCGGCGCAGTACCACGGCTGAATTCAGTCGCAAAAAAAGGGCCGCATCGAGCGGCCCTTTTTTATGCGCGGTCGGTTTACTTGACGTTGGCCAGGTCCGCCTTCAATGCGACGCCAGCCATGATGGCGCCGGCGTGGCATTCGTAGGTCTTGGGATCTTTGCGCTCGACGTTCTTGTAGTTGCTGGCGATGTTGACCACGGCATTGGCGCCGGCGGCCTTGGCGGCGTTCTGCAGGCGGATCAGGGCCGATTGCAGCACCCAGGAGCAGGCGGCTTCGTCGCTCTTGCCGAAGGCGTTGGTCTTCTGGCTGGTGGTCACGCCGGCCTTGACCACGCTGACGGCACCGGCGGGCTGGTTGCCGGCCAGGTAGAACTTCACGCTGCCATCCAGGCGCCCGGCGTTGGTCGCTTCCTGTACGACACTCTGGAAGTCCGGGAACAGGGCGGTGTCGCGGGCCTGGCTGACGGCGGGAAGGGTGGCGGCGATGAACAGGGCGGCCAGGGTCCAGTTTTTCATTTGCATGGTCGTCTCCTTGACGATAAGTGACTCACGGGTGTTTTCGGCAAGCCGTCGCAAGCGCAGGGCGATACGGCGGCCAACGTCGGCAGGTGGGTGTCTCGAGACATTCCCTGTCTGCACTGACGATCAGTTCCAGCGGCGGAAAATCAGCGAGGTATTGACCCCGCCAAAGGCAAAGTTGTTGTTCATCACGTACTGGTTGCGCATGGGGCGGAACTCGCCGCGCAGGTAGTCCAGCTCGCCGCAGGCCGGGTCGACCTGGTCGAGGTTAAGGGTGTGCACGTAGCTGTCGCTGTTCATCATCTCGATGCTGAACCAGGACTCCAGCGCGCCGCAGGCACCCAGGGTGTGGCCGAGGAAGCTCTTCTGCGAGCTGATCGGCATCTGCGGGCCGAACAGGCTGCTGGTGGCCAGGGTCTCGGCCACGTCGCCCTGCTCGGTGGCGGTGCCGTGGCCGTTGACGTAGCCGATGGCCTCCGGCGTCAGGCCGGCATCGTCGAGGGCCAGTTGCATGGCGCCGCGCATGGTGGCCTGTTCCGGCTTGGTGGCGTGCTGGCCATCGGCGTTGCAGCCGAAGCCGACGATCTCGGCGTGGATGGTGGCGCCGCGCGCCAGGGCGTGTTCCAACTCTTCCAGCACCAGGATACCGGCGCCTTCGCCGATCACCAGGCCGTCGCGGCCGCAGTCATAGGGGCGTGGCGAGAGGTGCGGGGTGTCGTTCTTCAGGCTGGTGGCATACAGCGCGTCGAACACCATGGCCTCGGTCGGGCACAGCTCTTCGGCGCCGCCGGCCAGCATCATCTGCAGGCGGCCGAACTTGATCGCCTCGTAGGCGTAGCCGATGCCCTGGCTGCCGCTGGTGCAGGCGCTGGAAGTGGGGATCAGGCGGCCCTTGAGGCCGAAGAAGATGCTGATATTGGCCGCCGTGGTGTGCGGCATCATGCGGATGTAGGAGTTGGCGTTGAGGCCGTCGGCGACCGAGTTGAGCAGCATGTTGCCGAACGCCTTGATCTCGTCGGTGCTGCCGGTGGACGAGCCACAGGCCACGCCCATGCGGCCGTCCTGAATGCGTTCGTCGCCGAGCAGGCCGGCATGCTCCAGGGCGCGCTCGGCGGCACGGACGGCAAGCTTGGACACCCGGCCCATGCTGCGCGTCTGCTTGCGGGTCCAGTGCTTGGGCTGGACGAAGTCGTCCACCGGGCCGCCGAGGCGAGTGTTCAGCTCGCTGAAGCGGTCCCACTCGTCCATCCGGCGGATGCCGCTGCGGTTATCGCGAAAGGCTGCCGAGATGCTTTCCCAGTCGCAGCCCAGCGAGGTGATGCCGGCCATGCCGGTGACTACCACACGTT
>JBBNAI010000091.1:0-3264 GCA_037994305.1 Pseudomonas sp. | reverse complement strand
TTGATGTACTGGACGTAGGCCTGCTGGTCTTCCGGCGTTTCCGCGTAGCAGATGTCATAGATGTTGAAGCTCAAGGTCTTCGTCAGGTTGTTGAACCCGTGGAGCTTGAGTTTGCTTTTCACCGTTGGAGATTCTCTTTGTGGATGCGGCTCTGCCGCGTGATCGAGCATGCCCGTCAACTGCGAACGACACAGTTGCGTAGGACGGTTAACACCTCTTCGCGATGGCGATATGGGTAAGGTTTGGGGCACTGGCCGGCCCCGAAAAAGGCCGCGCATTATGCAGAGCGACGGCGCCGACTGCCAGAGTCTGCGCCGTCTTTGTGATGAACGAGTTTCAGCGCTTAGGCAGAGACGCCCAGCTCGACGATCTCGTAGTCGTGGGTAATCTCGACGCCGGCACGGCCAAGCATGATCGAGGCCGAGCAGTACTTCTCTGCCGACAGCTCCACCGCCCGCTTGACCTGCGCCTCCTTGAGGCCGCGGCCCTTGACCACGAAGTGCAGGTGGATCTTGGTGAACACCTTGGGATCTTCGTCGGCGCGCTCGGCTTCGAGGAAGGCTTCGCAGCTCTCCACTGGCTGACGCGACTTCTTGAGGATGCTGACCACATCGAAGTTGCTGCAGCCACCCAGGCCGATCAGCACCATTTCCATGGGGCGCACGCCGAGATTGCGACCACCAGCCTCGGGCGGGCCGTCCATCACCACCACGTGACCGCTGCCGGATTCGCCAAGGAACATGGCCTCGCCGGCCCATTGAATGCGCGCTTTCATCGCCAGGACTCCACTGCCAAAAAGGGGCGCGTAGCTTATCACAGGCCTCTGCGCCGCCCCTCTCGGACAGAACAGCGGAGTTTAGTGACAGCCAGTGTTAGCTACGTCGCAAATCGGCTTGCCCGACCGGTCCGGTCTGTTAAGCTGGCCGCGGATAACTGGCACACTTGTTCGGATAACTAAATAAAAAAACGCCTGTGGACAAAGGCTTACTCTTTTTTCTTTTCGGGACTCGGGCATGGTCGCTATTACCCTCACACCAAAAATCAAGAATCTCGACAAACTCCTCGCGCATTGCCATCGCCGCCGCTACACCGCAAAAAGCACCATCATCTATGCGGGCGATCGCTGCGAAACCCTGTTCTTCATCATCAAAGGCTCCGTCACCATCCTGATCGAGGACGACGACGGCCGTGAAATGATCATCGCCTACCTCAATCCCGGCGATTTTTTCGGCGAGATGGGCCTGTTCGAGAAAGAAGGCACCGAGAAAGAACGCAGCGCCTGGGTACGTGCCAAGACCGAGTGCGAAGTGGCGGAGCTGAGCTACACCAAGTTCCGCGAGCTGACCCTGCAAGACCCGGAAATCATGATTGCCCTGGGCAGCCAGATGGCCGAACGCCTGCGCAACACCACGCGCAAAGTCGGCGACCTGGCCTTCCTCGATGTCACCGGCCGTGTCGCGCGCACCCTGCTCGACCTGTGCAAGCAGCCGGACGCGATGACTCACCCGGATGGCATGCAGATCAAAATCACCCGCCAGGAAATCGGCCGCATCGTCGGCTGTTCCCGCGAGATGGTCGGCCGCGTACTCAAGTCGCTTGAAGAGCAGGGCCTGGTACACGTGAAAGGCAAGACCATGGTGGTATTCGGCACCCGCTGATTGCCAGCCGGCACAAAAAAGCCCGCCGATTGGCGGGCATTTTTATGGGTCGTCGATCAGTCCGGGTCGGCACCGAGTGCCACTCGGCCCTTTTCCGGGAAGAACAGACGACGCAACTCGTTACCCGGCTCCTCGGCGCGCATGAACACCTCGCCGACCAGGAAGGCGTAGACCCCACTGATCTCCATCAGCTCCACATCGGCCCGGTTGAGGATGCCGCTTTCGGTAATCACCAGGCGGTCGCGCGGAATCCGCGGCAGCAGGTCGAGGGTGTTTTCCAGGCTGACGTCAAAGGTGTGCAGGTTGCGGTTGTTGATGCCCAGCAGCGGCGTGTCCAGCACGGTCAAGGCACGCTCCAGCTCATCACCGTCGTGCACTTCAACCAGTACATCGAGACCGACGTCCTTGGCGGTAGAAGCCAGCTCGGCCATGCGTACATCATCCAGCGCAGAGACAATCAGCAGCACACAGTCGGCGCCGAGGGCACGGGCTTCGACGATCTGGTACGGGTCGACCATGAAGTCCTTGCGGATCACCGGCAGCGCACAGGCGGCCCGCGCCTGCTGCAGGTACTCGTCGGCACCCTGGAAGAAGTCGATATCGGTCAGCACCGACAGACAGCTCGCACCGCCGGCCTCGTAGCTCTTGGCGATCTGCGCCGGCACGAAGTTCTCGCGCAGCACGCCCTTGCTCGGCGACGCCTTCTTGATCTCCGCGATCACCGCTGGCTGCTTGCGCGCCGCCTGCTCCAGCAGGGCACGGGCAAAACCGCGCGGGGCATCCGCCGCACGGGCCAGGGCCTCGACATCGGCGAAGCTGACCCGCGCCTTGCGCTCGGCCACTTCCTCGAACTTGCGGGCAATGATTTTCTCCAGCACGGTTGGCAAACTCATGCCTGGTTCTCCACTCGATAAACCGCGGTAAAGGATGCCAGCTCCGACAGCTTCTCCAACGCCAGGCCGGTGTGCAGCGCATCATGAGCGAGGGCCACGCCCTGCTTCAAGCTGCTGGCCAGGTCGGCCGCATAGAGTGCCGCGCCAGCGTTGAGCACGATCATGTCGGCCGCTTTCTGGCCGTTGTCGGTGCGCCGCTTGCCCAGCGCATCACGGATCAGCTCCAGCGACGCCTGTGGGCCGTCGACCGTGAGGCCGATCAGGCTCTGGCTCTTGATGCCGAAGTCTTCCGGCTGCACCTGGTATTCACTGACCACGCCATCCTTGAGTTCGGCGACGTGTGTGGGCGCGGCCAGGCTGAGCTCGTCCAGTCCGTCGCGCGAGTGCACCACCAGGATATGCGTGCTGCCCAGGCGCTTGAGCACCTCGGCCAATGGCCGGCACAGCGCCTGGTTGAACACGCCGATCACCTGATGACGCACGCCGGCCGGGTTGGTCAGCGGGCCGAGCATGTTGAACAGCGTGCGCTGGCCCAGCTCGCGACGCGGGCCGGCGGCATAACGCATGGCCTTGTGGTGGGACTGGGCGAACATGAAGCCAACGCCGACGTGCTCGATGCAGCGCGCCACTTGCTCGGGCTGCAGATCGAGGTAGATGCCGGCCGCTTCGAGCAGGTCGGCACTGCCGCTCTTGCCCGACACGGCACGGTTACC
>JBBNAI010000090.1:0-1244 GCA_037994305.1 Pseudomonas sp. | reverse complement strand
ATCTTCGGCCCGGTGCTGCACCTGGTGCGCTACCAGCGCAGCGACCTCGGCAGCTTGCTGCAACAGATCAACGACAGCGGCTACGGCCTGACCCTCGGCGTGCACACGCGCATCGACGAAACCATCGCCCAGGTGGTCGACAACGCCCACGTCGGCAACCTGTACGTGAACCGCAACATCGTCGGCGCCGTGGTTGGCGTGCAGCCGTTCGGTGGTGAAGGCCTGTCCGGCACCGGCCCGAAAGCCGGCGGCCCGCTGTACCTCTATCGCCTGCTCTCGACCCGCCCGCAGGAAGCGGTGGCCCAGCAACTCAAGGGCGACAACGTGCAGCCACTGCCACGTCCGGCCGAGCAGGAAAAAGCCCTGCAGGCCCTCAACGACTGGGCCGGCAAACACGACCAGGCCCTGGCCGCGCTGTGCGCCCAGTACGCCGAGCTGGCGCAGAGCTACACCTGCCACGTGCTCAACGGCCCGACCGGCGAGCGCAACACCTACAGCCTGCTGCCGCGTGAGCGCGTGCTGGGCCTGGCCGAAGAGCGCGGCGACCTGCTCGCGCAACTGGCCGCGACCCTGGCCGTGGGCAGCCGCGCCCTGTGGCTGGAAAGCCAGCGCGAGCTGTTCGCCAGCCTGCCGAAAGAGGTGCAGAAGCGCATCGACCTGGTGGCCGACTGGACCAGCGTGGACGCCGAGTTCGACGCCATCCTGCACCACGGCGATTCCGACCAACTGCGTGAAGTCAGCCAACTGGCGGCCCAGCGCAAGGGCGCGATCATCGGCGTGCACGGGCTGAACAAGGGCGAGACCGATATCGCCCTGGAACGCCTGCTGATCGAGCACGCACTGAGCGTCAACACCGCAGCGGCCGGCGGCAACGCCAGCCTGATGACCATCGGCTAAGTTCCGCTACTGCAATCACGGGGGAAACTGCTGCGCAGTTTCCACCCTGCCCGGCCCTAACCGCCGTGTAGGGTGGATAACGCTCTGCTTATCCACCCTCGGCTGCAGGGAAACGCCAAGCAGAAAGCCTGCTGAAAGGTTGGCGCGGCATCCTTGCCCTGCTCATCACGTTGCACGGCGCCCAGCGCGGGGAACTCGCGCCAGGTGCCACACCCGGTGTGCGCAGCGGCCTCTGCGCCGCTCGCCACCAACCGCAGCACAGCCAAGCTCGGGGGCTATCCGCCCGGTGCTGCGTCTTTCCCCTCGACACTTCCGGTGTGAAAGCACCTTCGGTGTCAGCGCCAGCC
>JBBNAI010000089.1:0-2749 GCA_037994305.1 Pseudomonas sp. | reverse complement strand
TTCGGCCAACTGCTGCTGGTTCAGCGCGGGCTTATGCATGGTCGGTCACCCGGGTGGCGATGTGCGGCTGGGTCAGTTCCAGGTGGCAACGGCGCAGCAGGTTCTGCGCCACCAGCAATCGGTATTCGCGGCTGGCGCGAAAATCGCTGAGCGGAGTGAAGTCCTGGGCCAGCGCGGCGCAGGCGGCCTCCACCGTGGCACCGTCGAAGGGTTGCCCATGCAGCGCCTGCTCGCAGGCCGTGGCGCGCTTGGGAATGCCGGCCATGCCGCCGAAGGCGATGCGCACATCGCTCAGCGAGCCGTTTTCCAGTTGCAGGCTGAAGGCTGCGCAGACGGCGGAAATATCATCGTCCAGGCGCTTGGAGACCTTGTAGGCGCGGAACTGCTGGCTGGCGGCGGCGCGGGGCACGATCACCTTCTCGATGAATTCACCGGGTTGGCGGGCGGTCACCTTGTAGTCGAGGAAGAACGCTTCCAGGGGCAGGCTGCGGCGTTGCTCACCCTGGCGCAGGATTAGGGTCGCGCCGAGGGCGATCAGCAGCGGCGGGGCGTCGCCGATGGGCGAGGCGTTGCCGATGTTGCCACCGAGAGTGCCCTGGTTGCGGATCTGCAAGGAGGCGAAACGCTCCAGCAGGGCGCCGAAGTCCGGGTATTCGGCGGCGAGCACGGCATGGCAATCGCTCAGGGCTGCGCCGGCACCGATCTCGATGCAGTCGTCCAGCACCTCGATGCGTTTCAGCTCTGCGATATGGCCGACATGGATCAACAGCGGCAACTCGCGGTGGAACTGGGTGATTTCCAGCGCCAGGTCGGTGCCGCCGGCGACCAGGCGGGCCTCGGGGTGGGCGACGAACTGGCTGGCCAGCTCGTCGCTGCTGGTCGGTAGCAGGCAGCGGTGGCCGTTGTACTGCAACTCATCGCCGGGCTGGGCGATGATGGCGCGCAGGCGGGTAATTAGCTCGGTTTCGCCGGCATCGAATGAGTCAGGTTGGCGCTGGCTGCAGGCCTGTTCGGCGGCGGCGAGGATCGGCCGGTAGCCGGTGCAGCGGCACAGGTTGCCGGAGAGCGCCTGGTGAGTGGCGTGGGGATCGTACTGCTGCACACCTTTCTGCAGGGCGAACAGCGACATGACGAAGCCGGGTGTGCAGAAGCCGCACTGCGAACCGTGGCAGTCGGCCATGGCCTGTTGCAGCTGATGCAGGCGGCCTTGCTGTTTGAGGTCCTCGACGCTGAGCAGTTGCTTGCCGTGCAGGCTGGCGATAAAGGTCAGGCAGGCGTTGATCGCCCGGTAGCGCAGGCCCTGGTTGTGCAATTCGACCAGCACCACGGTGCAGGCGCCGCAATCGCCCGATGCGCAGCCTTCCTTGGTACCAGTACGCCCGCGCACCTGGCGCAGGTAATCCAGTACGGTGAGGTTGGGGTCCAGATCGCGCTCTTCGTAGAGACTCTGGTTGAGCAGAAAGCGCAGCATCAGCTCGGTTCCCGTTGGTGGTTCAGGGTGTTCACAGCGACTTTCTCCACAGACGGCTCAGCGTGTTGCAGTCATGTCCGTTTGACCTATTTCTGCAAGGTTTAGCTGAACCTGGATGGCGTAGTTGACCTTTTGGTCAGATATTCTCCTTTAAGCAATAACTGGGCCCGTCATTGCCGAGCCTTGTGTGGCGTGGTTTCGTCGGTTTTTCTGCCACATCGGCAATGAGATACCTGACCACAATGGTGCAAGCGACCGCCACCAGCGCATGCTTGCGGGGCATCTGGTGGTGCCGAGGAGACCAGTTGGACTGGACGGGAATTATTCCTACTAAAACACTAGGACTTTATCCAGGCTGGTCGATTGGCGTACACTGGCGCCATGTTTGCGAGGAGTTGCCATGACCGCCATCACCATTACCGACGCTGCCCACGACTATCTGGCTGATCTGCTGAGCAAGCAGAGCACGCCGGGTATCGGCATTCGCGTGTTCATCACCCAGCCGGGCACCCAGTACGCTGAAACCTGTATCGCCTACTGCAAGCCGGGCGAGCAGAAGCCGGAAGACACCGCTATCGGCCTGGCCAGCTTCACCGCCTGGATCGATGCGGTCAGCGAGCCATTCCTGGACGATGCCGTGGTCGACTACGCCACCGACCGTATGGGCGGTCAGCTGACCATCAAGGCGCCGAACGCCAAAGTACCGATGGTCAACGAAGACAGCCCGATCACCGAGCGCATCAACTACTACCTGCAGACCGAGATCAACCCCGGTCTGGCCAGCCATGGCGGCCAGGTAACGCTGATCGACGTCGTCGACGAAGGCATTGCCGTACTGCAGTTCGGCGGCGGCTGCCAGGGCTGTGGTCAGGCGGACTACACCCTCAAGGAAGGCATCGAGAAGACCCTGCTGGAGCGTATTCCTGAGCTCAAGGGCGTGCGTGATGTAACCGACCACACCAACAAGGAAAACGCCTACTACTAAGGCCAGTTGGTGATGAAAAAAGGCGACCTGCGGGTCGCCTTTTTTCTGTCTGACAGTTTTCTACAGAAATGTTTATTAGGGTGAAGTTTGGCGCCGCGATGTGGTGGCTGTGTTAACGGCAGGGTCATCGGTCATAATTTTTCTTTGCAGCTAACGTTTGGTTAAGGGGCCGGCTTTAGTCAGTCCCGAGCGAGCGAAGCGAACGGCTTGAACTATTAGTTAGGTTTTCGGTGCGCCAAATTCGTTAAAGAAATCATAGTTTTTAAGTAGAATTTTTCCCGGGGTGAAAAACT
>JBBNAI010000088.1:0-6362 GCA_037994305.1 Pseudomonas sp. | reverse complement strand
TTCCTCGGCAGCAAGGAGCAACATCCGCAGCAGGTCAGCTGCTGGATGACTCATACCAATGCGCGTACCCACGAGATCATTGCCAGCAACCTGGATCGTTCGCCGATGTACTCCGGTGTGATCGAGGGCATCGGACCGCGCTACTGCCCGTCGATCGAAGACAAGATTCATCGTTTCGCCGACAAGGACAGCCACCAGGTGTTCATCGAGCCGGAAGGCCTGACCACCCATGAGCTGTACCCCAACGGCATCTCCACCTCGTTGCCGTTCGACGTGCAGCTGCAGATCGTGCGCTCCATCCGTGGCATGGAGAACGCCCACATCGTGCGTCCTGGCTACGCCATCGAGTACGACTACTTCGATCCGCGCGACCTGAAATACAGCCTGGAAACCAAGGTCATCGGCGGCCTGTTCTTTGCCGGGCAGATCAACGGCACCACTGGCTACGAAGAAGCCGGCGCCCAGGGCCTGCTGGCCGGGGCCAACGCCGCGCTGCGTGCGCAGGGCAGGGACAGCTGGTGTCCGCGCCGAGACGAGGCCTACATCGGTGTGCTGGTTGACGACCTGATCACCCTGGGCACCCAGGAGCCCTACCGCATGTTCACTTCGCGCGCCGAATACCGGCTGATCCTGCGTGAGGACAATGCCGATCTGCGCCTGACCGAGAAAGGTCGCGAGCTGGGCCTGGTTGACGATGCACGCTGGGCTGCCTTCGAAGCCAAGCGCGAAGGCATCGTCCAGGAAGAACAGCGCCTGAAGAGCACCTGGGTACGTCCGGGTACGCCCCAAGGTGATGCCATAGTCGAGCGTTTCGGTACGCCACTGGCTCACGAGTACAACCTGCTCAACCTGCTCAGCCGTCCGGAAATTGACTACGCCAGCCTGATCGAACTGACTGGCGCCGGTGCCAGCGATCAACAGGTCGCTGAGCAGATCGAGATCAAGACCAAGTACGCTGGCTACATCGACCGTCAGCAGGAAGAAATCGAACGCCTGCGGGCCAGCGAAGACACCAAGCTGCCGGCCGACATCGATTACGCTGGGATTTCCGGGCTGTCCAAGGAAATCCAGGGCAAGCTCGGCAACACCCGTCCGGAAACCCTCGGCCAGGCGTCACGCATCCCTGGGGTGACCCCAGCCGCGATTTCCCTGCTGCTGATCCATTTGAAAAAACGCGGCGCTGGCCGTCAGCTGGAGCAAAGCGCCTGATGTCCGTTGTCACCCAACGCCATGCCGACGAACTCGCGCAAGGCGCGCTGGCGCTCGGCGTCGAACTGTCCGTCCTGCAGCAGGAGCAGTTGCTGGCCTACCTGGCGCTGCTGATCAAGTGGAACAAGGCTTACAACCTGACCGCGGTGCGCAACCCGGATGAGATGGTCTCGCGTCATCTGCTCGACAGCCTCAGCGTGGTGCCCTTCGTCTCTGAGCGTGGCGCTAGCTGGCTGGATGTTGGTAGCGGCGGCGGCATGCCGGGGATTCCCCTGGCCATCCTGTTCCCCGAGCGGCAGTTCACCCTGCTCGACTCCAATGGCAAGAAGACTCGCTTCCTCACCCAGGTGAAGCTGGAGCTCAAGCTGGCCAATCTGGAAGTTATCCACAACCGGGTCGAAGCTTTCCGTCCCGAACAGCCGTTTGCCGGTATCTGCTCGCGAGCGTTCAGTTCGCTGGAAGACTTCAGCAACTGGACCCGCCACCTCGGTGATGGCGAAACCGAATGGCTGGCGATGAAAGGCGTGCACCCGGACGACGAGCTGCAGGCGCTGCCGGCGGACTTTCGCCTGCAAAGCACGCACGTGCTCAAGGTTCCCGGTTGCCAAGGCCAGCGTCACCTGTTGATACTGCGTCGCTCGGTCTAGGGGGAAGCACAAGATGGCCAAGGTATTCGCAATCGCCAATCAGAAAGGCGGGGTGGGCAAGACGACCACCTGCATCAACCTGGCTGCCTCGCTGGTCGCGACCAAGCGTCGTGTGCTGCTGATCGATCTTGATCCACAGGGCAACGCCACCATGGGTAGCGGTGTGGATAAGCAGGCGCTGGAGCATTCGATTTACGACGTGCTGATCGGCGAAAGCACGGTCGGCGAGGCCATGCAGTTCTCCGAGCATGGTGGTTACCAGTTGCTGCCGGCCAACCGCGACCTCACCGCCGCGGAAGTTGCCCTGCTGGAAATGAAGATGAAGGAGAGTCGCCTGCGCTACGCCCTGGCGCCGATCCGCGAGAACTACGACTACATCCTCATCGACTGCCCGCCGGCGCTGTCCATGCTCACGGTCAACGCCCTGGTTGCCGCTGATGGCGTGATTATCCCCATGCAGTGCGAATACTACGCCCTGGAAGGCTTGAGCGACCTGGTCAACAGCATCCAGCGCATCAGTGAGTTGCTCAACCCGAACCTGAAGATCGAAGGCCTGCTGCGCACCATGTACGACCCGCGCATCAGCCTGACCAACGATGTCACCGAACAGCTCAAGGCCCACTTCGGCGACAAGCTGTATGACGTGGTCATCCCACGCAACGTGCGCCTGGCAGAGGCGCCCAGCTTCGGCATGCCGGCGCTGGTCTACGACAAGCAATCCCGTGGCGCTATCGCCTACCTGGCGCTCGCCGGCGAACTGGTGCGCCGCCAGCGCAACAACGCCAAAACCGCTACTGCATAAGGAATCCCATGGCTATCAAGAAACGCGGACTCGGCCGCGGGCTGGACGCCCTGCTGGGTGGTACCTCCGCCGCAGCCCTGGAAAACGAAGCAGTACAGGCTGATACCCGTGAGCTGCAGCATCTGCCGCTCGACCTGGTGCAGCGTGGCAAGTACCAGCCGCGTCGCGACATGGATCCGGGCGCGCTCGAAGAACTGGCCAATTCGATCAAGGCCCAGGGCGTGATGCAGCCGATCGTGGTGCGCCCGATCGGTGGCGGTCGTTTCGAGATCATTGCCGGTGAGCGCCGTTGGCGTGCCAGCCAGCAGGCCGGCCTGGAGAAGATTCCGGCCATGGTCCGCGAAGTGCCGGACGAAGCCGCCATCGCCATGGCGCTGATCGAGAATATCCAGCGTGAAGACCTCAACCCGATCGAGGAAGCTGTCGCCCTGCAGCGACTGCAGCAAGAGTTCGAGCTGACCCAGCAGCAGGTCGCCGACGCGGTGGGCAAGTCGCGTGCAACCATCACCAACCTGCTGCGCCTGATCGCCCTGCCGGAAGAGATCAAGACCCTGCTTTCCCACGGTGATCTGGAAATGGGCCATGCACGTGCCCTGCTCGGTCTGCCGGCGGAACAGCAGGTCGAAGGTGCGCGACATGTTGTCGCACGCGGCCTCACCGTACGGCAGACCGAAGCCCTGGTTCGCCAGTGGCTGAGCAGTAAGGAAAAACCGGTCGCAGCGGTCAAGTCTGACCCGGACATCAGTCGCCTGGAACAGCGCCTGGCCGAGAAGCTAGGGGCTCCCGTGCAGATCAAGCATGGTCAGAAGGGCAAGGGCCAGTTGGTCATCCGCTATAGCTCGCTGGACGAGTTGCAGGGTGTTTTGGCGCACATCCGCTAAAACCCTGGAAACAATTGCACATCTTTGGTGCTGTAGCGGCGGTCGGAATTCACTACCGCGCTGTTGAATGGGGCTGGAACGCCCCCTATACTCTGCGCGCATTTTGTCGGCACAAACTATGCCAAGTTATTGATTTAAGGCGGCCGACGCCAGAGGAACAGTAGTGATGGATGCACGCACGCAGAACCGCCTGCCGTTCCATCGTTTGCCGGTATTTCCGGTGCTGCTGGCTCAGCTGATCGTGTTGCTGCTGGCTGCTGTCACCCTGTACGGATGGCGCGGCCCGGTAAGCGGTTACTCGGGACTCTGTGGGGGGCTGATTGCCTGGCTGCCCAACCTGTATTTCGCCCACAAGGCGTTCCGTTTCAGCGGGGCGCGGGCTGCTCAGAACATCGTCCGGTCTTTTTATGCCGGCGAGGCGGGCAAACTGATTCTGACGGCAGCGTTATTCACGCTGGCGTTTGCAGGGGTGAAACCTCTGGAGGCACTGGCGCTGTTCGGTGTTTTCCTGCTGACCCAACTGGTCAATTGGTTCGCACCGTTGCTGATGAGAACAAGACTTTCGAGACCTTAGAGCGTTTGAGGCAAACATGGCAGAACAAACCGCTTCGGGCTATATCCAGCACCACCTGCAGAACCTGACTTTCGGGCAACTGCCAGGCGGCGACTGGGGCTTCGCCCACACCGCAGCTGAAGCAAAGGCAATGGGCTTTTGGGCATTCCACGTGGATACCCTGGGCTGGTCCGTCTTTCTCGGCCTGATCTTCATCCTGCTGTTCCGCTCGGCCGCCAAGCGCGCCACCAGCGGCCAACCGGGTGGCCTGCAGAACTTCGTCGAAGTACTGATCGAGTTCGTCGACGGCAGTGTCAAGGACACCTTCCACGGTCGCAACAACTTGATCGCGCCGCTGGCCCTGACCATCTTCGTCTGGATCTTCCTGATGAACCTGATGGACCTGGTGCCGGTCGACTTCCTGCCGATGGCTGCAGCCGCCATTACCGGCAACGATCACCTGTTCTTCCGCGTGGTTCCGACCACCGACCCGAACGCCACCCTGGGCATGGCCCTGGCGGTCTTCGCGCTGATCATTTTCTACAGCATCAAGGTCAAGGGCATCGGCGGTTTCCTCGGTGAGTTGACCCTGCATCCTTTCGGTAGCAAGAACATCGCCGTGCAGATTCTGCTGATTCCGGTGAACTTCCTGCTCGAGTTCGTGACCCTGATCGCCAAGCCGATTTCCCTGGCGCTGCGACTGTTCGGCAACATGTACGCCGGCGAACTGATCTTCATCCTGATTGCCGTGATGTTCGGCAGTGGCATGTTCCTGCTCAGCACCCTGGGTGTTGCGCTGAACTGGGCGTGGGCAGTGTTCCACATCCTGATCATCACCCTGCAGGCCTTCATCTTCATGATGTTGACCATCGTCTACCTGTCGATGGCGCACGAAGACAACCACTAAGAGGCATCTGCCTCTTTAGGTAACGAAAACCGCTTTACCGCTTCACTTAAACCTTTAAACAAATACGACGTAAAAGTCGGGAGGAAAAATGGAAACTGTAGTTGGTCTCACCGCGATTGCTGTTGCCCTGCTGATCGGCCTGGGCGCTCTGGGTACTGCCATTGGTTTCGGCCTGCTGGGCGGCAAATTCCTGGAAGGCGCTGCGCGTCAGCCGGAAATGGTTCCGATGCTGCAGGTCAAAATGTTCATCGTCGCCGGTCTGCTGGACGCCGTGACCATGATCGGTGTTGGTATCGCTCTGTTCTTCACCTTCGCTAACCCGTTCATTGCTCAAGTAGCCCAGTAATTCTCGCTGTTGAGAATTTGGACTGACAACGAGAGCGAGGTATTGGCGTGAACATTAATGCAACCCTGATTGGCCAGGCCGTTGCGTTCTTCATTTTCGTGCTGTTCTGCATGAAGTTCGTATGGCCTCCGGTCATCACGGCTTTGCGCGAACGCCAGAAGAAGATCGCTGATGGTTTGGACGCCGCCAACCGTGCGGCTCGTGATCTGGAGCTGGCCCACGAGAAAGTGGCTCAGCAACTGCGCGAAGCCAAAACCCAGGCTGCTGAAATCATCGAGCAGGCCAAGAAACGCGGTACTCAGATCGTCGACGAAGCCCGTGATCAGGCCCGTGTCGAAGCTGACCGTGTGAAGGCTCAGGCTCAGGCCGAGATCGAACAGGAACTGAACAGCGTCAAAGACGCCCTGCGTGCCCAACTGGGTGCTCTGGCTGTCGGCGGTGCCGAGAAGATCCTGGGTGCAACCATCGATCAAAACGCGCATGCGGAGCTGGTTAACAAACTGGCAGCCGAAATCTAAGCGAGGGCGATCATGGCAGAACTGACCACGCTGGCCCGACCTTACGCCAAGGCTGCTTTCGAGCACGCCCAGGCCCATCAGCAACTGGCCTCCTGGTCAGCCATGCTCGGCCTGGCTGCAGCGGTGTCGCAAGACGACACCCTGCAACGCGTGCTCAAGGCCCCGCGTCTGACGAGTACAGAAAAGGCCACCACGTTTATTGACGTGTGTGGTGACAAGTTCGATGCCCAGGCACGCAACTTCATTTCCGTGGTAGCCGAAAACGGTCGTCTCGACCTGTTGCCGGAAATCGCCGCCGAGTTCGACCTGTACAAGGCCGAGCAAGAAAAATTGGTGGACGTGGAAGTGACCAGTGCCTTCGCATTGAGCACAGAACAGCAAGACAAACTCGCCAAGGTTCTCAGCGCACGGCTCAGTCGAGAAGTGCGTCTGCACGCAACGGAAGACGCCACCCTTATCGGTGGTGTGGTTATCCGTGCGGGCGACCTGGTTATCGATG
>JBBNAI010000087.1:0-1485 GCA_037994305.1 Pseudomonas sp. | reverse complement strand
CCGCGCCGCTTGGCGACCTGGCTACCCTGCAGCGCTACTTGACGCGCCAGCAGCAGGACCAGGCGTTGACCGTCGGCTTCTCCGATCGCCTGCCGCGCCTGTTCGGGCGGGGCGAATCGCTGCTGGTGGCCGGGCGTACCCTCGGCCTGCTCGGCCTCGACCTGCTGCCGCCGGCCAAGCGCTGGTTTGCCCGCCAGGCCATGGGCCTGGGCACCCGTACCCTATGAGACCGTTCAATGAGTGACCGTAAACTGGCGCGCCGCGCCCGCCTGCTGCGTTTGGGCCTGAATCTCTACCCGCCCTATATCGGCGCTGGCATCCGCGTGCAGCAGATCAGCCCGGATTGCCGTCAGGCACGGGTGAAGATGGCCCTGCGCTGGTACAACCGTAATTTCGTCGGCACCCAGTTCGGCGGTTCGCTGTACAGCATGGTTGACCCCTTCTACATGCTGCTGTTGATGCCGCTGCTGGGCGACGACTACATCGTCTGGGACAAGGCCGCCAGCATCGATTTCGTCACGCCGGGCAAGGGCCCGGTGTATGCCGAGTTCCGTATCGACGACGCCCTGCTGGCCGATATTCGCGCCAAAACCGCCGGGGGCGAGAAATACCTGCCCGAGCTGCAGGTGGATATTCGCGATGCGGCCGGCACCCTGGTGGCTACCGCGCACAAGACCCTCTACGTACGCCTGAAGCCGCGCGCGCGGCAGGCCGGATAAGGAAGATCCATGCAAGCGGACCTGATCATTGTTGGCGCCGGCATGGTGGGCAGCGCGCTGGCTCTGGCCCTGGAACACAGCGGGCTGAACGTGCTGGTGGTCGATGGCGGCCCGCTCAGCGTCAAGCCGTTCGCTCCGGATGCGAGCTTCGAGCCGCGGGTCAGCGCCCTGTCAGCCGCCAGCCAGCGCATCCTCGAACGCCTCGACGTGTGGCCGGGCATCGCCGCACGGCGCGCCTCGCCATACCGCGACATGCAGGTGTGGGACGGTTCCGGCACCGGTAGCGTGCACTTCTCCGCGGCCAGCGTGCATGCCGAGTCGCTCGGCCATATCGTCGAGAACCGCGTGGTGCAGGATGCCCTGCTCGATCGCTTGCACGACAGCCAGCTTGGCCTGCTGGCCAATGCGCGCCTTGAACAGCTGCGCCGCTCCGGCGATGGCTGGCTGCTCAAGCTCACCGATGGTCGCGAACTGCGCGCGCCGCTGGTGGTGGCCGCCGATGGCGCCAACTCGGCGGTGCGCCGCCTGGCCGGTTGCGCTACCCGCGAGTGGGATTACCTGCACCACGCCATCGTCACCAGTGTGCGTTGTGCCCGTCCGCACCAACGCACGGCCTGGCAGCGTTTCACCGACGACGGCCCGCTGGCCTTCCTGCCGCTGCAGCGTGGGGATGATCAGCACTGGTGCTCGATCGTCTGGTCCACCGTGCCGGCTGAGGCCGAACGCCTGATGGCGCTGGATGACGAGGCCTTCCGCCATGAGCTGG
>JBBNAI010000086.1:0-14574 GCA_037994305.1 Pseudomonas sp. | reverse complement strand
CGCAGCGCGAAGTCGCCATTCAGGGCCAGATGCCCGATCTGCAAGGGTTGCCGCCACAGATTCGCGAGTTTTTCGAGCGCAGCCTGCCGCAGATGCCGCGCAATCCTGGCTCGCGTCAGCGCGAGGCACAATCGCTGGGTTCCGGCTTCATCATTTCCGATGATGGCTACATCCTGACCAATAACCATGTGGTAGCGGGTGCCGACGAGATCATCGTGCGGCTGTCGGATCGCAGCGAGCTGCAGGCCAAGCTGATCGGTGCCGACCCGCGTACCGACGTGGCATTGCTCAAGGTCGAGGGCAAGAGCCTGCCGACATTGAAGGTCGGTAAGCCTGACGAGCTGAAAGTCGGCAGTTGGGTGCTGGCCATTGGCTCGCCCTTCGGCTTCGATCATTCGGCGACGGCCGGTATCGTTTCGGCCAAGGGACGTAGCCTGCCCAACGAAAATTATGTGCCGTTCATCCAGACCGATGTGGCGATCAATCCGGGCAACTCGGGTGGTCCGCTGTTCAATCTGGATGGCCAGGTGATCGGTATCAACTCGCAGATCTACACCCGCTCAGGCGGTTTCATGGGTGTGTCTTTCGCCATTCCGATCGATGTGGCAATGGACGTGGCCAACCAGCTGAAATCCGGTGGCAAGGTCAGTCGCGGTTGGCTGGGCGTGGTGATTCAGGAGGTGAACAAGGATCTTGCCGAGTCCTTCGGTCTGGAGAAACCGGCCGGTGCGCTGGTGGCTCAGGTGATGGAGGATGGCCCGGCGGCCAAGGGCGGTCTGCAGGTTGGTGATGTGATTCTTAGCCTCAACGACCAGCCGATCATCCTGTCTGCCGACCTGCCGCACTTGGTGGGGGCGATGAAGGCGGGCAGCAAGGCTGACCTAGAAGTGATTCGCGAAGGTGAGCGCAAGCGTCTGCAGATGACCGTTGGCAGCTTGCCGGAAGATGGCGACGAACTGGCGGCAGGCGAGAGCTCCGGTGTCGAGCGCAGCAGCAATCGCTTGGGTGTGGCAGTTGCGGAGCTGACCTCCGAGCAGAAGAAATCCCTGGATCTGCGCGGTGGCGTAGTGATCAAGGAGGTGCAGGATGGCCCTGCGGCCCTGATTGGCTTGCGTCCGGGGGATGTCATCACTCACCTGAATAACCAGGCGATCGACTCAGCCAAGACATTCACCACGGTAGTCAAGGAGCTGCCGGCCAATCGCTCGGTGTCGATGCGCGTATTGCGCGAGGGCAGGGCCAGCTTCATTACTTTCAAATTGACCGAATAAGTCAGTCGGTGCAGAAAAAGGGGCGGTTTCTACCGCCCCTTTTCTTTGTGGCCTGCCAGCGGCCACGCGTGACGCGGTATGTCGCGATCAGTTAGAATTCCCGGCTATTTTTCGACGGGCAGCCTGCCCGCGGCTTTTTCGAGTGTTGATCCGTGAGCGACCTGAGTCATATCCGCAATTTCTCCATCATCGCCCACATCGACCATGGCAAGTCGACCCTGGCCGACCGTTTCATCCAGATGTGCGGCGGCCTGTCCGAGCGCGAAATGGAGGCTCAGGTGCTGGACTCCATGGATCTGGAACGCGAGCGCGGCATCACCATCAAAGCCCACAGCGTGACCCTGCACTACAAGGCGCGTAACGGCAAAACCTACCAGCTGAACTTCATTGATACCCCCGGTCACGTCGACTTCACCTATGAAGTCAGCCGTTCGCTGGCAGCTTGTGAAGGTGCCTTGCTGGTAGTGGATGCCGGTCAGGGTGTTGAGGCGCAGTCGGTTGCCAACTGCTACACCGCCATCGAGCAAGGCCTTGAGGTCATGCCGGTGCTGAACAAGATGGACCTGCCACAGGCGGATCCGGACAAGGTCAAAGACGAGATCGAACACATCATCGGCATTGATGCCACTGATGCCGTGGCCTGCAGTGCCAAGAGCGGCATGGGCGTGGACGAGGTGCTGGAGCGTCTGGTCGAGGTGATTCCGCCGCCGACCGGCGACATCGAGGCGCCGCTGCAGGCGTTGATCATCGACTCCTGGTTCGATAACTACCTGGGCGTGGTCTCCCTGGTGCGCGTGCGCCATGGCCGCATCAAGAAAGGCGACAAGGTGCTGGTCAAGTCCACCGGCAAGATCCATCAGGTCGACAGCGTCGGCGTATTCACGCCCAAGCACACCGCCACCGAAGACCTCAAGGCCGGTGAAGTGGGTTTCATCATCGCGGGTATCAAGGATATTCACGGTGCGCCGGTGGGTGACACCCTGACCCTGTCGAATACCCCTGATGTCGACATGCTGCCAGGTTTCAAACGGGTCAAGCCGCAGGTCTATGCCGGTCTGTTTCCGGTCAGTTCCGACGATTTCGAAGACTTCCGTGAAGCGCTGCAGAAGCTGACGCTGAACGATGCGGCACTGCAGTACGAGCCGGAAAGCTCGGAGGCCCTGGGTTTTGGTTTCCGCATCGGCTTCCTTGGCATGTTGCACATGGAGATCATCCAGGAACGCCTGGAGCGCGAGTACGATCTCGATCTGATTACCACCGCACCGACTGTGGTGTTTGAGTTGCTGCTGAAGACAGGTGAGACGATCTACGTCGATAACCCGTCAAAACTCCCGGATCTGTCGTTGGTCGAGGATATGCGCGAGCCGATCGTGCGCGCCAATATCCTGGTGCCGCAGGAGCACCTGGGTAACGTCATCACCCTGTGCATCGAGAAACGCGGTGTGCAGCGCGACATGCAGTTCCTCAGTAGCCAGGTACAAGTCTGCTATGACCTGCCGATGAACGAAGTGGTGCTGGACTTCTTCGACCGCCTGAAGTCTGTTAGCCGCGGCTACGCCTCGCTGGACTACGGTTTCGATCGTTTCGAAAGCGCCAACCTGGTCAAACTGGATGTGCTGATCAACGGTGAGAAAGTCGACGCCCTGGCACTCATCGTGCATCGCGATAAGGCCCATTACAAAGGCCGTGCGCTGACCGAGAAGATGAAAGAGCTGATCCCGCGCCAGATGTTCGACGTGGCGATCCAGGCAGCCATCGGTGGGCAGATTGTGGCGCGAACCACGGTCAAGGCGCTGCGTAAGAACGTATTGGCCAAATGCTACGGCGGCGACGTCAGTCGTAAGAAAAAGCTGCTGGAAAAGCAGAAGGCCGGTAAGAAAAGGATGAAGCAGGTCGGCAGCGTGGAAATCCCGCAAGAAGCCTTCCTGGCCGTACTCAAGGTGGATAGCTAATTCCTATGTCGTTCAACTTCCCGCTGATTCTGGTGATTGCCGTTGCGGTATGCGGCGTGTTGGCCCTGCTCGATCTGCTGCTGCTGGCACCGCGCCGGCGGGTAGCGGTTGCGGCATATCAGGGGCAGGTTGGTGAGCCGGACGAGGAGGTTCTGCAGCGGCTGAATCGCGAGCCGTTGCTGGTCGAGTACGGCAAGTCGTTCTTTCCGGTGCTGGCGATCGTCTTGGTACTGCGCTCCTTTCTGCTGGAGCCGTTCCAGATTCCATCCGGCTCGATGAAACCAACGCTGGAAGTGGGTGACTTCATTCTGGTCAACAAGTTCGCCTATGGCATTCGCTTGCCGGTGCTGGATACCAAGATCATCGAAGTGGGCGATCCGCAGCGTGGCGACGTCATGGTGTTTCGTTACCCCAGTGATCCCAGCGTCAATTACATCAAGCGCGTAGTGGGGCTGGCTGGCGACCATATTCGCTATACCAGCAAAAAGCGCCTGCTGATCAACGGTGAGCCGATAGCGGAGCAATTGCTCGGCGAGGAGCCAGGCAGTCTGGGTAGTGCGGTGTTGTACAAGGAAAAGCTCGGTGAAACCGAGCATCTGATCCGCAAGGAAATGCGCCGCAACTACATTGAGCCGGGGACTGAGTGGGTGGTGCCGAAGGGTTACTACTTCATGATGGGCGACAACCGCGATAACTCCAACGACAGCCGTTACTGGAATGATTCGAAGATTCCCAAGGATCTGCTGGGCATGGTGCCGGACCGCAATATCGTCGGTAAGGCCTTTGCCGTATGGATGAGCTGGCCGGAGCCCAAGATGCGCAGTGTGCCCAACTTCTCCCGTGTCGGCCTGATCCACTAATCATCGAAAATGCGCGGTGCTGTTCAATCAGGCAGCACCTGCTTATATATAGTCGTGGCCTTGGCCTGCGGGCATTACAACAACACTGACAATTGGGGTCGAAGATGACATTTGCGCGTTCGCAGAAAGGTATGTCTTTTCTGGGCTGGATGTTGATTCTGGCGGTTGTGGCTTTCCTGGCCAGTACCGCCTTCAAGATGTTTCCGCATTACATGGACTTCATGTCGCTGGAGAAGATCATCAGCTCTGTCGAGACTGATCAGGCACTGCAGATCCGTACGGTTGGCGAGTTCTATGAGCATGTTGAAAAAGGCATGACCGTCAACGGTATTCGTGATCTCAAGCTGGAAGACATTCTTGAGGTCAAACTGGAAAACAATGAATTCCAGGTCCATCTGCAGTATGAAAAACGTGAGCACATGATCGAGAACCTCGATCTCGTCGCCAATTTCGATAAAGAATTCCGCGTAAGAGCCCAGTGAGTACATCGTTGCCGCGTCTCGAGCGTCAGCTCGGGTACACCTTCAAAGACCAGGAGCTGATGCTCCTGGCGCTCACTCACCGCAGCTTTGCCGGACGCAATAATGAGCGTCTGGAGTTCCTTGGCGACGCCATCCTCAACTTCATCGCCGGCGAGGCCCTGTTCGAGCGCTTTCCGCAGGCGCGCGAAGGCCAGCTGTCGCGTTTACGCGCGCGCCTGGTGAAAGGTGAGACGCTGGCAGTGCTGGCGCGCGGGTTCGACCTCGGTGAGTATCTGCGCCTGGGCTCTGGTGAGCTCAAGAGCGGTGGTTTTCGTCGTGAGTCGATCCTTGCAGATGCCCTTGAGGCACTGATCGGAGCTATCTATCTGGATGCCGGCATGGAGGCGGCGCGTGATCGCGTATTGGCCTGGCTGAGCAATGAGCTGGAAAGCCTGACGCTGGTGGATACCAACAAGGATCCGAAAACTCGCTTGCAGGAGTTCCTGCAGTCGCGCGGAGTTGATCTGCCGCGCTATGAAGTGGTGGATATCCAGGGCGAGCCGCATTGCCGAACCTTTTTTGTGCAGTGCGAAATCGCCCTGCTGAGTGATAAGACCCAAGGGCACGGTGCCAGTCGGCGCATTGCCGAACAGGTCGCCGCCGCTGCTGCCCTGGTGGCGCTAGGCGTGGAGAACAGTCATGACTGATACACCCGTTAGCCGCTGCGGTTATGTCGCCATCGTCGGACGCCCCAACGTGGGGAAATCGACACTGCTCAACCATATTCTCGGACAGAAGCTGGCCATCACCTCGCGCAAGCCGCAGACCACCCGTCACAACATGCTCGGGATCAAGACCGAGGCTGATGTCCAGGCCATCTACGTCGATACGCCGGGGCTGCATAAGAACAACGAGAAAGCGCTCAACCGCTACATGAACAAGACGGCATCGGCGGCATTGAAAGATGTCGACGTGGTGATCTTCGTGGTTGATCGCACGCGCTGGACCGATGAAGACCAGATGGTCCTCGAGCGCATCCAGTATGTTCAGGGGCCGGTGATCCTGGCGATTAACAAGACTGATCGCATCGACGACAAGGTCGAGCTGATGCCGCATCTGGAGTGGCTGCAGCAGCAGTTGCCGAATGCCGAGATCGTGCCGATTTCTGCGCAGCAGGGGCACAACCTCGACACCCTGGAGAAGCTGGTTGCCGAGAATCTGCCGGAGAACGAACACTTTTTCCCGGAAGATCAGATTACCGATCGCTCCAGTCGCTTCCTGGCGGCCGAGCTAGTGCGCGAGAAGATCATGCGCCAGCTGGGCGCCGAGCTGCCGTACCAGATCACCGTGGAAATCGAAGAGTTCAAGCAGGAAGGTCGCATCCTGCATATCCATGCGCTGATTCTGGTCGAGCGTGATGGACAGAAGAAAATCATCATCGGCGACAAGGGTGAGCGCATCAAGCGCATTGGCCAGGAGGCGCGCAAGGACATGGAGGTGCTGTTCGACTCCAAGGTCATGCTCAATCTCTGGGTCAAGGTGAAGGGTGGCTGGTCCGACGATGAGCGAGCACTCCGCTCGCTGGGCTACAACGACATCTAAGCCATGCAGGCCAGTGCGCAATCGGCCTATGTCCTGCATAGCCGTGCCTACCGCGAGAGCAGTGCGCTGGTCGATATCCTCACCCCGCAAGGGCGTTTTCGCGCTGTTCTGCGTGGCGCCCGCGGTAAGGCGGGCACGCTGGCGCGCCCCTTCGTGCCGCTGGAAATGGAATTTCGGGGGCGTGGCGAGCTAAAGAATATTGCTCGTCTGGAGGCTGCCGGCATCCCCAATCTGTTGAGTGGTTCTGCACTATTCAGTGGGTTGTATCTCAATGAACTACTGATTCGCCTGCTGCCAGCAGAAGACCCGCACCCTGAACTGTTTGAACACTATGCCTTGAGCCTGCGCGCTTTGGCGGCCAATCCGCCGCTGGAGCCATTGCTGCGGGCGTTTGAGTGGCGCCTGCTGGACGAGCTCGGCTATGGTTTTGCCTTGGATGCCGACCTGTCCGGTCAGCCTATCGATAGTGATGGGCTGTATCGCTTGCAGCCCGATGCAGGCATGGAGCAGGTTGCCCAGCTGCAGCCCGGCCTGTTTCAGGGCGCCGATCTGCTCGCCATGGCGCAGGCTGATTGGGCCTCTCCCGGTGCCCTGGCGGCGGCCAAGCGGCTGATGCGTCAGGCCCTCGCGCCACATTTGGGTGGCCGACCGCTGGTCAGCCGCGAACTCTTCATGAATCTCAAGGAACCTGCCCGTGACTGAAGCCAACCGTATTCTGCTCGGCATCAATATCGATCATGTGGCCACGTTGCGTCAGGCGCGTGGTACCCGCTATCCGGACCCGGTGAAAGCCGCGCTGGATGCCGAGGAAGCGGGGGCCGATGGCATCACCGTGCACTTGCGTGAGGATCGTCGGCATATCCAGGAACGCGACGTACGCCTGTTGAAGGATGTGCTGCAGACGCGGATGAACTTCGAGATGGGCGTGACCGATTTCATGCTGGAGTTTGCCGAAAGCATCCGCCCTGAGCATGTCTGCCTGGTGCCGGAAACCCGGCAAGAGCTGACCACCGAGGGTGGCCTGGATGTGGCGGGCCAAGAGGAACGCATCAAGGTCGCCGTGCAACGCCTGGCGCGCCTGGGGTGCGAGGTGTCGTTGTTCATTGATGCCGATGAGCGGCAGATCGAGGCCTCGCGACGTGTCGGTGCCCCTGCTATCGAACTGCACACGGGTCGTTATGCCGATGCGCTCTCTCCTGAAGAGACCGCGCGTGAACTGGCGCGTATCCGTGATGGCGTCAGCTGCGGGTTGGCCCATGGCCTGATCGTCAACGCTGGTCATGGATTGCACTACCACAACGTCGAGCCGGTCGCGGCGATTGCTGGGGTGCATGAATTGAATATCGGCCACGCCATCGTCGCTCATGCCCTGTTCGTCGGCTTCAAGTCGGCGGTGTCAGAGATGAAACAACTGATTGCCGCTGCTGCTGCGCGGGGCTGAAGTTGAGCGAGGGCGACTAGCCAGGCTGGCCGCCCTCGCTCGGGTCAGATCATCTGGCGAAAGCGGTGCCAGCGTTGCTGCAGGGCAACTGCCCAGTCCGGCGAGGCGGCACCGACTCCAGCTAGTTCCAGGCCTGGGTGGTAGGCGACGATCTGGCTGAGAATGGTTTCCTGCGTGGGCTTTACGTCGACGAAGAACAGGTGTTTACCGTCGTGAAGTGGCTCGGCGAAGTGCTTAAACGCAGTGTTAGGTTTTTGCAGGCCGAACAGGCTGCCTTCCCAGATGCTGAAGCCGATCAGCACTGCGGCTAGAAATATGAACGGTATCCAGCCGGCAGCGGTATTGGCCCAATCATTGAGCCAGGCCAGCAGTACGACCAGTGCTGCGAGGGCAAAGCCGATCAGGCTGCCAATCTGTCCAGAGTGAACGACATCCTGCTTCATAACTGAAGAGACGTCATGCAGGTGATGTTGCTCGACCTCGGCGTCCCTTTCGCTCAGCACGTGGATCTGTTCAGTGCTGATGCCGCAGGCTTCCAGTTCGCCCTCTAGTTTTTCCAGGTCATCCAGGTTGTCACTGATATAGAAATGCCGGTTCATGGCGTACCTCCCGTCTTGCGGTTGCTGGGCCCCCTTTGTCTCTAGATTTATGGCCGAGTTGGCCTGGTTAGAGTGTAGTCGCCGGGCCGGCAGTGGGGAGGGAGGCGACGGGCGAGCCTTCTTCGCTGCGGTCGATGATGGTGCAGTCGCGCCCGGCGCTCTTGGCCTGGTAGAGGCACTGGTCGGCTCGTTGCAGAAGGTTCGGCCAGGGTTCATCTGTGCGCAGTATGGCTCCGCCGATCGAAACGCTGACCGTTCCGCCGGGGCTGCGCAGCAGCTCGCGCACCAGTTTTTGCAGATGAGCGGCTGCGGCCTCAAGGCCGCTGAGGCTGGTGTCTGGCAGCAAGAGCAGGAATTCCTCACCGCCGACGCGGAACAGTCGGTCTTCCTTGCGCGAGCCGGCTTTGATCAGGGCGACGAAGCTCACTAGCACTTGATCGCCTGCGGGATGACCGTATTGATCATTGATCTGCTTGAAGTGGTCGAGATCCATCGCCAGTACGCTGTAGCTACGGCCATGACGGCGCTTACTGGAAACAGCGATTTTCAGTTCGTCATCCATTGCCCTGCGGTTGCGTGCGCCGGTGAGTGGGTCGCGGATGGCGAGTCCCTGTAATTGCTCGCGCTGGTGGCGTGTGCGGTAGGCGAAGATGAAGGTCAGGACACCGGCCATCATGTTGGTGACCAGGAAAGACACCATCTGGTACTGGCTTTCGAAGACGCTGCCAGGCACCCATAGCGCGTGGCCGACCAGGCTGAGGAGGACCATCAGGGTTGCCGCGATGGCTTTGCCGGGGGAGACCATGAAGAAGTTGAACAGGATTAGTGGATAGATCCAGAAAAGGCCGTTGACGCCGAGGTTGATGGCAATCAGCGTTGAGCCGACGGAGAAGATGCAGGCCAGGTAGATACCGGGCTTGACCGTGTCACCGGTGCGCCAGGCGTAGAACACGGCAGAAAGGGTCGAGATGACGATCACTGTGTCGGCGGTTCCGACCAGGTAATTGCCATGCAGGAGGCGGTAGATGGCGTAGGGTGTGATACCGAGCGCGCCGAAAAACCCCATCAGGGTGATGATGGACAGTTGGAAGTCGTTGCGTAGTCGCTTGAGCATCAGCGAGGTCCCGGGCCTGTGGCCGCATTCTTATGTTGCCAAGGATGCAGAGCTTTGTCGGGGCGAGCAAGGGCGGGGTGGGGCAAAGTGCCAGTATTTCGGTCAAAATGTCGAGCGACGCATGGGCCAGCCAGCGGCTTGGCCCGCAGCGTGTCGGAACTTACTTCTTGCCGATAGTGATATGTCGGCTGGGGGTGTGCGATTGTCCGCTGACGCCTTTGGCGATCTGCTGGATCTCGCCGCCAGACTTGAGGAAGGCGGCGATTTGGGCCTCGATCGACTCGCTGGTTTCCACGGCTGGCGCGGGCTTGGGCTTCTGGGTGGATGCTTTGACTCGCATGCTGGTTCCCCCTTCAGGAATCACTGCCGCAGGATCACGGCGGGTAAAATGGCAGGAATAAAAAAACCGGCCCGTAGGCCGGTTTTTCGTGACGCGCGAAGTAATTAGATTACTTGTACGTCGTCAGCCTGCATGCCTTTCTGGCCTTTCACTGCAACGAAAGAAACCTTTTGGCCTTCTTGCAGGCTTTTGAAGCCGGAGCTCTGGATCGAGCGGTAGTGCACAAACAGGTCAGCGCCGCTTTCCGGGGTGATGAAGCCGAAGCCTTTTTCATCGTTGAACCATTTAACGGTGCCGGTTTGACGTTCGGACATGGGATATCTCCTTGAACAAAGTTAACACGACTCTGGAACAGCCCAGGCCATGACTGAGTGCAAAGAGTAAAGAAACCGATGAAAAGTTGGACCGAGATCTAAACAGTTCGATTTGCGGTGACACATGCAACACAGTCCGAGCACCTTACAAGTTCGGGGCCGAAACGCCTAGTCATTTTTTAAATATCTGCTGAGTGGGGCATCGGTCGAAGGCGTTGGAATCGGGCTCAGTCGTGTCCCGGGCTACAGCGTCGCAGGTCGATCTTGCCAACATAGGGATTGCCCCAGCCCATCACGCAGCCGAGTTGCAGGTTACGTTGTCGCTCCCAGGGCTCTACCGGGTACTGCTTGTGCCACGCCTCGAACAGTCGCCGATCCTGTTTCGACAGGCTGAGGCCGTAGCGCTTGCTCATATAGAAATAAGTACGCGCCACCATGCCGCGGATTTTCGCCCGGGGCATGGCCTTGCGCGCCTTGAAGTCGACGACCATCGGGCAAGCCCCGTATTGGTTTGGCTGTTGGGGAAGCCAGGCATAGCTGAAGTTGCTGCGATCGCCATTGACCTCGCCGACGCTGGGCACGAGGTTGAACAGGTCAGCTTCGGCGCGCCGGTAGGCTTTATCCGAGCTTGCGCACTGGCGGCGTCCGCCCTGTTGCCAGCAGCGCCGCTGGTGGCCAATGACCCAGGCCGGCACGATGTGCTCCCACTCGATGCGTGTGGCGCGCTGCGGATTCTTGCGTGGTACGTAGCCACAGCTTTTCAGGTCGACCCGATTGCCGCTGTAGCGACAGCCGCAATAGAACTCTATCGACTGCGGTGCATACAGTTTCCAGGCAATTTTCTTGGCCTCGCTGAAGGTGCGGGGTGGGGCAGCGTGGCTGAGGGTTGGCAGGGTAAGCAACAAAGACAGCAAAACAGTGGTGCGACGCATGGGCTTGAATACGGCATCCCGAAAAGCGCGGCATGATAGCGAGCGCTCGGCCTTTGCCAAGCCTGGCAATACAGTGGCCAGGGATGTTGCCAGGTGGTAATCGGCGTAGCATCGGAACAAACCAGCGAGGATCGATGCGATGAGCACGATACGACTAGTGATGGGGCTGGCGGCGATCATCGCGCTGCCGGCCTTGGCCGGCGAAGAGGTGCGTCGGCCGATACAGGCGGTGCCCATTGAATATGTCAGCCCGGGTGCCAGTGGCAGCATCAGTTCATCGAGTCGCAGCCAGAATCAGAACCTCTACGGCGGCCAAGCGTTGCCCGAGGGCTATGGGCGGCAAAGCCAATCCTACGGCAGCTCCAGCGTGCAGCAGAGTGGCGGTATCCGGCAGAGCACGGAATATCCGGGTGGCTATGAAGTGCAGCGCTATCCAGGGCAGAACAGCTACGAAGTCCAGCGCAGCCGCTAATCACAGCGGCGCTCTATCTCGACTGCTTAACACTTCCCATTACCCAGGCTGACAGCCGTCGTCTGGCGCAGCATCATGCACGTTCGTGCAGTTGAGAGGTTCCACCAGTCATGTCGATGGGGTATGCGGCGCAGAGCGTCGCGGGTCGCGTTCGTGCACACAACGAAGATGCCGTGCTGTGTTGTCCCGAGCTTGGTCTGTGGGCCGTGGCCGATGGCATGGGCGGGCACCAGAGTGGCGAAGTAGCCAGTGCCCTGGCGCTGCAAACGCTGCGCGCGGTCACTATCGAGGGTGGCGATCTGGATGCCGCCATTCATGCCGCCAACACCGCCATTCTGGCTGCCGGCCAGCAAGGCGGCGGGCGCAGCATGGGGACCACGGTGGTGGCGGTGCGCTTTGTCGGTGCCGATTTCGACCTGGCCTGGATCGGCGACAGTCGCGCCTACCGCATCAGCCTCGATGGCATCGCCCAGCTCACCCGTGACCACAGCTGGGTGCAGGCGATGATCGATGCCGGCGAGCTGAGTGTGGACGAGGCCCGCAATCACCCGCGGCGCAACCTGGTCACCCAGTGCCTAGGGCAGAGTGAACTGGTGCTGCAGGTCGATCGCGTGCAAGGCACGCTGGCGCCGGGAGAGTTGCTGCTGTTGTGCAGCGACGGCTTGACCGGCGAAATCACCGACGCACAGATCCAGCAACCCTGTGGCAGCGCGGCGACGCTCGATGAGCTGGTCGAGCAGCTGATAGGGCTGGCAATCGAGGCGGGGGGCAAGGACAATATCTCTTGCATCGTCCTGGGGCGTAGTGCGTCGGAATCGCCGGAGATCGGCACCAAACCGCGCAGTTTCCTCAGGCGTTTGCTTAATCCCCGTCGGCAATAGACCTTAAGACACAGATCGAATGAGCGACAGCTTGCTTGAGATACCCGGCTACCGTGTGCATGGCCAGCTGGGCAAAGGCGGGATGGCCGAGGTGTTCCTCGCCACCCAGGAATCGCTGCACCGCAAGGTCGCCATCAAGGTACTGCTGAGTGCCGAGGATGAGGTCTTCAGCCAGCGGTTCATCAAGGAAGCGCATATCGTCGCCTCCCTCAGCCATCCCTCGATCATCACCATCTACGACATCGACCAGTTGGCCGACGGCCGTTACTACCTGGCCATGGAGTTCTTCCCAGGTGGCGACCTGGCGAGGCACAAGGGTGAGCTGTTCGCGCCTGCACGAGCCCTGGAAGTCATTCGCCAGATCGCCAGCGGCCTGGCCGTGGTGCACGACAAGGGCTTGGTACACCGCGACGTGAAGCCGGCCAACATCCTCTTTCGCGATGACGGCAGCGCTGTGCTCACCGACTTCGGCGTGGCCAAGGACCTGGATATCGACAGCGAGTTGACCCATTTCGGCATCGCTGTCGGCAGCCCCGCCTACAGCAGCCCGGAACAGGCCCAGTGCCAGGTGCTGGATGCGCGTAGCGATATCTACAGCCTCGGCGTGATCCTCCTGGAGATGCTGACCGGCACCAACCCGTACCGCGGTGGCAACTACACGCAGACGGTGATGAACCACGTGCAGATGGCCGCGCCGGTGCTGCCTGAGGCACTGGCCGCGTTCCAGGGCGTGCTCGCGCGCATGCTGGCCAAGACCCCGGATGAGCGCTTCGGTGACTGCCGTGCGTTGCTGGTCGCTCTCGACGAAATCGAGCTGAGTGACCTCGACGAAACCCAGATCCGCCCGGCGTTGCCGACTGCCAAGCCCATGGCGCAGTCGGCGCCGGTTGTTGCTGCTCCGGCTAGAAGTGCTTCGCCGCGCCGTTCGGCAATGCCGATCCTGGCGGGGCTCAGCGTGCTGGTGTTGCTGGTGACCCTGACCTTCAGCTGGCTCTACCTGCGTGAGCAGGCGCAGATCGACGAACTGCTGGCTCAGGCCGAGCAGCGCTTCGCCGCCGGCCAGCTGGTCGAGCCGGCGCAGGACAGCGCTGAGTTCTTCTTCAACGAAATCCTGCGCCTGGACGATGACAACGACGAGGCCCTGGCTGGCCTGCAGCGGATCACGGAGACGCGCATCGCCGGCTTCCTCGCCCTGGGTGAGCAGCGCTTGGCCGTAGGTCAGTTGCTGCAACCGGAGCAGGACAGTGCCGACTACTACTACCGGCAGGCCTTGGCGCTGGATGCCAGCCACGCCGGCGCACTGGAGGGTTTGCAACGGGTGCTCGATGCACGCGTGGCCCAGGCGTTGGAGCGGGCAGAGCAGAGCATCGCCGACAAGCGCCTGCTACTGCCGGAAGAGGACAGCGCGGTGTATTACTACCGTCAGGTGCTGGGTTGGGTGCCCGGCCAGGAACAGGCACTGGAGGGCTTGCAGCGGGTGGCGATGCTCTATCGTGACCTGGCCAACGCCGCCTACCGGCGCACCGATTTCCCCAGCGCACTGGCGATGATCGAGCGTGGCCTTGAGGTCCAGCCGGATAATGCGGAACTGCTCAAGATGCGTGGCGAACACCAGCAGTTGCTCAGCTCGGCGCGGGCCACCCGGGCCCACTCCGAAGCGGCGCAGGAGAGTGCTGCCAAGCAAGAGAAGAACCCGATCAAACGGGTCTGGAACAACCTTTTCGGCCAGTAAACGGCCTTCGACAGGATCATTGCCCATGCTCAAGCTGCACTTCAAGGACAGTCGCCAGGCGCCTATCTGGCTGGTTGAGGAGCGCTTCACCATCGGCCAGGACCGGCGCAACCAGCTGGCCCTGGATGACGACGGAATCGGTGCCTTCCATGCCGAGATTCGCCAGGAGGGTGGGCTCTACTTCATCAATGACTGCGACAGCGAGAGCGGCACCTTCGTCAATGACGAGCGTATCAGCAGCCGCTACCAGTTGCGCTCGGAAGACCGCGTGCGCCTCGGAGAGGTGGAGTTGCTGCTGGTCGATCCGGCCAAGAGCAAACCCAAGGCCGAGGCCACCCAGCGCTGGTTCCTGCAGGTGGTCAAGGGTGAGCACGAAGGCAAGAAGTTCCATGTCAGCGGCTCGATGACCTTCGGTCGTTCGGTCAAGTGCGAGCTGTGCTTCAGCGATGCCGAACTGTCGCGTCGGCACTGCGAGTTCTTCCTCAAGGGCGACGTGCTGGAGGTCAAGGACCTGGCCTCGGCCAACGGCGTGCTGGTCAACGGCGAGAAGCGCAGCGCGGCCGTGCTGCAGCCGGGCGACCAGGTACGCATGGGCTCGGTGAC
>JBBNAI010000085.1:0-1562 GCA_037994305.1 Pseudomonas sp. | reverse complement strand
GGCTACGGCTACGTCAACCGCGACGATCGCCCACGTCAGCCACTGTTCGGTCAGACCAAGCTGGGCCTGGATGCCGCGCTGGACAAGGCCGCCGAGCTGCTCAAGGGCAAGCGTGTGATCGGCATTGGTTCGCCGCGCGCCAGCCTCGAAGGCAACTTCGCCCTACGCGAACTGGTCGGTGCCAGCAACTACTACAGCGGTATCGCCGCTGCCGAGCTGGACAACCTGCGCCTGATCCGCGACATCCTGCAGAACGGCCCGCTGCCGGTGCCGACCCTGCGCGAGGTGGAAAACCACGACGCGGTGTTCGTCCTCGGTGAAGACCTGACCCAAACCGCTGCACGCCTGGCCCTGGCCCTGCGCCAGTCGGTCAAGGGCAAGGCCACTGAAATCGCCGCCTCGATGAAGATCCAGGACTGGCACATGGCAGCCGTGCAGAACGTCGCCCAAGACGCCCTGCACCCGCTGTTCATCGCCAGCGTCACCCCGACTCGCCTCGACGATATCGCCGAAGCCTGCGTGCACGCTGCTCCGGCCGACCTGGCGCGTATCGGCTTCGCCGTGGCCCACGCCATCGACCCGAGCGCCCCGGCCGTGACCGGCCTGGATGCCGACGCAGCCGAGCTGGTACAGCTGATTGCCGACGCCTTGCTGGGCGCCAAGCGCCCGCTGATCGTCTCCGGCGCCTCGCTGGGCAGCAAGGAACTGATCGAGGCCGCGGCCAACATCGCCAGCGCGCTGAAGAACCGCGAGAAAAACGGCTCCATCAGCCTGGTAGTCCCGGAAGCCAACAGCATGGGCCTGGCCCTGTTTGGCGGCGAGTCGCTGGACGCCGCTCTGGAAGCCCTGACTGCCGGCCAGGCCGACGCCGTGATCGTGCTGGAAAACGACCTGTATCGCCGCGCCGACGCTGCCAAGGTCGACGCCGCCCTGGCTGCGGCCAAGGTAGTGATCGTCGCCGACCACCAGCAGACCGCCACCACCGCCAAGGCCCACCTGGTACTGCCGGCTGCCAGCTTCGCCGAAGGCGACGGTACCCTGGTCAGCCTGGAAGGCCGCGCCCAGCGCTTCTTTCAGGTATTCGAGCCGAGCTACTACGACAGCAACATCCTCGTGCGTGAAGGCTGGCGCTGGCTACACGCGCTGCACAGCACCCTGCAAGGCAAGGGCGTGGACTGGACTCAGCTGGACCAGGTCACCGCCGCCTGCGCCGCCAGCAGCAGCATTCTGGCCGGCATCACCGGTGCCGCGCCAAGCGCCTCGTTCCGTATCAAGGGCCTCAAGCTGGCCCGCGAGCCGCTCCGCTACAGTGGCCGTACCGCCATGCGCGCCAACATCAGCGTGCACGAGCCGCGTCAGCCGCAGGACCAGGATTCGCCCTTCGCCTTCTCCATGGAAGGCTATTCGGGCAGCCAGGAAGACCGTCAGCAGATCCCGTTCGCCTGGTCACCAGGCTGGAACTCGCCGCAGGCCTGGAACAAGTTCCAGGACGAAGTCGGCGGCCATCTGCGTGCCGGAGATCCGGGCGTACGCCTGATCGAAGCCAAAGGTGCTGCCCTGCC
>JBBNAI010000084.1:0-4745 GCA_037994305.1 Pseudomonas sp. | reverse complement strand
CAGGTAGCCGTGGTCAACGGCGCGGGCGCCTTCGCTGGTGCCGAGGTACTTGCCATCGCCGTGGGTCGGCAGGAACCAGAAAATGTTCAGACTCATGGAGTGGTCTCCTTGGAAATTCGGTGGCGCTGCCCCGGCCTCAGGTGGCCGGGGTTGCTTGGGCATTACGTTCCCGTGGTCGGGACAGGAATTACTGCTGCGCCAGCTTGGCCGGCGGCGTCCAGATCACGTCCTTGATGCTGAGCTGCTTGGGGATCAGCTTGAGGTTGGTGAAGGTGTCGGCGATCTTCTGCTGGGCAGCGATCACGTCCGGGGTGATGAACTGCGCGCCGTAGCCCTGGCGCTCGACGGCCTGGCGGGTGATCTCCGGCGACAGGCCGATCAGCGGTGCGACCTGGGCGGTGGCCTCGCTCAAGTTGCCTTTCACCCACTCGCCCACACCGCGGATTTCCTCGACCAGCACGCCAATCACTTGCGGGTGCTTCTCGGCATAAGGACGGGTCGCCAGGTAGAACTGGTGGTTGTCGACCAGGCCGCTGCCGTCACGCAGGCTGCGGGCTTGCAGCTGGTGTTCGGCGGCGGACTGGAAGGGGTCCCAGATGACCCAGGCGTCGACGCTGCCACGCTCGAAGGCGGCGCGGGCATCAGCCGGCGGCAGGTACACGGGCTGGATGTCGCTGTATTTCAGGCCGGCGTCTTCCAGGGCACGCACCAGCAGGTAGTGCACGTTGGAACCCTTGTTCAGGGCGACTTTCTTGCCCTTGAGCTCGGCGACCGATTTGATCGAGGAATCCTTCGGCACCAGGATCGCCTCACCGGTCGGTGCTGGCGGCTCGTGGGCCACGTAGAGCAGGTCGGCACCGGCGGCCTGGGCGAACACTGGCGGGGTTTCGCCGGTCACGCCGAAGTCCACCGAGCCGACGTTCAGCCCTTCGAGCAGCTGCGGGCCGCCGGGGAATTCGGTCCATTTCACCTCGACGCCCTGCTCGGCCAGGCGCTTTTCCAGCGTACCCTTGGCCTTGAGCAGCACCAGGGTGCCGTACTTCTGGTAACCGATACGCAAGGTCTCGGCTTGGGCTTGAGTGATGGCGCCAAAGCTGATGGCCGCTGCAAGCAGGGCGACCAGGCTCCGACGCAAAGTAATAGTGCGCATGGCGCTCTCCTTTGCAGTGGCTGTCTTGGTTGGTTACCTGCTTGCCCGTTGGCGGGCGAGTAAGGCGGGGTGTTACGGGTGCTGCGTAGGGCGGGTGGAACCTGCGGGTTTCACCCGCCCTATCGATTCAAATACTCCAGCGGGCATTCACCAGCCGGTCGTTCAACAACTTCGGATCGATCGGCCGCGGGCGACGGGCCAGGGCGGCGAGCAGTTGCTCCACCGACTCGTCCAAACGCTCGGCCAGCTCGCTGTCCAGCTGCGCCGGACGGTCGCCTTCCGCGTAAGCGATCTGCTTGTCCACGGCGAACACCCCGGCCAGCATTTCCTGGGCCTTCAGCGCCGCCAGTACCGGCTTCAGCGCGTAATCCACGGCCAGCAAATGCGCCGGGCTACCACCGCTAGCCAACGGCAGGATCGCCTTGTGCGCCAGGGCGCGTTCCGGCAGCAGATCGAGCAGCACTTTCAGCGCGCCGGTGATCGAAGCCTTGTACACCGGCGTCGCCACCACGAGGCCGTCGGCACTGGCTACCACCGCTTGCAACTGCTGCACTGCCGCGCTCTCGAAGCGGGCGAACAGCAGGTCTTCAGCGGGGAAGTCGCGCACCCGCAGCAGGGTCACTTCGACCCGGTGCTCGCGCAGGCGCTGGCTGACATGCTCCAGGAGCACTTCAGTGCGCGAACGCGCCGAGGGGCTACCGGAAAGCAGGACTACATGCATGACGATCCCTTACTTGTTCGGCTGCGCAGTCAGGCGCAGGTACGGCTTGACCGCGCGATAACCCTGCGGGAAACGCTGCTTGATCTCGTCTTCGTCCTTCAGCGACGGCACGATTACCACGTCATCACCGTCCTGCCAGTTGGCGGGGGTGGCGACCTTGTGGTTGTCGGTCAGCTGCAGGGAATCGATCACCCGCAGGATCTCGTTGAAGTTGCGCCCGGTGCTCGCCGGGTAGGTGATGATCAGGCGCACCTTCTTGTTCGGGTCGATGATGAACAGCGAGCGCACGGTCAGGGTGTCGCTGGCGTTCGGGTGGATCAGGTCGTAGAGGCCGGACACCTTGCGGTCGGCGTCGGCGATGATCGGGAAGTTGACGCGGGTGTTCTGGGTTTCGTTGATGTCGTCGATCCAGCGCAGGTGCGAGTCCACCGGGTCCACGGACAGGGCGATGGCCTTGACGCCGCGCTTGGCGAAGTCATCCTTGAGCTTGGCGGTCAAGCCCAGCTCGGTGGTGCACACCGGGGTGAAGTCGGCCGGGTGGGAGAACAGCACGGCCCAGCTATTGTTCAGCCATTCATGAAAGCGGATACGGCCTTCACTGGAGTCCTGCTCGAAGTCGGGGGCGATGTCGCCAAGGCGGATGCTCATGCTGCTGCTCCTTCAAAAGAGGTTCGTTGCGTGGCGCTCACTATGCTCAGGATCGAAAAGGATTAAAAAGAATAAATAATGATTTATTTATAACTTTTAGAACCAAGCAGATACCCTCACGGCCCGCAAGCCACCCCAGCTGTGAGTACATAAATGCATAAGCACTTAACCAATTATTCTTTCAAAGAATAAAAGCTCGCTCTTATAGTCACGCCACACCTCATTCAAAGGACGCGTAATGAAACGACTACTGCCCTTCTCGCTGCTGGCCGCCGGCCTGCTTTTCGGTGCCAGTGCCCAGGCGGCGACCCTGCTCAACGTCTCCTATGACGTGATGCGCGACTTCTACAAGGACTACAACGCCGCCTTCCAGAAACACTGGCAGGCCGAGGGCGGCAAGCCGCTGGTGCTGCAGATGTCCCATGGCGGCTCGAGCAAACAGGCACGCGCGGTGATCGACGGGCTGCCCGCCGACGTGATCACCATGAACATGGCCACCGACATCAACGCCCTCGCCGACAATGGCGGCCTGGTACCGAAGGACTGGGCCACCCGCCTGCCAAATAGCAGCGCCCCGTTTACCTCGGCCACCGTGTTCATCGTGCGCAAGGGCAACCCCAAGGGCCTGAAAGACTGGCCCGACCTGCTCAAGGACGGCGTGCAGGTGGTGGTGCCCAACCCGAAGACCTCGGGTAACGGCCGCTACACCTACCTGTCGGCCTGGGGCTACGTGCTGGAAAAAGGCGGCGACGAAAAAGCCGCCAAGGACTTCGTCGGCAAGCTGTTCAAGCAGGCTCCGGTACTCGACACCGGTGGCCGTGCCGCCACCACCACCTTCATCCAGAACCAGATCGGCGACGTGCTGGTGACCTTCGAGAACGAAGCCGAGATGATCGCCCGCGAGTTCGGCCGTGGCAGCTTCGAAGTGGTCTACCCGAGCGTCTCCGCTGAGGCCGAGCCACCGGTGGCTGTGGTCGACAAGGTGGTCGACAAGAAGGGCACCCGCAAAGAGGCTGAGGCCTACCTGAAGTACCTGTGGTCCGACGAAGCCCAGCGCATCGCCGCCAACAACTACCTGCGCCCACGCAACCCGGCGATCCTCGCCGAGTTCGCCGACCGCTTCCCGAAAGTGACCTTCCTCAACGTGGTGAAGACCTTCGGCGACTGGCCGGTGATCCAGAGCACCCACTTCAAGGATGGCGGGGTATTCGACCAGATCTACACCGCGCAGTAAGACGCGCCTGAAATGAAAAAGCCCGGCCAGGTGCCGGGCTTTTTTGTGACTGTCTTTGTTGATGGTTCCCACGCAGAGCGTGGGAACCATCGAAAGTGTCCGGGCACCGCTCTTTGCCGAGTGCTTCGACACTTTTGGTTTCGCCCCTCCGGGCGAGTCACTTTCTCTTGTCTGGCCAAGAGAAAGTAACCAAAGAGAAGGCCACCCCTGCATCCGGCCCCGGCTACGCCGGGGTTCGTTCGCTCCATCATCGCTCCAGGGGCCCGCCGCGACATCCATGTCGCTCAACCCCTTCCACGACGATTGCGCTCACCCTGCTGAAGGGGAATTGACGTGGCCTGATGTATCGCGCAAACAGGACAAAACCTTCAGGCAGCTCGGACTCCAGATCCCGTCAGGAGGCCGAGCGTAGGTGCTGCGCAGGGGGACGAGCCGCATGGATGCGGCGAGAGGCTTAAAGGGCCAGGGATGGCCCTTGTAAGCCGGCCCCCGGAGCAGCACCGGAGGAAGGGAAGTTTCGCGTAGCGAAACCCGGATGCCGGGCGCGCTTTCTCTTTGGTTACTTTCTCTTTCGCGCGAGCAAAGAGAAAGTGACTCGCCCGGGAGGGCGAAACCAAAAGGCTAGAAGCACTCGGCAGATAGCTATGCCCAGGGCCGGCCTGTCTCAGTCCAGCCGCTTGCTAACCCGCGTCACCGCCAGCGCCAGCAGAGCAATGGCGAATACCAACAGCACCACCATCTCCAGCCACAGGTCAAGCAACCCCGCCTCACGCAGCATGATGCCGCGCGCCAGGCGCAGGTAGTGGGTGAGCGGCATCAGCTCGGCAAACCACTGCGCCACCTTGGGCATGCCGGCAAAGGGGACCATGAACCCCGAGAGCAGGATCTGCGGCAGAAAGGTGAAGAAGGCGATCTGCATGGCCTGGAACTGCGTGGTGGTCAGGGTCGAGATGTACACCCCCAGGGCCAGGCTGGCGACGATGAACAGCAGC
>JBBNAI010000083.1:0-2411 GCA_037994305.1 Pseudomonas sp. | reverse complement strand
GGCGATTTGTTTGCCCAGCGCCTTGATCAGCGGGATGGCCGAATTACCGGCACTGCCGATGGCCACGGCCAGGGCCGCGAAGTCATACAACTCGGCCTGGCAAGCGAGCGCGATAGGCGCCACTGCGCTCTGCGGAATCACCCCGACACGCGCCTCGGCACGCGCCAGGGCCGCTTCGAAATCCAGCATGCCCTGCACCCGGCCGCGATCGCAGAAAATCGCGCGCATCGCCGGCTGGGTGAAGTAGCGGTCGAACAACTGGTTGCTCGCTGTATCGCTCATGGAATTCCTTAGGGCGCGTGTCGGAACACGCGCCAGCCAATCAGTGGTCGTTATGCAGATAAGCGGCCTGTTTCGGCAGCCTCAGGCTGAACAGGAATGCTATCGCCATCATCCCCGTAACGTACCAATAAAAGGTGTTCTCCATGCCGATGCTTTTCAGCCCCAGGGCGACATATTCCGCCGAGCCACCAAACATCGCGTTGGCCACCGCATAGGCCAGCCCCACCCCCAGCGCCCGTACTTGCGGCGGGAACATCTCGGCCTTCACCAAGCCGCTGATCGAGGTGTAGAAACTGACGATGGCCAGGGCCAGGGTGATCAGCACAAAGGCCAGGAACGGGCTGGTGACGGTTTTTAGTGCCAGCAGAATCGGCAGGGTGCACAGGGTACCCAGGGCGCCGAACCAGAGCATCGAATTGCGCCGGCCGATCTTGTCCGAGAGCATGCCGAACAGCGGCTGCATGCACATATAGAGGAACAGCGCGCCGGTCATGATGAAGCTGGCGGTCTTGGCGTGCATGCCCGCGGTGTTCACCAGGTACTTCTGCATGTACGTGGTGAATGTGTAGAAAATCAACGAGCCGCCGGCGGTGTAGCCGAGCACCGTGATGAACGCAGCCTTATGGTGCTTGAACAACGCCGCCACGCTGCCGGCGTCTTTGTCGGCACGCTGCGCGGCGGTGGTGGTTTCCTCCAGGCTGCGACGCAGCAGCAGCGAGATCACTGCCGCCAAGGCGCCGACCACGAAGGGAATGCGCCAGCCCCAGGCTCGCAGCTCCTCTTCGGTCAGAAGCTGTTGCAGGACCACCACCAGCGATACCGCCAGCAATTGCCCACCGATCAACGTCACGTACTGGAACGAGGCAAAGAAGCCGCGCTGGCCACGCAGCGCCACCTCACTCATATAGGTCGCCGTGGTGCCGTACTCGCCACCTACCGACAGGCCCTGGAACAGCCGTGCCATCAGCAGCAGCGCCGGCGCCCAGGCACCGATGCTGGCGTAGGTCGGCAGAAAGGCGATGACCAGAGAGCCGGCGCACATCATCAGCACCGAGATCATCATCGAATTCTTGCGCCCGTGCTTGTCGGCCACCCGGCCAAACAGCCAGCCACCAATCGGGCGCATCAAGAAGCCGGCGGCGAACACGCCCGCGGTGTTGAGCAACTGCACCGTCGGGTCGTCTGAGGGGAAGAACGCCGGGGCGAAATAGATGGCGCAGAAGGCATAGACATAGAAGTCGAACCATTCCACCAGGTTGCCCGAGGAGGCACCGACAATCGCGAAAATGCGTTTACGGCGCTCTTCGCCGGTGTAATACGTGGCAGTCATATTTTGTTACTCACTGAATGGATTGCCTGAGTCTAGACCGCTCCAGCAGCCGTTCCGTTCTAAAAAGACAGGCCCGCAAGCCGAAGCCCGGGCCTGATGGACAGGTGGGTTACACCGATTGAATCGCGATGGCCAAGCCTTGGCCCACGCCGACGCACATGGTCGCCAACGCCAGCTTGCCGCCGGTTTTCTGCAACTGATGCACAGCGGTCAGCACCAGGCGATTGCCACTCATGCCCAGCGGATGGCCGAGGGCGATGGCGCCACCATTGGGGTTGACCTTGGCGCTGTCGTCGGCCAGGCCGAGGTCGCGGGTGACGGCCAGGCCCTGGGCGGCGAAGGCTTCGTTCAACTCGATCACGTCGAAGGCGTCGATGCTCAGGTTCAGCCGCGCCAACAGCTTGCGCACAGCGGGGATCGGGCCAATGCCCATGACCCGTGGTGCCACGCCGGCGCTGGCCATACCGAGCACTTTGGCGCGCGGGGTGAGGCCGAATTTCTGTACCGCTTCAGCCGAGGCCAGGATGATCGCCGAAGCACCATCGTTGAGGCCCGAGGCATTGCCGGCGGTGACGGTTTTGTCTGCGCCATTGACCGGTTTCAGCTTGGCCAGGCCTTCGGCATTGGTGTCGGCACGCGGGTGTTCGTCGACACTGAACACCGTGTCGCCCTTCTTGCCCTTGATCACCACCGGCACGATTTCCTCCGCGAAGAAACCGGCTTCCTGGGCCGCCGCTGCACGTTGCTGGCTGCGCAGGGCGAAGGCGTCCTGGTCGGCGCGGCTGATGCTGTAATCCTC
>JBBNAI010000082.1:0-1774 GCA_037994305.1 Pseudomonas sp. | reverse complement strand
TGCATCGGCCCGGCGCAGGTCAACCAGTCGTACCTGGTGATCGACAACATCATCGCAGCGGCGCGCAAGACTGGCGCCGACGCGATCCACCCCGGCTACGGCTTTCTCTCCGAGAACGCCGACTTCGCCCGCGCCTGCGAGGCCGCCGGCATCGTGTTTATCGGCCCGACCGTGGAAGCCATCCACCTGATGGGCAGCAAGCGCCTGTCGAAGATCGCCATGCTCGAAGCCGGCGTGCCCTGCATCCCCGGCTACGAAGGCGCGGCGCAGGACGACGAAACCCTGAGCCGCGAGGCCGAGCGCATTGGCTACCCGCTGATGATCAAGGCCAGCGCCGGTGGCGGCGGCCGCGGCATGCGCCTGGTCCACGAATCCGGCGAACTACTGGCGCAGATCCGCACCGCACGCTCCGAGGCGCAAAACGCCTTCGGCTCCGGTGAGCTGATTCTCGAGCGCGCGGTGATCCGCCCGCGTCATGTGGAAATCCAGGTATTCGGCGACCAGCACGGCAACATCGTTTACCTAGGCGAGCGCGACTGTTCGGTGCAGCGCCGCCACCAGAAAGTGGTCGAAGAAGCACCCTGCCCGGTGATGACGCCCGAGCTGCGCAAAGCCATGGGCGAAGCGGCGGTGAAGGCCGCAGCCTCGGTCAACTATGTCGGCGCCGGCACCGTGGAATTTCTCCTCGACCAGAGCGGCGAGTTCTTCTTCCTGGAAATGAACACCCGCCTGCAGGTCGAGCACCCGGTCACCGAGCTGATCACCGGGCAAGACCTGGTCGCCTGGCAGATCCGCGCCGCCGAAGGGCAGCCGCTGCCGCTCCAGCAGGACGAGATCCGTCTCACTGGCCACGCCATGGAAGTACGCCTGTATGCCGAGGATTCGGCGCACAACTTCCTGCCGCAAACCGGTGATGTGCTGCGCTGGGAACCGGCCCTGCTCGACGGCATCCGCATCGACCACGGCCTGGTCGAAGGCCAAGCCGTCACCCCGTTCTACGACCCGATGCTGGCCAAGGTCATCGCCTACGGCGCCACCCGCGACGAGGCCCGGCGCAAGCTGGCGCGCGCCGTCGAGGATTGCGTGCTGCTCGGCGTCAACGGCAACCAGCGCTTCCTCGCCAACCTGCTCAAGCACCCGGAGTTTGCCGCCGGCAACGCCACCACCGCCTTTATCGGCGAGCACTTCGCCAACGACCCGAGCCTGACTCCGCAAGTCCCCGCTGCCTGTGATCTGGCCAGCGCCGCCGCCCTGCTCTACCAGGCTTCGGCCAGTTCCCGCGCGCATCAGTCCGGCCTGGCCGGTTGGCGCAACGCTGGCGGTGCACCCTGGAGCTTCGTGCTCAAGCAGGGCGAGCAGAAACATGCAGTCGAGCTGGAAGTGCTGCAGTCCGGCGAACAGCCGCTGCTGCGCGCCCAGATCGGCGAAGCCCAGGTCGAACTGCGCCTGCTGGCCAGCGACGGCCGCTGGGCCACGTTTGAGCTGGATGGCATTCGTCAGCGCCGCGCCTATCACCTGGCCGGCGAGCAGGTATGGTTGTACGGCCATGCTGGCAACCTGGAACTCACCGACGTCACCCACGAACCGGCCGGCGGGCAGAACGCCGCCAGCTCCGGCACGGTCAAGGCACCGATGGATGGCGCCATCGTCGAAGTGCTGGTCAGCGAAGGCCAGCAGGTCAGCAAGGGCCAGCTGCTGGTGGTGCTGGAAGCAATGAAGATGGAGCACCCGCTCAAGGCCGGCATCGACGGCGTGATCCGCCGCGTGCAGGTCA
>JBBNAI010000081.1:0-2293 GCA_037994305.1 Pseudomonas sp. | reverse complement strand
GCTCCAGGCACAGCACGCCGACCACTTCGCCGCCAATGCGGATGCTGGCGTCGAGCAGGGCGACGATGCCTTGCGGCTTGAGCAGTTGCTGGGTCAGTTCGCGGGTGCGCGGGTCTTTCTGCGCGTCGTGGGCGTCGATCGCGCGGCCGCCGTGGAGGGCGTCCAGATAGCGCGGGAACCGGCCGGCGTCGATGCGCGTGGGCAACTCGTGGCGGTCGATGTCGCGGCGGTACAGGGCCACCGGTTCGAGTATTTCGTCATTCAGCAGCCAGATGCTTGCGCGGGCCACGTCGTAGGCTTCGCTGGCGGCCTGGGTGATCAGTTCGGCGGCTTCGCGCAGCGGGTCGCTGGCGCTGTAGCGGTGGCGCGCCAGGCGCACGATCAGGCTCTGTTGCGCGCGCGAGCGGATCAGGTGCTGCAGGTGTTCTTCCTGGGAGCGCTGATACAGCTCCAGCGAAGCCTGAAGCTTGGTGTTCTGCACTTCGAGGTCATGCTGGCGCTGCGTCACCTGGTCGCCATCCTCGTGGCTCGGGGTGACCAGCAGGTAGCCGCGCAGCAACTGGCGGCCATGCAACTGATAGGGTTCGCCGACTTCCAGCAACTGCAACGGGCCGTCCGGCGCATGCAGGCGGTAATGCACGCTGTAGTGCCCGCTCTGGGCGACTTGCTGCTGGACGTCATCGTGCAGCCGGTAGCGTGCTTCCGGCTCCATCAGGCTGGCGAAGGGCGAGTCGATCAGGGCGCAGAGGTCGCTGGCGGCAACGCCAAACTGGCGCTCGCAGGCCGGGTCGAGGAACAGCAGGCTCCAACTGGGTTCGTTCAAACGCTCGAAGCGCAGCATCCCGAGCCGTGAAGGCACTGGCAACTGCGTCACAACCTCGGCCGCCGTACGGCTGGCGGCATCGGGATGGCTTTTCATCGAACGACTGGCTTCCAGTATGCTGCTGCAGCGGGCAGGTATTGCCCATGACATCAATCAAGTTCGGCAAGGGTGCATCATGCGGCTGGGACTGACAAGAAGACTGAGCGGGTTGTTGCTGTTGGTGGCGTTGGGCGGGGTAGCCGCTACACCGGTATTGGCGGAACAGGCCCAGCTGAGCGGGGAGGAGCAGGCGCGTTACCTGGCCGAGCTCAAGCGACTTTATCTGACCAAGAACGAACGCACGGCGCTGCTGGCACACACTAATGCGCTGCTCGACACCTATGCCCTGACGGCCGCCTACCAGGTTGGCAAGACCCAGCGCAGTGACCTGCGCTACCAGCTCAGCGTGGCCGGTCCGGGCGAGCTGGTGGTGCGCGAGGAGTCGCGGGCGCAGCAGGGCATGGAGCTGGCGGTGCGCAACCAGAAACTCCTGGTATTCGGCCTGGACCCCTATATCCATTACGACTGCCCGCCCAGCGGGATTGTCTGCACGCTGCAGAATCCGGCCGATGGCAGCCCGTGGATCAGCGTGCTGCGTGATCACCAGGGCGCAGCGGACCTGGCCAAGGCGATCAGCTTTCTGATTCGCAATCTGCAGAAGAACTGAGCACGTCCGGTTGCGCGGGCCCTGTTGGACGGGCCTGCTGCGGTGCGCCGGGGCGAGGGGCGAAGCCGGGTGACTGGCGGGCGCGCAGAGGCAGACTCGCTGCGGCGCGCAGGGCAGTTTCATGGGCTTCGGCTTCGCTGTGGCAGACGATGAAGTACTGGTCGAGGTAAACCCGCCAGCTCGGTGGTTCGCTGTCCATGGCGACGATGTGGATATCCATTACCCGTTCTCCCTGCAACGCCTCAACGCACGGTTTGCATACCCTAGCAGCTGAATTCCCGGCGCTTGTGTCCACTTGGTATCGGGATGGCGCGCGGCCTTTATCTCGCCCATAAAAAAGCCCCGCCAATGGACGGGGCCGAAGGGTTGGAGGCCAGAAGCCTCCTAGCACGGGATATCAGTCAGAGCAGCATGGTGCGGATGTCACCGAGCACTTCGCCGAGGCGCTTGGTGAAGCGTGCGGCGGCGGCACCGTTGATCACCCGGTGGTCATAGGACAGCGACAGCGGCAGGGTCAGGCGCGGCTGGAAGGCCTTGCCATCCCACACCGGCTGCATGGTCGCCTTGCTCACGCCGAGGATCGCCACTTCCGGCGCGTTGACGATCGGCGTGAAGCCGGTGCCGCCAATGTGGCCGAGGCTGGAGATGGTGAAGCAGGCGCCCTGCATGGCATCGACCGAGAGCTTTTTGGTGCGCGCTTTTTCCGCCAGTTCGGCGGCCTCGGCAGCCAGTTGCAGCAGGCTCTTCTTGTCGACGTCACGGAT
>JBBNAI010000080.1:0-4181 GCA_037994305.1 Pseudomonas sp. | reverse complement strand
ACCATGGTCGACAGCGCCACGGCCTCGACGATGACCATACCGGTGGCGGCCGACGCACCGCCGATAAAGGCCAGCAGGGCCAGCGCCGGATGCGCCTCGGCCAGCGGCAGGCTGATGACGAAGGAGTCGACCTGAATGCCGGCTGGCAACAGCAGCTGGCCGGCCAGGGCAATGGGGATGACGAACAGCGCGGCCAGCAGCAGGTAGATCGGGAACACCCAGCGCGCCAGGCGCAGGTCCTTGGGTTCGATGTTCTCCACCACGGTGACGTGGAACTGGCGGGGCAGGCAGACAATGGCGGTGGCGGCCAGACCGGTCTGCACCAGCATTGCCGGCCAGCTCACGGTCTGCTGCCAGAACTCGCTCAGCGCGGGGGCTGGAATGGTTTGCCCGAGCAGGTCGTCGAAACCATCGAACAGCCCCCAGGTGACGAACACGCCGACCGCGAGGAAGGCCAGCAGCTTGACCAGCGCCTCGAAGGCAATCGCCAGGACCATGCCACGGTGGTGCTCGGTGACATCCAGGTTGCGCGTGCCGAACAGCACGGTGAACAGCGCCAGCACCAGGGACACGATCAATGCGGTGTCCTGAGCGCGGGTCGGGCTGGGCGTGGCGCCGATCAACAGGTTGACGCCAAGCACGATGCCTTTGAGCTGCAGGGCGATATAGGGCAGCACGCCGACCAGGCAGATCAGTGCCACCACCACCGCCAGGGCTTGCGACTTGCCGTAGCGCGCGGCGATGAAGTCGGCGATTGAGGTGATGTTCTCCTGCTTGCTGATCATCACCATCTTCTGCAGCACCCAGGGCGCGAACAGCAGCAGGAGGATCGGCCCGAGGTAGATCGGCAGGAACGACCACAGCTCGCCGGCAGCCTGGCCAACCGCGCCGAAGAAGGTCCAGCTGGTGCAGTAGACCGCCAGCGACAGGCTGTAGACCCAGGCGCGCACCCGTGGCGACAGCGGCGCGCGGCGGCGATCGCCATAGAAGGCGATGCTGAACAGGACGGCCATGTAGGCCAGGGCGACAAAGGCGATCAGTCCGCCGGACAGCGACATGCAAACTCCAGGAGCAGGGCGCACGGATGGAAGAGGCCCGCCGACGCGGGGTCAGCTCAGGCTGCCAAGACGATTGCGGGGTTACGTTAGTCTCGCACGCGCGGCGCGCAACGTCAGGCCGACCATGGTCGCAGGCCTATTGAGCCGCCAACGCCGGCCTGCTAGCGTGATCGACCTTGGCCGCCGAGCGCCTTTTTGCACGGTCGGCGCCTTTGCATGCGATATTTTTGCCGTCAGCCTGTCTGATGCTTTTTCTGGAGTCTGGCGATGTTCAAGCCCCAACCTATCACCCTGCAACAGGGCGCGCTGCGCCTCGACCCCCTGAGCGAAGCCGACCTGCCCGCGCTGCTGGAACTGGCCGAGGCCAACAGCGAGTCGCAGCAGTACATGAGCGGCACCCAGCGCCCGGACTGGTACCGCGGTGCCCTGGCCGACCACAAGGCGCACAGCGCCGTGGCCTTCGCCATTCGCCTGGCTGGCGAGCTGGTCGGTACCACGCGTTTCTTCGACTTCAATCCGGCGCTGCCGGCCGCCGAGATCGGCTACACCTGGCTCGCCAGCACCCAGCATGGCAGCGGCCTGAACAGCATGATCAAGTACCTGATGCTGCGTCACGCCTTCGAGGAGTGGCAGCTGGTGCGCGTGCAGCTGAAGACCGCCGGCAGCAACCTGCGCTCGCAGCGTGCCATCGAGAAACTCGGTGCCCAGCGCGAGGGCGTGCTGCGCAATCACCGCCGCCTGGCCGATGGCCGCCTCGACGACACGGTGATGTACAGCATCACCGACAGCGAGTGGCCGCAGGTCAAACAGCAACTGGAAGCGCGCTTCGGCGCCTGATCCGTTGTGGCACTGAGTTCGGAGCAAACCCGCTTCTGGCAGGCCGATGGCTTGGCCGGGGTCGAACTGTTGCACGCGCGCTATGTGCAGCAGCGTTTTGCCCCGCATGTGCACGAAGGCTTCGTGTTCACTGTGATCGAGGCGGGCGCCCAGCGCTTTCGCCATCGCGGCAGCGATCACCTGGCGCCGGTCGGCAGCATGGTGCTGATCAACCCGGACGAGCTGCACACCGGCTCCAAGGCCCATGAGGAAGGTTGGCTGTACCGCGGGTTCTACCCGGACAACGCGCAGGTCAGTGGCGTGCTCGATGAGCTGGGGCTGGCCTCGGGCGGCATGCCATCGTTCGCTGCCAGTGTGCTGCAGGATCCCGAGCTGCACCGTTGTTTCGCTGCCCTGCATCGGCTGCTGGACGGCCCGGCCAGCGCTCTGCAGCAACAGACGGCCTGGCGCGAAGCGATCCTGCTGTTGTTCCAGCGCTATGCGCGGATTCCCGTCGCACCGCCGGCCGGGCGTGAGCCGCAGGCCGTGGCGCAAGCCAAGGAGCTGCTGGCCGCCAGCCTGGCCGAGCCGCCGTCCCTGGAAGAGCTGGCGGCACGGGTCAATCTCTCGCCCTTCTATCTATCTCGGGTGTTTCGCCGCGCCACGGGCCTGCCGCCGCATGCCTGGCTCAAGCAGCGTCGCCTTGAGCAGGCGCGAGCCTTGCTCAAGTCCGGTTGCATGCCGCTGAGCGTGGCGATGCAGCTGGGATTTGCCGACCAGAGCCATCTGACCCGGCAGTTCAAGCAGGCCTATGGCGTTGGTCCCGGCGAGTACCGCAGCGCCTGCGCCAGCTGAACGCACAAGTAGCTGACCAACTGCGCAAGATCGTTCAAGACGTCTCACTCACGACCGACTAGCCTCGCTACCTCAAGGAGGCCCCATGTCCCGTCAACACGAATTCCTGCAAGCCGTCCGCGACATGCTGCCGATGCTGCTCGGCGCCATGCCGTTCGGCATCATCTTCGGCAGCCTGGCCGGCGCGGCCGGGCTCACGCCCTGGCAGACCATTGGCATGTCCGTGCTGGTGTTCGCCGGCTCGGCGCAGTTCATCGCCATCAGCCTGCTCGGCGGGGGCGCCACCCTGGCCGTGCTACTGCTCACCACCGTGGTGGTCAACCTGCGTCATGCGCTCTACAGCGCCAGCCTGCAGCCCTTCGTGCGCCATCTGCCCAAGCGTTGGCGGGTGCCGCTGGCCTTCTGGCTGACCGACGAGGCCTTCGCCGTGGTTCAGCATCGCTATGCAGAGGACGACGCATCGCCCTACAAACACTGGTATTTCCTCGGTGCGGCGCTGGCGATGTACGTCAATTGGCAGCTGTGCACCCTGATCGGCCTGGTGTTCGGCCAGGCCGTACCGAACATCGCAGCCTGGGGCCTGGACTTTGCCATGCTCGCCACCTTCATCGGTATCGTCGTGCCGATGCTGCGCAACCGCCCGCAAGTCGCCGCCGCGCTGGTGGCGGGAGCGGTGGCTTTGGCCTGTCACAGCCTGCCGTACAAACTCGGCCTGATGGCGGCCGCCTTCAGCGGCATCCTGGTCGGTATCGTGTTGGAGCGGCGTGATCGCCTGATGGTGGAGGACGTGGCCTGATGGATAACTGGATTCTGATTCTCGGCATGCTGGCGATCACCTTCGCTACCCGCTACAGCCTGTTTGCCTTTCCCGACCTGCGCTTCCCGCCGCTGGTGCGCCAGGGCCTGCATTACGTGCCGACCGCCGTGCTCACCGCCATCGTCGTGCCCGGCATGCTGTTTCCCGATGGCCAGCACCTGGCGCTGAGCCTGGATAACGCCTACCTGCTGGCCGGGCTGGCGACGATTGCCATTGCCGCGGTTACCCGCCATCTGCTGGCGACCATCGGCGGCGGCCTGCTGGTGTTCTTTCTGCTGCGCTGGGTGCTGGGGCAACTGCCGCTCTGATTGGCAGCGAGTCTCGATAACCCTGTCGGTAGCCCGGACTTCAGTCCGGGGCACCTCAGCCAGCCCCGGACTGAAGTCCGGGCTACGGTACTGAGAGGTTGATCATGTGTGCGCGGGGCCATGGATGTGGCTCTGCGCGCGGTATTGCAATCCAATAGCAGACGGGCCAAATTTCAGCCCAGCTCTGCTCCTGGATTCTTTACTCGCAGGCGGCTTCGCCGCCAGGTACACGGACGATGACCCAACACTCGCAATTCGCCTTGCTGCGCACCCGGCGCTTCCTGCCGTTCTTCGTGACCCAGCTGCTCGGCGCCTTCAACGACAACG
>JBBNAI010000079.1:0-3607 GCA_037994305.1 Pseudomonas sp. | reverse complement strand
CTGATGAACCTGGGCATTACCCTGGTGAGCATGCCGCACGCCTTGCCGCACCTGGACAGTGGCACCCTGCGCCGGGTGCTGCCGGACTGGTACGTGGACACCGGCATCATTTCGATTCACTTCGCCGCGCAGAAGCTGTTGCCGCAGAAGACCCGCGTGTTCGTCGACTTCATCGTCGAGCAGTTCCGCGCCCAGGGTTTGGACAAGCGTTTCAGCGCGATCTGAGCGGGTCGCCGGGTGGCCGGTACAGGTTTCCGCTCGTGGCCGGTCAGTCGAGCAGGTCGGCCGGCACGTTGCCGCCGTTATCTGCGAGCTTCTGCAGCACGGTCTTGTGCAGCCAGATGTTCATCTGCGCCGAGTCGCCCATCTTCTCTGCCGGACAGCCCAGTTCAGTGGCCAGTTCCTTGCGTGCGCCCAGGCTGCTGTCGAGGCCGAGCAGCTTGAGCAGGTCGACGATCGAGACTTTCCAGTTGAGTTTTTCCGGGTGCTTGGCCGCCAGGCCTTCCAGTTTGGCGACTACATCCACCACGCCGATGGCCGTGGGTGCGCTGGGCGTGGGAGCTGCTTCAGGCGTCGCAGCGGGCGTCGCTTCGCTGGCCTGGGCGGGTTCGCCGAAACCGAGCAGGTCGAGAATCTTGCCGAACAGACTCATGGGGTGTGCTCCTTTCCTTGTCTATGGAAGGGGGAGCGTAGACCAGTGGCAGAGGGGCTTCGGTATGGCGGGATCAGCGGTTTGCCGGCTCGCCCAGGGTTGCCTTGCGCAGCCCTTGCAGGGGTGTTGCCTGTTGCGGCGCACCGTTGGCGCCGCCGCAACAGCCTGCCCCACCCAGGTTGGGCAGGGCGTACAGCCGATCAGTCCTGACGGCTGGTGACTTCCAGCAGGTGGTAGCCGAACTGGGTTTTCACCGGGCCCTGAACCACATTGACCGGGGCGCTGAACACCACGGTGTCGAACTCCTTGACCATCTGGCCTGGGCCGAAGGAGCCGAGGTCGCCGCCCTGGCGGCTGGAAGGGCAGGTGGAGTTGTCTTTGGCGACCTGGGCGAAGTCGGCACCGCCTTCGATAGCGGCTTTGAGTTCGTTGCACTTGGCTTCGCTGGCAACCAGGATGTGACGGGCAGTGGCTTTGGCCATGGGGGTTACTCCTTCAAGAAAGGAGCAGAGCCTACCCGATTTGCCCGGCTATTCAAGGCAACTCATCGGTTGTCGGGCAGGTTCACGTACCGGCTGTACCGGGATGCGCCTTATGTCGGAATCTGCAGCGCGGCCGACAGATGCTGGCGCTCACGCTCGATAGCCGGGCGCTTCATCACATCCACGCAGAGGAAGGTCGGCAGCGGTTCGGCGATCCGGTTATCGGCGTAACCGACAGGTGTTGGGCACCAGGTTCACTTGGCGACCTGCAGGCGCTGGTCAGTGAAGACACAGAGCACACCAGCGCGGTTGTGCATCACCTGGTGATTGAAGTCGCAGTAGGCCGCGGCCACGCTCAGGGCCATCTGTTCGCTGATCAGTTGACCTTGCTCCGGGCGGAACCAGGCCATCTGCCCGGGTGTGCAGCGCTCTGCCTGCGGATCGGTGCTAAAGGTGCACAGACCGCTCTGGTCGATCGACTGGGCTGAATCGAAACAGGCACTCAGGGACAGGGCGGCGGTGCCCAGCAGGAGCAGGCGGGAGAGGGTGCGCATGATGGTGTTCTCGGCAATTAAGGGCGTGCGGGCTTAGTGCCGGAAGCCCCGCAAAGGTTCCAGTAGGCCTTTCCTTGCGCGGATTTAAGTGCCGGGTTTGTGATGGCGCGCACTGCCCAGACTCAACCGAAAGACGGCATCGATCCCTGCGCCCAGCACTGCCAGGCCGATGAGCAATCACTCCAGCACCTTGAGCAGCTGCGGCTGTCTTGGCCTGTCCAAGGAGCGCATCAGGATGCCACCACCGTGTGGGCGCGGGTCGCACGTTTTCCTGGCAACGAGCTTCGTCGTTGGGGCGCGTGCTTAGCGTTTACCCATGGAGCGGCGGGTGCCGGGTGGGGCGGCGCCGATCTTCTTCTCGTGAGCGGATTTGTTGCCCTTCTGGTGCCAGGGCTGGTTGTCGCCCTTGCCCGGCGCGAAGGTGGCGGGGGAGAAGGGGAAGCTGAAGGCCGGAATGACCGGTTTGCTGGCCGGCGCAGGTTCGCCGCTTGCTGCGGAGTTGCTCGTGTCGAGCTCTGCCGTTTCGGCACTGTCGGCTGCGGTGGAATGGTCTGGCGAAGATTTGGAAGTCATGAGGGTACGCAGCGAGCTTGGAAGTGAGGTGAGGAGTATACCTGCCAGGGCTTATCTCGGAGAGGCGTCATTACCCTGGGGCGAGGCCCATCCGGAATTGCGTGGAGCGCTGCGAGGGCTGGGCGCACATGCGCAGAATCGCGCATCATGGGCCGATTCAGATCCAGGGAGGTTTTCATGCGCATCATTTCATCTGTTCTGTGCCTTGTCGGCTTGTCGTTCGTCCTGGGGTTCAGCGGTACGGCTGGTGCGGCCGAAGAGGCGCAACTGGTCGAGGCGATCAACCTCTATCGCAGCCAGGTGCAGCGTTGTGGGGATCAGGCGTCCGAGGAACTGCCGCCATTGCTGGCCGATCCGCGTCTGATCCTGCCGGTGTCCAGTGCCGGCGACTTGCAGCAGGCGCTGGCCCGTGCGGCGTATCCGATGGTCAATGTGCAGGCGATCAGCCTGTCTGGCCCGCGTGACGCGCAGGCTGCGATGACGGCGCTGCAGGAGAGCTTCTGCAGGGTGGTGCTGGATCCGCAGTTCGTCGATATCGGCGTGAGCCGCGTCGACCGCGACTGGCGCATCGTCCTGGCGCGGCCGTTGCTGGGGCGGCTGGGCGACTGGCAGGCGGAAGGGCAGAAACTGCTGGAACAGATCAACGTTGTGCGTGGGCAAGCGCAGACATGCGGTACTCAGTCCTTGGCTGCCGCCGCACCGCTGGCCTGGAACGCCACGCTGGCAACCTCGGCCGAGAGCCATAGCCGGGCAATGGCCAACGCCAACTTCTTCTCTCACCGCGACCGCGACGGCCGCACCCCGGGCGACCGGGCCGAGCTGGCCGGCTATAGCGGCCAGCAGATCGGCGAGAACATCGCCGCCGGCCACGACAGCGCCCGCGCCGTGGTGGCCGGCTGGCTGGCCAGCCCAGGGCACTGCGCCAACCTGATGAACCCCGCGTTCAGTGAGCTGGGCGCGGCCTATGCGGTCGATCCCAAGAGCGATGCGGGCATCTACTGGACGGCGCTGTTCGGCGCGCCATAAGCCTGGCTGATCGCCAGCTAGCTCTTCCCCAGTGGGTGAGTGCGGCCCTTGGCGGCAGTTTTCGCGGCCAGGCTCATCAGTTGGCGGAACTTGGGGCACTCCAGATGGCTTTCGGCAGGGCAGGTGGCGGCATGGCGCAGGCCGTCGCGTACTGCGCTGAGTCGTTTGATGGTGCGATCCAGCTGGTCGGCGTGTTCCTGCAACTGGACGCGGTCGAGGGCGATCGGTCCATCGCTGGCCAGCATGCCGGCTATATCGTCCAGGGCAAAACCGGCCGCGCGGCCCAGGGCGATCAGTGACAGGCGCTCGATCACCGACTC
>JBBNAI010000078.1:0-4012 GCA_037994305.1 Pseudomonas sp. | reverse complement strand
AGATACAGGGGCGTCGCCAAGCGGTAAGGCAGCAGGTTTTGATCCTGCCATGCGTTGGTTCGAATCCAGCCGCCCCTGCCATAACCGCCTAGCGGTTGCGTAATCGATTCAAGCATTTGCGGTAACTCTACAGGGGCGTCGCCAAGCGGTAAGGCAGCAGGTTTTGATCCTGCCATGCGTTGGTTCGAATCCAGCCGCCCCTGCCATATATTCGAGAGCTGTTCAAAGAGCCCTGCTTTTTGAACGGCTTTTTAATTCATCGGACCCACCCTCAGGCAGGTACTGCGCGTGTCCAAGATGATGGTCTTCACGGGGAATGCCAACCCCGACCTGGCGCGCCGTATCGTGCGCCAACTGCACATTCCTCTCGGTGATGCCTCCGTAGGCAAATTCTCCGACGGCGAAATCAGCGCTGAAATCAATGAAAACGTTCGTGGTAAAGACGTCTTCATCATTCAGCCGACCTGTGCACCCACCAACGACAACCTGATGGAACTGGTAGTGATGGCTGACGCCTTCCGCCGCTCCTCGGCTTCTCGTATCACTGCAGTCATCCCCTACTTCGGCTATGCCCGCCAGGATCGCCGCCCGCGCTCCGCCCGCGTGGCCATCAGCGCCAAAGTAGTGGCCGACATGCTGACCGTGGTCGGTATCGACCGCGTGCTCACCGTCGACCTGCACGCTGACCAGATCCAAGGCTTCTTCGATATTCCAGTAGATAACATCTACGGCTCCCCGGTTCTGGTGGATGACATCGAAAGCCAGCGTTTCGACAACCTGATGATCGTCTCCCCGGACATTGGCGGCGTAGTGCGTGCACGCGCCGTGGCCAAGTCCCTGGGTGTTGACCTGGCGATCATCGACAAGCGCCGCGAGAAAGCCAACCACTCCGAAGTGATGCACATCATTGGTGATGTGGACGGCCGTACCTGCGTACTGGTGGACGACATGGTCGACACCGCCGGCACCCTCTGCCACGCCGCCAAGGCGCTGAAAGAGCACGGTGCTGCCAAGGTCTACGCCTACTCCACCCACCCGGTGCTGTCGGGCCGCGCCATCGAAAACATCGAAAACTCCGTGCTGGACGCACTGGTGGTGACCAACACCATCCCGCTGTCCGCCGCGGCGCAAGCCTGCCCGCGTATCCGTCAACTGGATATGGCTGCAGTTGTGGCTGAAGCGATGCGTCGCATCAGCAATGAAGAATCGATCAGCGCGATGTTCCGCTAAGCGAAACGTCGACTGACGACTAGTGCCCCGCCGCGTGCGGGGCTTTTTGCCCAACCGCCCGCACGCTGGTCGCAAGCGCAGCTGGCGGTTTGGTTATTTTGGAGAAGTGAAATGACTGAATTTGCCCTGAATGCCGACGCGCGTTCCGACCTGGGGAAAGGTGCGAGCCGCCGCCTGCGTCGTATCGCCAGCCTGGTTCCAGCCGTAATCTACGGTGGTGACAAAGCCCCGCAATCCATCAGCCTGCTGGCCAAAGACCTGGCCAAGCTGCTGGAAAACGAAGCTGCCTTCAGCCACGTGCTGACCCTGAACGTTGCCGGCACTGCCGAAAACGTTCTGATCAAGGCCCTGCAACGTCACCCGGCCAAAGGCTTCGTACTGCACGCTGACTTCGTTCGCGTTGTTGCCGGCCAGAAGCTGAGCGCCCACGTTCCCCTGCACTTCATCAACCAGGAATCCTCGGTTGGCGTGAAGCAGCAAGGTGGCGAAGTGTCCCACACCATCGTTGAAGTTGAAGTTTCCTGTCAGCCGCAAGACCTGCCGGAATTCATCAACGTCGACATGGCCAAAGTTGAAGTCGGTCAGATCGTTCACCTGTCCGACCTGCAACTGCCGAAAGGCGTCGAGCTGGTGGCCCTGGCCCACGGCAACGACCTGGCCGTAGCCAACATCCACGCGTCCCGCGTGGCGAAAGAAGAAGGCGCTGCCGAGTAATTCATACTCAGCACGCCTTAAAGGAAGGGCCTCTGTCGTGACTGCCGTGCAACTGATCGTCGGCCTGGGTAATCCAGGCCCAGAATACGACCAGACCCGGCATAACGCAGGGGCCCTTTTTGTTGAGCGCCTGGCCGACCGCGAACGCGTCAGCCTGAGTCTCGACAAAAAATATTTTGGCCTGGTGGGCAAATTCAGCCATCAGGGCCGCGACGTTCGTCTGCTCATCCCCACCACCTTCATGAACCGCAGCGGCCAGTCCGTAGCGGCACTGGCGAATTTCTTCCGGATTACCCCGGACGCCATTCTGGTGGCCCACGACGAACTCGACATGCCCCCCGGCGTCGCCAAGCTCAAACAGGGCGGCGGGCACGGCGGACATAACGGGCTGCGCGACATCATTGCCCAGCTCGGCAATCAGAACAATTTTCACCGCCTGCGGCTTGGCATCGGCCATCCCGGGCACAGCAGCATGGTCTCCAACTTCGTCCTAGGCCGCGCCCCGCGCAGCGAACAGGAACTGCTGGACACCAGCATCGATTTCGCCCTCGGCGTACTGCCCGAAATACTCGCCGGCGAATGGAGCAAAGCGATGCACAAGCTGCACAGCCAGAAAGCCACCCTTTAACTCTTCACCGCCATATCGCGCGAGGGACACATCATGGGATTCAACTGCGGCATCGTCGGCCTGCCCAACGTCGGCAAGTCCACCCTGTTCAACGCCCTCACCAAATCCGGTATCGCGGCGGAGAACTTCCCGTTCTGCACCATCGAGCCGAACAGCGGCATCGTGCCGATGCCCGACGCGCGCCTGGCCGCCCTGGCCGAGATCGTCAAACCCGAGCGCATCCTGCCGACCACCATGGAATTCGTCGACATCGCCGGCCTGGTCGAAGGCGCCTCCAAGGGTGAAGGCCTGGGTAACAAGTTCCTCGCCAACATCCGCGAGACCGACGCCATCGCCCACGTCGTGCGCTGCTTCGAAGACGAAAACGTCATCCACGTTTCCAACAGCGTCGACCCCAAGCGCGACATCGAGATCATCGACCTCGAACTGATCTTCGCCGACCTCGACAGCTGCGAGAAGCAACTGCAGAAGGTCAGCCGCAACGCCAAGGGTGGCGACAAGGAAGCCGTAGCGCAGAAAGCCCTGCTCGAGAAGCTGATCCCCCACTTCACCGAAGGCAAGCCGGCACGCACCCTGCTGAAAGCCCTGGGCGACGACGAGAAGCAGCTTGTACGTGGCTTCCACCTGCTCACCAGCAAACCGGTGATGTACATCGCCAACGTCGCTGAAGACGGCTTCGACAACAACCCGCTGCTCGACGTGGTCAAGGCCATCGCCGACGCCGAAGGTGCGATCGTCGTACCCGTGTGCAACAAGATCGAAGCAGAAATCGCCGAGCTTGATGACGGCGAAGAGAAAGACATGTTCCTCGAAGCCCTGGGCCTCGAAGAGCCCGGCCTCAACCGCGTGATCCGCGCGGGCTACGAACTGCTCAACCTGCAGACCTACTTCACCGCAGGTGTGAAGGAAGTCCGCGCCTGGACCGTCAAGATCGGCGCCACCGCCCCACAGGCCGCCGGCGTGATCCACACCGACTTCGAAAAAGGCTTCATCCGCGCCGAAGTCGTCGCCTACAACGACTTCATCCAGTACAAGGGCGAAAACGGCGCCAAGGAAGCCGGTAAATGGCGCCTGGAAGGCAAGGAATACATCGTCAAGGATGGCGACGTGATGCACTTCCGCTTCAACGTCTAAGCATTTGATCGCGCGCAGGAATTTTCTCGACACCCGCTTGACAGCAAACGCCGTGACGAGAATAATGCGCGCCTCAAACGGCTACGTAGCTCAGTTGGTTAGAGCACGGCATTCATAATGCTGGGGTCCGGGGTTCAAGTCCCTGCGTAGCCACCAAACACAACAACGGCTTACCTTCAGGTAGGCCTTTGTGCTTTCTGGGGTAGTTTACAAGGGACTACTCCGAGCCTATTGATCCTCGCCAGCCTCTGTCCGCAGCTTCTCAAGCTGAAGCCTGGCGATCTCCAGCTGCACCCGCGCAGTCTC
>JBBNAI010000077.1:0-4626 GCA_037994305.1 Pseudomonas sp. | reverse complement strand
CCGTGAGGTCTTCCTTGGAGCCGTTGCCGGCTTCCATTTTCAGACGCTCGTTGGGGAACAGCGGCGTGAGGTTCTCGAACAGGATCTTGTTCTTGGCGTTTTCCGGGCGATCGAAGTTGATCGAGTCAACCTTGAGCAGGGCGAAGTAACGCTCGCCCTCTTTCGGCGGACGGATCTTGCCGATGATGGTGTCGCCGGTACGCAGGTTGAAGCGGCGGATCTGGCTGGGCGAGACGTAAATGTCGTCCGGGCCGGCCAGGTACGAGGAGTCCGCACCGCGCAGGAAGCCGAAGCCGTCCTGGAGGATCTCCAGCACGCCGTCGCCGGAGATTTCTTCACCACTTTTCGCGTGTTTCTTCAGCAGGGCAAAGATCACATCCTGCTTGCGCGAACGGGCCATGTTTTCCAGGCCCATTTGTTCGGCCAGGTCGAGGAGATAGGCAATCGGCTATTGCTTGAGTTCTGTCAGATTCAAAGGAATGACGTTATAGATATGAGGGAGGGACAAAGCATTCAGCTTTGGAAACCGCGCCGCGGAGAAGGCGACTGGATCGCTCGATATTATCGGCTAGGGAAGCGTCGGCGACGGTTTGGAGGGCTGCGAAGGAATCGCAGCAGGGCCGAATGTAACACCGGCCCAACGGGGAGTCTAGCCCGCGCCCATGAAAAAGCCCCGCGAGATGCGGGGCCTTTGCGACGCGCTGAAGTCCAATCCGGCAACAGCCGGAAGGGCTATCAGATGTTGGCGTCGAGGAACGCTGCCAGCTGCGATTTCGACAGGGCGCCGACTTTGGTCGCTTCGACGTTGCCGTTCTTGAACAGCATCAGGGTCGGGATACCGCGCACGCCGTACTTTGGCGGGGTTTCCTGGTTTTCGTCGATGTTCAGTTTGCAGACCTTCAGTTTGCCCTGGTAGGTCTGGGCCACTTCGTCGAGCACCGGTGCGATCATTTTGCACGGACCGCACCATTCGGCCCAATAGTCGACCAGGACAGGGCCTTCGGCCTTGATTACATCGTCTTCGAAACTGGCGTCGCTGACGTTGGTAATGAACTCGCTCATGGATAATCTCCGAGGTCGGAAGCGAAAAGTGGCGGCCATGATAGCCCGGCTTGGGCGCTGCCGAAAGTCACAGGCCATTGTCCTTGGCTATCGACACCCTGGGGAAAAGCTGATGAAAGAATACGGCAGGAATGCCCCGCAGGGTTAACATGAGCAGCATTGGAGCCCCTGCCCTAACCTGGCAGGATGCCTGCCTATCGCCTCGAGACCCCTGACGATGCCACAAGCCGCCAAGCAGTTTCCCCTGATCGCCGCCATTGACCTCGGCTCCAACAGCTTCCACATAGTGCTGGCCAAGGCCGAGCATGGCGAAATCCGCATTCTCGAGCGGCTGGGAGAAAAGGTGCAGTTGGCGGCCGGGATCGACGAGCAGCGCCTGCTCAGCGAAGAAGCCATCCAGCGCGGCCTCGATTGCCTGAGCCGTTTCGGCCAGTTGATCCAGGGCCTGCCCCAGGGCGCAGTGCGCATCGTCGGCACCAATGCCCTGCGCGAAGCGCGCAACCGCAGCGAATTCATCCGCCGCGCCGAGGCGCTGCTCGGCCACCCGGTGGAAGTCATCTCCGGGCGCGAGGAAGCGCGTCTGATCTACCTCGGCGTGTCACACAGCATCGCCGACACCCCGGGCAAGCGCCTGGTGGTCGACATCGGTGGCGGCAGTACCGAATTCATCGTGGGCCAACGCTTCGAGCCGCTGCTCCGCGAGAGCCTGCAGATGGGCTGCGTGAGCTTCACCCAGCGCTACTTCAAGGATGGGAAGATCACCCCCGCGCGCTACGCCCAGGCCTATACCGCCGCGCGCCTGGAGCTGATGGCCATCGAACAGGGCCTGCAGCGCCTCGGCTGGCAGGAAGCAGTGGGCGCCTCCGGGACCATTCGTGCCGTAGGCCTGGCGATCAAGGCCGGCGGCCTGGGCAACGGCGAGATCAATGTCGAGGGCCTGGCCTGGCTCAAGCGCAAGGTATTCAAGCTGGGCGAAGCCGACAAGCTCGACCTCGACGGGATCAAGCCGGACCGCCGGCAGATTTTCCCCGCCGGACTGGCCATCGCCGAGGCGGTGTTCGATGCCCTCGACCTGCAGCGCATGGACCACTCCGAAGGTGCCCTGCGTGAAGGCGTGCTGTATGACCTGCTCGGCCGCCACCACCATGAGGACGTGCGCGAACGCACCCTGGGCGCGCTGATGGAGCGCTACCACGTCGATGTGCAGCAGGCCGCGCGGGTCGAAGCCAAGGCACTGCAGGCGCTGGAGAAAGTCGGCGAGACCTGGCAGCTGGACGACGACTGGCACCGCGACCTGCTGCAATGGGGCGCACGAGTGCACGAGATCGGCCTGGACATCGCCCACTACCACTACCACAAGCACGGCGCCTACCTGATCGAGCACTCCGACCTGGCCGGCTTCTCGCGCAAGGACCAACTGATGCTGGCACTGCTGGTGCGCGGACATCGCCGCAACATCCCGCGGGACAAGTTCGCCGAGTTCGGCGACGAGGGCATCAAGCTGCAGCGCCTGTGCGTACTGCTGCGCTTCGCCATCCTCTTCCACCATATCCGCGGCACCCAGGAAATGCCCAAGGTGCAGATGCAGGCCGGCCCGCAGAGCCTCGACCTGACCTTCCCCGCCGGCTGGCTGGAAGCCAACCCGCTGACCCAGGCCGACTTCGATCAGGAAGCCGAATGGCTGACCCGAATCGGTTTCAGCCTGACCATGCGCTGAGCACTACGGACAGCATGAAAAAAGCCCCGCATCGCGGGGCTTTTTTGTTTCCAGGCGCAGACCAGGCTTAACGCATGGTTTGCGGCGCGGTCAGCTTCTCCAGCAGCGCAGCCTGGGCATTACGCGGGTTGGCGTTGCCGCTCGGGCTGGTCCGCAGGTAGCGGCCATCCGGCTGCAGCACCCAGGCCTGGGTGTTGTCCGTCAGGTAGGACTCCAGCTCCTTCTTCACCCGGATGATCAGCTTGCGCCCCTCCACCGGGAAACAGGTCTCCACACGCTTGTCGAGGTTGCGTTCCATCCAGTCGGCACTGGACAGGTAGATCTTCTCATCGCCGTCATTGAGGAAGTAGAACACCCGCGTGTGCTCGAGGAAGCGGCCGATGATCGAGCGCACGTGGATGTTGTGCGACACCCCGTGTACACCCGGGCGCAGCGAGCACATGCCACGCACCACCAGGTCGATCTTCACCCCGGCCTGGCTGGCCTTGTACAGCGCGCGGATGATCTTCGGATCGGTCAGCGAGTTGAACTTGGCCATGATATGCGCAGGCTTGCCTTCGGCGGCCAGCGTGGTCTCGCGGGTGATCATGTCGAGCAGGGTTTTTTTCAGGGTGAACGGCGCGTGCAGCAGCTTCTTCATGCGCAGGGTCTTGCCCATGCCGATCAACTGGCTGAACAGCTTGGACACGTCCTCGCACAGCGCCGCATCGGCGGTGAGCAGGCTGTAGTCGGTGTACAGCCTGGCGTTGCCGGCGTGGTAGTTGCCAGTGCCGAGGTGCGCGTAGCGGCGCAGCTCGCCGTTCTCGCGACGCAGGATCAGCATCATCTTGGCGTGGGTCTTGAAGCCGACCACCCCATAGATCACCACCGCGCCGGCCGCCTGCAGGCGGCTGGCCAGTTGCAGGTTGGATTCTTCGTCGAAGCGCGCACGCAGCTCGATCACCGCGGTGACTTCCTTGCCGTTGCGCGCCGCTTCCACCAGGGCGTCGACGATTTCCGAGTTGGCCCCGGAGCGGTACAGGGTCTGCTTGATCGCCAGTACATGCGGGTCTTTTGCTGCCTGGCGCATCAGATCGACCACCGGGGTGAACGACTCGAAGGGGTGCAGCAGGAGAATGTCCTGCTTGCCGACCACGCTGAAGATGTTCTCGCTGTTCTGCAGCAGCTTGGGGATGACCGGGGTGAAGGTGTTGTACTGCAGCTCCGGGTGGCTATCCAGGCCAGTGATGCTGAACAGGCGCGTCAGGTTGACCGGGCCGTTGACCCGATACAGCTCGCTCTCGGCCAGGTTGAACTGCTTGAGCAGGTAGTCGGACAACTGCAGCGGGCAGGTCTCGGCCACTTCCAGGCGCACCGCATCGCCATAGCGGCGCGAGAACAGCTCGCCACGCAGGGCGCGCGCCAGGTCTTCGACGTCCTCGGTATCCACCGACAGGTCGGCGTTACGGGTCAGGCGGAACTGGTAGCAGCCCTTGACCTTCATGCCGGGGAACAGGTCGTCGGCATGGGCGTGGATCATCGAGGAGAGGAATACGTAGTTGTCGCCAGGGCCGCTGATCTCTTCCGGCACCTTGATCACCCGCGGCAGCAGGCGGGGCGCCGGGATGATCGCCAGACCGGAATCGCGACCAAAGGCATCAATGCCCTCCAGCTCGACGATGAAGTTCAGGCTCTTGTTCACCAGCAAAGGGAACGGGTGCGTCGGGTCAAGGCCGATCGGGGTGATGATCGGCGCGATCTGCTCGCGGAAGTAACGGCGCACCCAGACCTTCAGCTTGGCCGACCAGTGCCGGCGGCGGATGAAGCTGATCTGGTGCTTGGCCAGCGCGGGAAACAGCACGTCGTTG
>JBBNAI010000076.1:0-3418 GCA_037994305.1 Pseudomonas sp. | reverse complement strand
TGCGGCACGTTGAGCCAGCTGCGGTGCAGGTTGCTGGCGCCGACCTGCATCAGGCGGGTCATCGCTACTTCTTCGATTTCACCGAACTTGCTGAAGTCGACTTCCGGAATCGGCGGGATGCCCGCACCACCGCTCGCGCCGGCAGCCGGTGCAGCCTTGGCCTTCTGCATCATGGCCTTCACATAGGCCTGCACGTCTTCCTTGAGGATGCGTCCTTTCGGCCCGGTGCCGGTCACGGCGGAGAGCTCGACGCCGAACTCGCGCGCAGTCATGCGCACGGCAGGGCCGGCATGTACCTTGCTGCCGTCACCACTGGGCGCTGCCGCTGCAACCGCTTCGGCCTGGGCGGCGACGGGGGCCGCCACAGGTGCTGCTGCAGTGGGTGCCGGAGCGGCGGTCGCGGGTGCCGGTGCCGGTGCTGGTGCGGCGCCGGCGACACGCAGCTTGAGGATCAGGTCGCCGGTGCCGACCTCGGTATTCAGCTGCGCCAGAACGGCTTCCACCACGCCGGCAGCCGGCGAGGGGATTTCCATGCTGGCCTTGTCCGACTCGAGGGTCAGCAGGCTCTGGTCGACTTCGATACGGTCGCCGGCCTTGACCATCAGTTCGATGATCTTGGCCTTGCCGGTCGAGCCGATGTCCGGCACGTGGATGTCTTGCACGCTTTCGCTGGCCGCAGCGGCGGCCGGTGCAGGTGTTGGCGCTGGCGCGGCAGCGGGTGCGGCCTCGACCGGCGCTGCCGCGGCAGGGGCTGGAGCCGGTGCGGCGGCACCTTCGACGTCCAGTTCGAGTAGTTCGTCGCCGGTCTTCAGCTTGTCGCCCAGTTTGACCTTCAGGCTCTTGATCACCCCGGCCTTGGGCGCGGGGATCTCCATGCTGGCCTTGTCCGACTCGAGGGTCAGCAGGCTCTGGTCGGCTTCGATGCGGTCGCCGACCTTGACCAGCAGTTCGATCACTTCACCGTCGCCGCTGCCGATGTCGGGTACGCGAATCAATTCACTCATTTCTTCGCTCCTCAGCAGTCCAGCGGGTTGCGTTTATCGGGGTCGATGCCGAACTTGGCGATGGCATCGGCCAGTACCTTGGCTTCGATCTCGCCACGGTCGACCAGCGCCTCGAGCGCGGCCAGCACCACCCAGTAGCGGTCCACCTCGAAGAAGTGACGCAGTTTCTTGCGCGAGTCGCTACGGCCGAAGCCGTCGGTACCCAGGACCTTGAATTCCTTGCTCGGCACCCACTGGCGGATCTGCTCGGCGAACAGCTTCATGTAGTCGGTGCTGGCGACCACCGGGCCCTTGCGGCCGGTCAGGCACTGCTGGACATAGGTCGCTTGCGGTTTCTGCCCCGGATGCAGGCGGTTGTGGCGCTCCACGGCCAGGCCGTCACGGCGCAGCTCGTTGAAGCTGGTGACGCTCCACACATCGGCACCGACATTGAACTCGTCACGCAGGATCTTCGCCGCCTCGCGCACTTCGCGCAGGATGGTGCCGGAGCCGAGCAATTGAACGTGGTGCGCCGCTTCCTTCTTGTCCTCTTCGAGCAGGTACATGCCCTTGATGATGCCGGCCTCGGTGCCTTCCGGCATGGCCGGCTGCTGGTAGGACTCGTTCATCACGGTGATGTAGTAGAAGACGTCCTGCTGCAGCTCGGTCATCTGGCGCATGCCTTCGCGGATGATCACCGCCAGCTCATAGCCATAGGTCGGGTCGTAGGTGCGGCAGTTGGGGATGGTCCCGGCCAGCATGTGGCTGTGGCCGTCTTCGTGCTGCAGGCCTTCACCGTTGAGCGTGGTACGCCCGGCGGTGCCGCCGATCAGGAAGCCACGGGTGCGGCTGTCGCCAGCGGCCCAGGCCAGGTCGCCGATACGCTGGAAGCCGAACATCGAATAGAAGATGTAGAACGGCAGCATCGGCTGGTTGTGACTGGAGTACGAGGTACCTGCGGCGATGAAGGAACTCATGGCACCGGCTTCGTTGATGCCTTCCTCGAGGATCTGGCCCTTCTTGTCCTCGCGGTAGAACATCACCTGGTCTTTATCCACTGGCTCATACAGCTGGCCGACCGAGGAGTAGATGCCGAGCTGGCGGAACATGCCTTCCATACCGAAGGTACGGGCTTCGTCCGGGATGATCGGCACGATGCGCGGGCCGATTTCCTTGTCCTTGACCAGCTGCGAGAGGATGCGCACGAAGGCCATGGTGGTGGAGATTTCGCGGTCGCCGGTGCCGTCGAGAATGGCCTTGAGGGTGTCCAGCGGCGGGGTCGGAATGCTGAAGCTCTGCGCCCGGCGTTGCGGCAGGTAGCCACCGAGGGCGGTACGGCGCTCGTGCAGGTACTTGTACTCGGCGCTGCCTTCCTCGGGTTTGAAGAACGGCAGGTTTTCCAGCTCGTCGTCCTTCACCGGGATGTCGAAGCGGTCGCGGAATTTCTTCAGGCTGTCGACATCGACCTTCTTGGTGTTGTGTGCGGTGTTCTTCGCTTCACCGGCACCGGTGCCATAGCCCTTGATGGTCTTGGCCAGCACCACGGTCGGCTGGCCACTGTGGTTGACCGCCTCGTGATAGGCCGCATAGACCTTGTACGGGTCGTGGCCACCGCGGTTGAGCTTCCAGATTTCGTCGTCGGACAGGTCGGCAACCATCGCCTTGAGTTCCGGCGAGTTGAAGAAATGCTCACGCACGAACGCGCCGTCTTTGGCCTTGTAGTTCTGGTACTCGCCGTCGATGACTTCGTCCATCCGGCGTTGCAGGATGCCGTCGACGTCCTTGGCCAGCAGCGGGTCCCAGAAGCGGCCCCAGACCACCTTGTTGACGTTCCAGTTGGCGCCGCGGAACACGCCTTCGAGCTCCTGGATGATCTTGCCGTTGCCGCGCACCGGGCCGTCCAGGCGCTGCAGGTTGCAGTTGATCACGAAGATCAGGTTGTCCAGCTTCTCGCGGCCGGCCAGGGAGATGGCGCCGAGGGATTCCGGCTCGTCGCACTCGCCGTCGCCGAGGAAGCACCAGACTTTCTGCTTGCCGGCTGGAATGTAGCCACGGTCTTCCAGGTACTTCATGAAGCGCGCCTGGTAGATCGCCTGGATCGGGCCCAGGCCCATGGACACGGTGGGGAACTGCCAGAAGTCCGGCATCAGCCAGGGGTGCGGGTAGGACGACAGGCCATTGCCATCGACTTCGCGGCGGAAGTTGTTCAGCTGGTCTTCGCTGATCCGTCCTTCCATGAAGGCGCGGGCGTAGATGCCGGGCGATACGTGGCCCTGGATATACAGCAGGTCGCCGCCGTGTTCCTCGGTGGGCGCCTGGAAGAAGTAGTTGAAGCCGATGTCATACAGGGTCGCGCTGGAGGCGAAGCTGGAGATGTGGCCGCCCAGGTCCGGGTCCTGCAGGTTGGTGCGCATCACCATGGCCATGGCGTTCCA
>JBBNAI010000075.1:0-2045 GCA_037994305.1 Pseudomonas sp. | reverse complement strand
GTGATGCACGACCTGATCCGCCATGTGCACCGGCTGGAAAAGAGCACGATTTTGTTCGTCACCCACGACGTGGAAGAGGCGATCTACCTTGGTGGCCGCGTGGTGCTGATGGCGCCACGTCCGGGCCGCATCGACACCATCTACGACGTACCGCTGCCGGCCGAACGCAACCAGGACATGAAACTCTCGGCGGAATTTCTCAGCCTCAAGCGCGAGATCCTCGCACGCATCCGCGAGACCTCGGGGATGAACACCGACCTGGAACTGCTGGAGCAGCTGACCCGCACAGTGCCGGCCTGACCGGCGCCTTCCAGTACTGCTGCATCATGGGGGTGTGGCACCCGTCCCATGACAAAGCGCCAGCCCTGCGCTAGCGTCTGCGCACCCTCACCAAGGAGTTCCACCGATGATTGGTTACGTGATGCTGGGCGTCGACGATCTGTCCAAGGCCCGCGAATTCTACGACCCGCTGCTGGCCAAGCTGGGCGCCGTCCCCGGCGACTGGAGCAGCGAACGCAGCACCTTCTATGTCAGCCAGCCGGGCAAGCCGATGTTTGCCATCACCAAGCCCTACGACGGTGAGCCGGCCAGCGCCGGCAACGGCACGATGGTCGCCTTGCCCTGCGCCTCGCCGGCGCTGGTCGATGACATCTACGCCTGGGTGCTGGCCAACGGCGCCAGCGACGAAGGCGCACCGGGCGAGCGCGGCGGCGAGGGCAGCGGCTTCTACGGCTGCTACTTCCGCGATGCGCTGGGCAACAAGCTCTGCGTGTTCAATTACGCCGCCTGATCCGGCTTTGGCCAGGCGCTAGTTCAGCGCCCGGCCACGGTCCAGATGCTGGTCCACCAACCATCTGCCGTGGGCCAGGGCGGCGTGCTGAGCGTTGTCCAGCTCGGCGAGAAAGCGCTGGTTCAACGGCAGCGCCAGGCGCCGGCTGGTTTGCCCGTCGGGCTGGGTGATCTGGCAAGCCGCGGCCCAGGGCGTGGGAATGCCGGGATGCTCGACAACATCGGCGCGGATGGCGTGGTTGCGATGGGTGCATTGCAGCGTGGTCATGGCCGTACCTCCTGCGGTGCCGCGAATGGGCGGCATGGGTGTCAGACCCACCATAAAACAGCGCGGCCGCACGCTCGCCCGGACCTGACGAAGGGCATTTTTCTGCCATCAGCGTGCCAGTGCCGTACGCCAGCCAATTTGTCGTGCCTGAAGCTAAAAAACCTATAGCCAGCGCCTGCTGCCCGACGGGCCTGGCCGTTTTCGCCTGGGCACGCTTTTACCTTGCCAGCGACTACAAAAATCATAATTTCGCGAATGCCTGGCTCTGAACAGAATGCGTCCATCACCCCACGTAGATGGCCGCGACAGAAGTACACCTCTGTTCTGGATCTGAGGAGGCAAGCCATGACCGACCTGAATCAAACCGTCTTGCAGACGTTCACCGGCAAGCCGGGTGAAAAAACCATCATCGACACGCTCATCGTGGGCGCAGGTCAGGCGGGTGTGGCCATGAGTGAGCACCTGAGCAAACTCGGCGTGCCGCATCTGGTGCTGGAGCGCAATCGCATCGCCGAAGCCTGGCGCACCGGGCGCTGGGATTCGCTGGTGGCCAACGGCCCGGTCTGGCACGACCGCTTCCCGGGGCTGGAATTCGACCTCGACCCCGATGCCTTCGCGCCGAAGGACATGGTGGCGGGCTATTTCGAAGCCTACGCCCGCAAGTTCAACGCGCCGATCCGCACCGGTGTGGAAGTCACCCGCGTGGTACGCAATGCCGACAGGCCGGGCTTCACCGTGGAAACCTCGGCCGGGGTGATCGAAGCCACCCGTGTGGTGACTGCCACCGGGCCATTCCAGCGTCCGGTGATCCCGCCGATCGCGCCCAAGGATTCGCCGCTGCTGCAGATCCACTCGGCCGACTACCGCAATCCGCAGCAGCTGCCCGAAGGCGGCGTGCTGGTGGTCGGCGCCGGTTCATCCGGGGTGCAGATCGCCGATGAGCTGATGCGTGCCGGCAAGCCGGTCTACCTCTCGGTCGGCGCCCACG
>JBBNAI010000074.1:0-2483 GCA_037994305.1 Pseudomonas sp. | reverse complement strand
TGACTGCGCCAGCCGTCAGGCCACGCAGGAAATATTTACCGGCTACGACGTAGACCAGCAGAGTGGGCAGGCCGGCGATCATCGCGGCGGCCATGTCGACGTTGTATTCCTTGGCCCCGGTGCTGGTGTTGACCAGGTTGTTGAGGGCCACGGTGATGGGCTGGGTGTCGCCACTGGCGAACACCACGCCGAACAGGAAGTCGTTCCAGATCTGGGTGAACTGCCAGATCAGGCAGACCATGATCGTGGGGATCGACATGGGCAGCAGGATCCGCCCGAAGATGGTGAAGAACCCCGCGCCATCCAGGCGCGCAGCCCGCACCAGGGCATCCGGCACGCTGACGTAGAAGTTGCGGAAGAACAGCGTGGTGAACGCCAGGCCGTACACCACATGCACCAGCACCAGGCCAGCGGTGGTGTTGGCCAGGCCGAATTTGCCAAGGGTGAAGGACGCCGGCAGCAGCACCACCTGGAACGGCAGGAAGCAGCCGAACAGCAGCAGGCCGAAGAACAGTTGCGAACCCTTGAAGCGCCACATCGACAGCACGTAGCCGTTGAGTGCGCCGAGCAGCGTGGAGATCAGCACGGCCGGCACGGCGATCTTCACCGAGTTCCAGAAGTAGCCACCGACGCTGTCCCAGGCCTTGACCCAGCCGATCAGGGTGAACACATCGGGTATCGACAGCAGGTTGCCGGTACGGATGTCCTCCGGCGTCTTGAAGCTGGTCAGCAGCATTACCAGCAACGGAATCAGGTAGACCGCGCAGGCAACGATCAGGGTGGCGTAGATCGCCACGCGGCTGAGGCTGAAGGGAGACTTCCCGGCCAGGCTAGTCATGGCGCTTGTTCCTCAGTTCGGAATACAGATACGGCACGATGATCGCCAGCACGGCGCCGAGCATCAGCATCGCGCTCGCCGCGCCAAGGCCCATCTGGCCGCGGGTAAAGGTGTGGGCGTACATGAACATCGCCGGCAGGTCGGAGGAGTAGCCGGGGCCGCCCGCGGTCATCGCCGCTACCAGGTCGAAACTCTTGATGGCGATGTGCGCGAGGATCATCAGCGCGCTGAAGAACACCGGTCGCAGGCTCGGCAACACGATGCGCAGGTAGATGGTCGGCAAGCTGGCGCCATCGACCTGGGCGGCGCGGATGATCGACTGGTCGACGCCACGCAGGCCGGCGAGGAACAGCGCCATGACGAAACCCGAGGACTGCCACACGGCAGCGATCACCAGGCAGTAGACGACGCGATCCGGGTCCACCAGCCAGTCCAGGCGAAAGCCCTCCCAGCCCCAGTCGCGCAGCAGCTTGTCCAGCCCCAGGCCAGGGTTGAGCAGCCACTTCCAGGCGGTACCGGTGACGATCATCGACAGCGCCATGGGGTACAGGTAGACGGTACGAATGAAGCCTTCACGACGGATGCGCTGATCCAGCAGCACCGCCAGGAACACACCCAGCACCAGGCTGATGGCGATGAACAGGCCACCGAACAGCAGCAGGTTGTGGCTGGCCACCCACCAGCGATCGTTGTCCCACAGACGCTCGTACTGCTGCAGGCCCACCCACTTGTAGCTGGGCATGAAGCGCGAATTGGTGAAGGACAGCAGGAAGGTCCACAGGATGTAGCCGTAGAAGCCGACCAGCACGATCAGCACGCTCGGCGCCAACACCAGCTTGGGTAGCCAGCGCTGCAGCGCGTCGAACGGCGACGCCTTGGTGAAAACTGCGATTGAACTCATGGGTACTCCGTTGACGCAGAAACAGATGCCGGGCAGGTGAAGCCCGCGCCTCGGCGGTGTCGCAAAACGCGGATTGCTCCGCGCTACCAATCCCGCGCCGGCAAAAAATCGGCGCGACAGTTCCCGCAGCGCATGCCATGAGGCACGCACCCGGAATCGAAATCGAGGAACCGGCGGGCCAGGCCCGCCTTACGACAGCGGCCGTCTAGGCGACGGCCGCGGGCACCTTACTGCACCGCCTGGATGGCAGCCGCCAGTTGCTGCGCGGCCTTTTTCGGGTCGGCAGCCGGGTCGTTGAAGAAGTTGGTGACCACGTCGAACACCGCGCCCTGCACGTAGCTGGATGCGGCCATGCCGTGGGCCAGGCTCGGCTGCAGACCATTGCCTGCCGCGGCCTGCTTGAAGTCCTTCATCGACTGCTGGGCACAGCTGTCGAAGCTGCTCATGTCCTGGTCCAGGCGAACCGGGATGGAGCCCTTGTTCTGGTTGAAGAACTGCTGGAACTCCGGCGACATGACAGTACGCGCCAGGTCGTTCTGCGCCTTGCGGTTGTCTTCGTTGCTGAGCTTGAACATCGCCAGGGAGTCGATGTTGTAGGCGAAGCTGCCTTGCGTGCCGGGGAATGGCAGGCACTGGTAGTCCTGGCCCGCGACCTTGCCGGCAGCGGTCCTCTCGCTCTTGGCCCAGTCACCCATGATCTGCATACCGGCCTTGCCGTTGATCACCAGGCCGGCGGCGGTATTC
>JBBNAI010000073.1:0-11379 GCA_037994305.1 Pseudomonas sp. | reverse complement strand
CCGCGCAGGTAAGCCAGCTCCGCTGCGCGGCGGTCGCGCGGGCGGGAGAGAGGGACGGCCAGTTCGCGCTGGATGCGACTGGGGTTACCACCGAGGATCAGCACGCGGTCGCTCAGGTAGAACGCCTCATCCAGATCATGGGTGACCAGCAGCAGCGCGATGCCGTATTGCTGCGCCAGGTTGGCCACCAGGTCCTGCAGTTTCATGCGGGTAAAGGCGTCCACCGCGCTGAAGGGTTCATCGAGCAGCAGCACCTGCGGGCGGTTGTACAGGCCACGGGCGATGGCCACGCGCTGGGCCATGCCGCCGGAGAGTTGCTTGGGCAGCTTGTCGCCCTGCCCCGCCAGGCCGACATCGCGCAGCAGTTGTTCGATCCAGTCCGCATCGGCACGGCGCTCGTCGGCAAAGCCGATGTTCTGCGCGACGTTGAGCCAGGGCAGCAGGCGCGGCTCCTGAAACACCACGCCAATACCGCTGCCATTGCCGAAGCCGAGCAGCGGGTTGTGCGCCACGCCGCCGCTGAAATCCTCGTCCAACCCGGCAGCGATACGTAGCAGGGTGCTCTTGCCGCAACCACTGGGGCCGAGCAGGCTGACGATCTCGCCGGGCGCCAGCTTGAGGCTGACATCGTCGAGCACGCGCACGCCGGCGAAGGCCTTGCGGATGGCGTGCAGTTCCAGCAATGCGCTCATCTCAACCCTCCTCGCCGGTGTAGCTGTCGCGCCAGTGCAGCGCGCGATCTTCCAAATACTTGAGCAGGCTGTCACTGAGCTTGCCGAGCACCGCCAGCAGCAGGATGGCGGCGATCACCAGGTCCGGACGCGAGGTTTCCCGGCCGTCGCTGAGCAGGTAACCGAGGCCACGGGTGGCGGCGATCAGTTCGGCGGCGACGAGAAACATCCAGCTCAGGCTGAGCGCGCCACGCAGGCCGGTGAACAAATTGGGCAGCGCTGCCGGCAGGAGAATCCGCCGGGTCAGGGCGAAGGCCGACAGGTGATGCAGACGGCCAACCTCCACCAGCTTGCGGTCGACATTGCGGATCCCGGCGATCAACGCCAGGTACACAGGAAAGAAGGCACCCAGGGCGATCAGCACCACCTTGGGCGTTTCATCGATACCCAGCCAGAGCAGCAGCAGGGGTACCCAGGCCAGGCTGGGGATCGCCCGCAGCGCCTGAAAACTCGGTTCCAGGTAAGCCTCGGCACGCCGGCTGAGGCCGACCCAGGCACCGACCAGCAAGGCCAGGCCGGCACCCAGCGCGAAGCCGGCAACGACCCGCGCCAGGCTCACGCCGATGTGCCGCCACAGCTCACCGCTGGCGGCGAGGTAGTACAGGGTTTCGCCAACCTGGCTGGGCGCCGGCAGCTGGTGCGCGGCAATCCAGCCGGCGCGCACCGCCACTTCCAACAGGGCCAGCAACAGCACTGGCAACAGCAGCCCACGCCAGTGCGCTAGGCGTGGTCGGGGCAGGCGCGGCAGGTGCGCCGCGATGCGCTCGACCAGCAGGTTGGCAACCGTCATTGCTTACTGCCCCGCGACCTTGGCCAGCGGCTGGCGAGCGATGACGTTGGCCGCCAGTTGCGGTGCGATCAGTTGATCGACCGTGGCGGTAACGTCGGTGCCGGGACGCACCAGCTCTTCCGCCAGTAGGATCGGCGCAGCGGCCTTTAGCGCGGCAATGTGCTCAGCACCCGGCAGCGAGTTGCTGAAGTCGGTGCGCGACAGTTGCAGCTTGGCCACTTCCAGCGGCAGCTTGGCTTCACGGGCCAGCAGCGCGGCGGTTTCCTGCGGATGGGCGACGGCCCAATGACGAGCCTGCTCATAAGCGCCGATGACCTGCTCGATCAGCTTGGGCTGCTGCTTGAGGAAATCGTCGCTGACGTTGAGCACGCCATAGCTGTTGAACTCGACATTGCGATAGAGCAGACGCGAGCCGGCTTGCAGCTGGCTGGCGGCAAGGTGCGGATCGAGACCAGACCAGGCGTCGACATCACCGCGCTCCAGGGCCACGCGGCCATCCGGATGCTGCAGGTGGACGATCTCCACGTCGTTCTTGTCCAGGCCGACGCTTTGCAGGCTGCGCAGCAGGAACAGGTAGGGATCGGTGCCTTTGGTGGCGGCGATCTTCTTGCCCTTGAGGTCGGCGAGGGTCTTGATCGGCGAGTCCTTGGCCACGGCCAGGGCGGTCCACTCGGGACGGCTGGCGATGTACACGGTCTTCACCGGGCTGCCGTTGGCACGGCTGAGCACGGCGGCGAGGCCGGCGGTGGAAGCGAAATCGATGCTGCCACCGTTGAGGTATTCGAGGGAGCGGTTGCTGCCTTGGCTGAACACCCACTTGACCGAGATTCCCTGGGCAGCGAGCTGCTTCTCGAGAATTCCCTGATCTTTCAGCACCAGGCTGGTGGGGGCGTAGTAGGCGTAGTCCAGGCGGACTTCTTTCGGGGTTTCGGCATACACACCGGTAGGCAGCGCCGCCACAAACAGGGCGGTCAGCCCCCGGCGCAGATTGAACAGACTCATGGTCGTCTCCTTGCGTTGGGGTTGGCGCCTTCCGGCCCGTTGGCGGGCTAGTCAGGAACGAGGCGAGGGGCAAAGGCCCCTCGCCTGATCGGGTTACAGAATTGGCAGGGTGTAGCTGACGATCAGGCGGTTCTCGTCCTGATCATTCGCGGTGGTGTTGCCACGCAGCGAAGCATTACGCCAGGAAACGCCGAGGCCTTTGAGAGCACCATCCTGCAGGGTGTAGTCGATACGCAGATCGCGTTCCCATTCCTTGCGGTCACCACCGACCGCGTCGACGTTGTCGCCCGACAGGTAGGTGACGATGGCTTTCAGGCCGGGTGCACCGACCTTGGTGAAGTCGTAGCCGTACTCGGCCAGCCAGGTGCGCTCACCCGCCGAGAGGAACTTGCCGATCTGGCGGTCGGTGATCAGGTAAGCGGTGGAACCGTCACCCTGGTTGAGGAACGGGAAGGCGCTGTCGCCCGAAACCTGCTGATAGCCGGCGCTCAGTGCGTGGGAACCCAGGGTGTAGGTGAACAGGGCGCTCCAGGTGTCGTTGTCGACCTCGACGCCAGTTACCTTGTTGGCGGCGTTGATCTCGCCCTGGCTCAGGAAGCCTTCGTCGCGACCGGCAACGCTGCCGTTCTTGCCGTCGGAGTCGCTGTGGAAGTAACGCAGGTCGGACTTCAGTGCGCCCGGGCCGATGGCCAGATTGTGGGTCAGGCCGAGGAAGTGCTGCTGGTAGAAGTTATCCAGCTCGCCGTAGTAGTACTGCGCCAGCAGGTCCTTGCTGATCTTGTAGTCGGCACCGCCGTAGTAGAACTTGTTGCTGTCGGCCTGGTGGCCGTCGACCACGCTCGCACCGGCGATACGCAGGGAGACGTCGTCGGTGGAGGAGCGCGTCTTGGTGTGTTCCAGCTGGCCGGCGGTGAGGGTCAGGTTGTCGATTTCACTGGAAGTGACCTGACCACCTTCGAACAGTTGGGGCAGCAGGCGGCCGTCGTTGAAGGTGACCACCGGCAGCTTCGGCTGCAGGGTGCCGATGCGGCCTTCGGTCTTGGACAGGCGTACCTTGCCGGTCACGCCGGCCTTGCTGTAGTCGTCCACGGCGGTGCCGTCGCTGTCCAGCGGGAACAGCTGGCCTGGCTTGCGGCTATCACTGGTATCGCCGTCACCGCCGGAGTCCAGCTTGACGCCCAGCAGGCCGACTGCATCGAGGCCGAAACCTACGGTGCCTGCGGTATAGCCGGAGGTGTAGTTGAAGATGAAACCCTGGCCCCACTCGTTGGCCTCGCCGCGATTGTCTGCGGTGTTCTTGGTGTTGAGGTCGTAGTAGAAGTTGCGCAGCCCGAGGGTGGCCTTGCTGTCTTCGATGAAGCCGGCGGCGCCAGCCTGTTGGGCGAGTACGCCGAAGGCCACGGCAAGGGCCAGGGATGACTTGTTCATTTCGCTGCTCCAGGTGTTGTTCTAGGTCTCTAGGGTCTGGGGCTCGCACCGACGTTCTATGCGTCGTGCGGGGGAAGCCTGTTTCAGGGTGAAACAGGCTCCGAGAAGGGAGCCCCATTGAATCGGGCTCGACGCGGTGATCTGCGGTCGGCTTGGGGTGCAATCTAGGGGAATTTCTTAATCCCTAAAAAGAATTGTTTTTCACTTTATTGAAACAAAAAAGAATAAGAGACGTCACAAAGGCCTCCATAAGCTAATTCCTCAAAAGTATTGGATAGCTCGTTTTTAGATCGGATAGCTTTGCCACACCGGACCACCGGACTGCCTTCTCCCACGAAGAATTCCCGTGTTCCGCTGCCACCTCCGTGGGTCGGGACGCCCACCATAAAAGAGGTCTGCCATGTCCCTTCCCTTTTCCCGCCGCGCCCTGATCGGCTTCGGCCTGGCCCTGGGGCTGAGCATCGCCCTGCCGGCCCAGGCGCAAACCGAGCTGCGTATCGGCTACCAGAAATCCTCCACCCTGATCAGCCTGCTGAAGACTCAGGGCACCCTGGAAAAAGCCCTGGCCGCGCAGGACATCCACATCAGCTGGCACGAGTTCGCCAGTGGCCAGCCACTGCTGGAAGCCCTGAATGTCGGCAACGTCGACCTCTCCGCCGATGTCGCCGACACCGTGCCGGTGTTCGCCCAGGCTGCCGGCGCGCAGCTCGCCTACTTCGCCCAGGAAGCGCCCTCGCCCGGCGCCCAGGCGATCATCGTGCGCGACGACTCGCCCCTGCACAGCCTCAGTGAACTGAAAGGCAAGAAGATTGCGGTGACCAAGGCCGCCGGCAGCCACTACCTGCTGATTGCCGCACTGACCAAGGCCGGGCTGAAATTCAGCGATATCCAGCCGGCCTACCTGACCCCAGCCGACGGCCGCGCCGCTTTCGAGAACCGCAAGGTGGATGCCTGGGTGACCTGGGAACCCTTCCTCAGCAGCGCCCAGCGCCAGTTGCCGACCCGCACCCTGGCCGATGGCCGCGAGCTGGCCAGCTACCAGCGCTACTACCTGACCAGCACGCGCTTCGCCAAGGAACACCCGCAGGTGCTGCAGGCGGTCTACACCGAGCTGGTCAAGGCCGGTGACTGGCTGCGCGCCAACCCGCGCCAGGCCGCAGAAATCCTCGGCCCGCAGTGGGGCAACCTGGACCCGTCGATCGTCGAGCAGGCCAACGCGCGCCGCAGCTACCAGGTGCGTGCCGTGCAGGCCAGCAGCCTGGTCGAGCAGCAGAAGATCGCCGATGCCTTCTTCGCCGCCGGCCTGCTGCCCAAGGCGGTCGACGCCAGCGCCGTGGCCATCTGGAAGCCGGAGGCCGGCGATGTCCGCTGAAGCCCATCACCTGCACCGCAATGCCGAACCGCTGCTGGACGCGCGGCTGTTTCCCGCCGACTTCGGCAACCTCACGGTCAAGGTCGAGCGCCTGGCCAAGCGCCTCGCCGCCACGGCCATCGAGCGCGACAAGCGTGGCGGCCATGCCCGGGCCGAACGCGAGCTGATTCGCGACAGCGGCCTGCTCAGCCTGGCTATTCCGCAGCGTTTCGATGGCCAGGAACGTGCCTGGCCGGAGATCTACCGGATCATCCGCCACCTGGCCGCCGCCGACAGTTCGCTGGCCCACCTGCTGGCCTTCAACCACCTGCAGGTCGCCACCATCCTCCTCTATGGCAGTGCCGAGCAGCAGCGCCACTGGCTGCAACGCTCGGTGCAGGAACGCTGGTTCTGGGGTAACGCCACCAACGGCCGCGACCTGGGCCTGAAGCTCAGCGCCCGCGAGGAGCACCACGAGCTCAACGGACGCAAATCCTTCTGCTCCGGCGCCCTCGGTGCCGACGCCCTGGTGGTCAGCGCACCGCGCAGCCACAGCGCGGCCGACCGGGTGTTCCTGGTGCTGCCGGCGCAGCGCGAAGGCCTGGCGGTCAACGATGACTGGGACGCCTTCGGCCAGCGCCAGACCGACAGCGGCACGGTGCAGTTCGAGAATGTCTTCGTCGACCGCGACGAACTGCTCCTGTCCGGCGGCCAGAGCCCCCGCAGCAGCCTGCGCGTGTGCCTGTCGCAACTGATCCTGACCCAGCTCTACCTCGGCAATATCCAGGGCGCCCTGGACGGCGCGCTGCGCTACACCCGCGAACAGGCGCGACCGTGGATCGGTGCCAACGTCGCCAGCTCCGGCGAAGACCCGTTCATCCAGAAGCGCTACGGCGAACTCTGGCTGCAATACCGCAGCGCCCTGCTGCTGGCCGAACATGCTGCCGAACGCCTGCAGCAGGCCTGGGAAAAACCGGCCCTGGGCGCCGCCGAGCGCGGTGACGTGGCGCTGTTGATCGCCGAGGCGCGAGTGACCTCGGCGCGCGCCGCCCTGGACATTACCGCCCAGGTATTCGAAGCCCTCGGCGCCCGCTCCACCGCGTCGCACTACGGCTTCGACCGCTTCTGGCGCAACGTGCGCGTGCACACCCTGCACGACCCGCTGGACTACAAGGTGCGCGACATCGGCAACTGGGTGATCAACGGCGTGCCACCGACACCGTCGCTGTATTCCTGAACGGATGCGCCCATCCGCGCGTCGAACAGGGGGAGACAATCTGAACTAGGGTTGTCCTCCCCCTTGTTCGTTCGCCGCCAGGAGGCCGTATGCACCAGGACCGCCGCGTCACCCTGTTCCACGCCCCCAACAGCCGCTCCACCGGGGTGGTGATCCTGCTCGAGGAGCTGGGTGCCGATTACCGCCCGCGCCTGCTCAGCCTGCCCCAGGGCCAGCAACGCCAGCCCGAGTACCTGGCCATCAACCCGATGGGCAAAGTGCCGGCCCTGCTGCACGGCAACTGCCTGATTACCGAGCAGGTGGCCCTGTTCATCTACCTCAGCGACCTCTACCCGGAAGCCGGTCTGACCCCACCCATCGGCGATCCTCAACGCGGTGCCTGGCTGCGCTGGCTGGCGTTCTATGGCTCCTGCTTCGAGCCGGCGCTGAGTGACCGCGCTCGCCAGATCCCGGCCGCCCCCCTCAGGCAGAGCCCCTATGGCGACTTCGACAGCATGCTCGCCACCCTGGTGGCGCAATTGGAAAAAGGCCCCTACCTGCTTGGCGAGCGCCTGAGCAGCGCCGACATCCTCTGGGGCATCGCGCTGCGCTGGACCGTGGGTTTCGGCCTCGTTCCCGACCTGCCGGTGATCAAGGCCTATGTCGAACGCCTGGCCGAGCGCCCGGCGGTGGCCAAGGTCGCGGCGCTGGACGCGCAGTGGAAGGCCGATCTCGGCGACTGAGGGTTCCCTGCGTCCATTCGCTGTGTCGTACAGCCCTGCCCCCTGCGCGGAGCGTCACGGAACAATCAGTTCGTGCGCTCTTCTCACCCGGTCTCTCAAGCAGCGCCAGGCGCCCCATCAGGATGGCCGAACGGAATCATTGCGTAAGGGGTCGAGCGACATGGATGTCGCGAGAGCCGGGATGGCCCTTCGCGGCGGGCCCCTGGAGCGATGATGGAGTGAGGGAAACGAAGCGTAGCGAAGTAACAGCCGCAGGCTGGCCCGAAGGGTGAGCGGAGCGAATCAGTCTGGCGTAGCCAGACCCGGATGCAGGGGCACAGACCCTTTGGTTCCTTTTGGGGCGTATGCCAAAAGGGACTCGCCCAGGAGGGCGAAACCAGAAGCCTCAGCCTGCTCGGCAATTAGCCCGGCTCAGAACCGCCCTACGAGCTGTGCCTCAGGATGCCAGACGCTGGCGCAACTGTTCGCGCTGCTCCGCGCTGAGCAACAGCAGCTGGCGTTCGATCAGCGCCAGTTGCGCCGCGGCACTGGGCAGGTTGAGGTGTTCCGGCAGGATCTCCTCGCCGCTGCTGACCAGCAGGGCGAAGTGGATGACGTTCTCCAGCTCGCGGGTGTTGCCCGGCCAGGCATAGAGTTCCAGCACCTGCTGCGCGTCGTAGCTGATCTGCGGAATCTCCAGGCCGAGACGCTGGGTGTAGAGCCCGAGAAAGTATTCGGCCAGAGGCAGGATATCGCCCGGCCGGTCGCGCAGCGCCGGCAGGTCGAGCCGCCCCTCGTTGAGGTACAGGTACAGCCGCTGGTTGAACTTGCCGGCAGCCACCGCCTGGGCCAGGTCGATGCTGGTGGCAGCGACCAGGCGCACATCCACCGGTGTCGCCTGATGCGCGCCGAGGCGCAGCACTTCGCGGTTTTCCAGGGCAGCCAGCAGCTTGCTTTGCAGGCTCAACGGCAGATCACCGATCTCGTCCAGATACAGGGTGCCGCCATTGGCCGAACCGAACCAGCCGGCACGGCTGCTCGCGGCGCCGGCATAGGCACCGGCGGCATGGCCGAACAGCTCGGCTTCGCCCCAGGTAGGACTGATCGCTCCGCAATTGACTGCGACGAACAGGCCACCGCGCTCGCTCTCGCGGTGCACGTGACGGGCCAGCAATTCCTTGCCGGTACCGATCTCACCAAGGATCAGCAGCGCCTGACCCGCGGGTGCCAGCTCCTGCACCTGCTGGCGCAACTGGCGCGAGCGCGCGTCGACAAACACCAGCGCCTTGGCACGGATGCTCAGCGGGCTCTTGTCGGCTTCGGGGAAGGTCAGCAACGGCTGACCAGGCTGTGGGGGATGGCTCACTTCGGTTCTCCTGGCCAGGCCGGCAACGGGCCCGGCACTGACTTCGGGTAATCGGCGCGGCCTGACGGCGGCGCGGCGTGCACTGAGCCACCAGACTCATGGCGACTCAGGCGCAGAACAGCTTCAGGCGCTGCGGCGTTGCAACTGTTCCATCTGCTGCTGCAGGCGGTAGAGGTAGGCGAAACCCTGCTCCCAGCGCTGGTGACCGGACTTCACATTGATGTGCCCAGCACCCGGCAGGATGGCCGGCTGCGAACCCCAGTCACGGGCCAGCTCCAGGGCACGCACGGCGCTGGCGGCATGGTCGTTGTCGGAGCCCACCAGCACGCTGGGGAATGGCAGCAGCTCGCGGGAAATCGGCGCGAAACCCTGCAGCGCCTCGGGGCAGCCAGGCCGCTCGACGTCCGCCGGAGCCACCAGCAGCGCGCCACGCACCTTGCGCAACGAAGCCAGGGGCGCCTGCGCGGCCCAGCGCGCCACGGTCACGCAACCGAGACTGTGGGCAATCAGCACCACCGGGCTCTGCGCCGCAACGACCGCGCGCTCCAGGGCGTCGACCCAGCTGTGCGGGTCCGGCTGCTGCCAGTCGGCCTGCTCGACCCGACTGGTGTTCGGCAGGCTGCGCTGCCAGTGGCTTTGCCAGTGCTCATCCGGTGAGCCCTGCCAGCCCGGCAGGATCAGATAACTAAGGGATTGGCTGCGCATCGCTGGCCTCCTTGAACGACGTGTGGCGGTCAGTCTAGGCGGCAGCGATATACCTGTTAAGTAATAAGAAATTATTTATTTATTCGATGTGGTTCTATTCGAGCATTCCACCGCAGCCGGCCTGGCTCGCCGTGCTCATAAGCGCAACGGCTCATAAGCTAATGCCTAAAAATTCTTTATTTCATTGTTTTTAGATCGTTTAGCTTGTCTTCACCGGATCACCGGACAACCCCATAAGAGCCTGTTTACGATTTCCTGAATTAGAGCCAGACAAGGCGCTACGACCAGCGGGAGTAACAGCCGTAAGGCTGGCCCGCAGGGTGAGCGCTAGCGAATCAAACGGCCGAGGAAGCGGAGTTTACGAGCTGTAAATGAGCATGACTCGTTTCACTCGCCCTCCGGGTCGCGCTAAAGCCCGTTAGCGGCAAGCCGCTTTCCGAGGTCGTTTTTAACGCGGTCTGGCCGCGAGTCAGGAGATCGTAAGCAGGCTCCAACAATGAATCTGTCCCGTGGCTCGGCCTCCTCTGATCGGCCCTGCCTGACGCTGAGGAGCGAACCCCATGACCCGTCTTCCGTTTACCCGCCGCCTGCTTGCCGCACTGACCCTGAGCAGCCTCGGGTTCGCCGCCCAGGCCGCTGACTTCACCGTGGCCTACCAGACCACCGTCGACCCGGCCAAAGTCGCCCAGGCCGATGGCGCCTATGAAAAGGCCAGCAAGTCCGAGATCGACTGGCGCAAGTTCGACAGCGGCGCGGAAGTGATCACCGCCGTGGCTTCCGGCGATGTGCAGATCGGCTATGTGGGCTCCAGCCCGCTGGCCGCCGCCGCCACCCGCCAGCTGCCGGTACAGACGTTCCTGATCGCCACCCAGATCGGCGCCGCCGAGGCCCTGGTCGCCCGTGAAGGCTCCGGGATCAAAGGCCCGCAGGACCTGATCGGCAAGAAGATCGCCGTGCCCTTCGTTTCCACCGGCCACTACAGCCTGCTGGCCGCGCTCAAGCACTGGAACATCGACCCGGCCAAGGTGCAGATCCTCAACCTGGCGCCGCCGGCAATCATCGCCGCCTGGCAGCGTGGCGACATCGACGCCACCTACGTGTGGGACCCGGCACTGGGCGTGGCCAAGCAGAATGGCAAGGTGCTGATCACCTCCGGCGAGCTGAGCAAACTCGGCGCACCGACCTTCGACGCCTGGATCGTGCGCAAGGACTTCGCGCAAAAACACCCGGAAGTGGTGCGTGCCTTCGCCAAGGTCACCCTCGACGCCTACGCCGACTACCGCCAGAACCCGCAAGCCTGGCTGGCTGACCAGGACAACATCGCCAAGGTGGTGAAGCTGTCCGGGGCCAAGGCCGAGGACATCCCGCTGCTGCTGCAAGGCAACGTGTTCCCGCTGGCCGCCGACCAGGCTACCGCCCTCGGCGCGCCGACCACCCAGGCGATCACCGACACCGCCGCCTTCCTCAAGGAACAGGGCAAGGTCGACGCGGTGCTGCCGGACTACGCGCCCTACGTCAGCAACCAGTACGTCACCAACTGACGCCTGCCCCCACCCGCCCTCCATTCTTCGTCATTCCCGCGCAGGCGGGAATCCAGATGTAGGACGGGTGTAACCCGCGAACACCGCACCCAAGACCCACACCGAGAACGACATGGCCTTACTACAGCTGGAGCGCATCAGCGCACAGTACCCCGGCACGGCCGAGCCGGTACTGAGTGACATCTCCCTCACCCTCGGGCCACAGCAACTGCTGGTGGCCCTCGGTCCTTCCGGCAGCGGCAAAACCACCCTGCTCAACCTGATCGCCGGTTTCGTCAGCCCCAGTGGCGGCAGCATCACCCTCGACCAGCGCCCAGTGCGCGGCCCCAGCGCCGAGCGCGGCGTGGTGTTCCAGGACGACGCCCTGCTGCCCTGGCAGAACGTGCTGCATAACGTCGCTTTCGGCCTCGAACTGGCCGGCGTGGCGCGCCCGCAACGCGAAGCCAAGGCCCGCGAGCTGCTGGCCTTGGTCGACCTGGCCGGCTTCGACAATCGACGCGTGTGGGAGCTTTCCGGTGGGCAGAAAC
>JBBNAI010000072.1:0-1336 GCA_037994305.1 Pseudomonas sp. | reverse complement strand
CCCCGGCGCCTTGCCGTCGCGGGCGTGGTGCTCGATCACCGCATTCAGCTCGGCGCCGAACAGCAGCACGGCCGAGGAGATGTACAGATAGAGCAGGAACAGGATGATCGCGCCGATGCTGCCGTAGGTCGCGTTATAGCTGGCGAAGTTCTGCGCGTAGAAACCGAAGGCCAGCGAAGCACCGATCCACACCACCACCGCCAGCACTGAACCCGGCGTGATGAAGCGAAACTCCTGCTGCACATCCGGCGCCAGGTAATACACCGCAGCCACCACCGCCATCAGCATCAGCAGCGCCAACGGCCAGCGCAGCCAGGTCCAGAGGATCACCACCGTACGCTCCAGGCCCACTTGCTGGGCCAGCCAGTTCATCGCCTGCGGCCCGGTGACCATCAGCCCTGCAGCCGTCAGCAGCGCCAGGGCGATGGCCACGGTGTAGAGCAGTGACAACGGCACGCGCTTCCACAGCGGCCGCGCATCGATCACGCCGTAGGCCTTGTTCATCGCCGCCATGGTCGAGCGCACTGCCGCCGATGCCGTCCACAGCGCCAGAAGGATACCCACGGAGAACAACCCGACCTTCTGCGTCTGCAACTGCTGGATAGCCGGATCGACCAGCTCCATCACCGCGCGCGGCAACACCAGCGCCGCCTGCTCGCGCAGCCAGTCGAAGAACGGCTGGATATCCAGCAAACCGATGATCGCCACCAGAAACAACAGGAAGGGGAACAGCGAGAAGAACAGCTGAAAGGCCAGTGCCGACGCATAAGTCGGCAGCTCATCGTCGATGAACTCGGTCACCGTGCATTTACTGATCGTCCACCAGGACACCCCGCGCAAATCCGGAAAAAACATGCCGCCATCCCCTGCACTTCACCCATCGCTACAGCGTGGGACGGCGCATTGGCAGCGGTAGTTCGACTGCAATTCGCCGAGCGTCAGGCGGCGCCCATCGCACCAGAGCATCCGCGCCGACAAAAACCCTATACAATGCACGGCCTTTTACACCGCTGAACCCAAGGAAGCGCCATGAGCACCCTGCCGCCCTGCCCCCAATGCAACTCCGAATTCACCTACGAAGATGGCGCCCAGCTGGTGTGCCCGGAGTGCGCCCATGAGTGGTCCGCCGATGGCGCCGCAGAAGCCTCGGCAGAAGGCGACAAGGTCATCCGCGATGCCGTCGGCAACGTCCTGCAGGACGGCGACACTGTCAGCGTGATCAAGGATCTCAAGGTCAAGGGCTCGTCCCTGGTGGTCAAGGTCGGCACCAAGGTCAAGGGCATCCGCCTGTGCGACGGCGACCACGACATCGACTGCAAGATCGATGGCATCGGCG
>JBBNAI010000071.1:0-10318 GCA_037994305.1 Pseudomonas sp. | reverse complement strand
CTTGCAGGATATCGCCGGTGGCGAAGGCGCCAACGATGGTGCTGGGGATCACGTTGAGCAGGAAGGCGATGGTGCTCTGCGACTCACCCGCAGCGGCATAGGCGGCAATGCCCTTGGTGTCGAGGGTAGTTGGGTCGACATGCATGCCGACACCCGGCTGCACGATGTTGACCACGATCAGGCCGATCAGCAGGGCCACGGTGGAGACGATCTCGAAATACAGCAGCGCATAACCGCCGGTCTTGCCCACGGCCTTCATGTCCTGCATGCCGGCGATACCGCTGACCACGGTGCAGAAGATGATCGGCGCGATGGCCATCTTGATCAGTTTGACGAAGCCATCACCCAGCGGCTTCAGCGCAACGCCGACCTCCGGGTAGAAGTGACCGATGGCGATACCGATGGCGATGGCCACCAGCACTTGGGCGTACAGGCTCTTGTACAGCGGTTTGCGGGTCATGGCAGTTCCTCTCTTGCCGCGCCAGCCTCGATATCCACGAGGTTGCGCAGCCGCGTTTAGCGCTAACCCTCCTGCACTGGAGGGATTTGTTGTGGGCTCCACCGGGAGCTACAGCGCTAATTGCAGGGCGTGTGCCATGTATAAAAATCAAATTAAATCATTTAAAAACAAACACTTAATAAAATATAAAGCCCTCTGATTCGAGCATTTTGGCGGTTTTCCGCCAAGTACGCGGCGGATTTCCCCCACCCCGCAGTGCGTTCGCTCATTGCCTGCGCAGCTTTACCTAATATTCGATTTTTCATATATTCGATAAATCGAATATGAAGGAAGCGCCCATCATGAGCGAAGCCCTGACACCCACCGACGTCTTCAAGTGCCTGGCCGACGACACCCGCGTGCGCCTGATGTTGCTGGTCACCCGCGAAGGCGAGCTGTGCGTCTGCGAGCTGACCTGCGCCCTGGATGAGAGCCAGCCGAAGATCTCCCGCCACCTGGCACAACTACGTACGGGTGGCTTGCTGGCCGATCGCCGCCAGGGCCAATGGGTCTACTACCGCCTGCACCCGAACCTGCCGGAGTGGGTGCTGGGCCTTCTGCGCAGCACCCTGGAAGCCAACCGTGACTGGCTCAACCCCGTGGCCCAGCGCCTGCAATGCATGGATGGCCGCCCGGAACGGGCCGCCTGCTGCTGAACAAGAGGAGCCAACCGATGCACGATGACAACTTGCCCAACCTCGACTTCGACCTGCTCGAATTGCCTGATGCCAAGCGGCTCGCCAATCCCCTGCAGGCCACCCACGCGCCACGCATCCTGCTGCTCTACGGCTCGACCCGGCAGCACTCGTTCAGCCGTCTGCTCACCGAGGAAGCCGCGCGCCTGCTTGAACGCTTCGGCGCCGAGACGCGCATCTTCGACCCGCGCGGCCTGCCGCTGCCGGACGACGCGCCGGACAGCCACCCCAAGGTGCAGGAGCTGCGCGAACTGATGCAGTGGTCGGAAGGCCAGGTGTGGTGCTCGCCCGAGCGCCACGGCGCGATGACCGCCGTGTTCAAGGCGCAGATCGACTGGGTGCCGCTGGCCATCGGCGCCGTCCGCCCGACCCAGGGCAAGACCCTGGCCGTGATGCAGGTCTGCGGTGGTTCGCAGTCGTTCAACGTGGTCAACCAGCTGCGCGTGCTGGGCCGCTGGATGCGCATGTTCACCATCCCCAATCAGTCCTCGGTGCCCAAGGCCTTCCTCGAGTTCGATGGCGCCGGGCGGATGAAACCCTCGGCCTATTACGACCGGGTGGTGGACGTGATGGAGGAACTGGTGAAGTTCACCCTGCTGCTGCGCGAGCGCTCCGACTACCTGGTCGATCGCTACTCCGAGCGCAAGGAATCCGCCGAACAGTTGTCGAAACGCGTCAATCAAGCTGCCATTTAAGGAATCCCCAGATGACCATCAAAGTCGGTATCAACGGTTTCGGCCGCATCGGACGCCTGGCCCTGCGCGCCGCCTGGGGCTGGCCGGAGCTGGAGTTCGTGCAGATCAACGACCCCGCCGGCGACGCCGCCACCCACGCCCACCTGCTCAACTTCGACTCGGTGCACGGACGCTGGCAGCATGAAGCCAGCAGCGCCGGCGACTGCGTGGTGATCGACGGCCAGTCGATCAAGGTCACGGCCAACAAGGCCATCGCCGACACCGACTGGAGCGGCTGCGACCTGGTGATCGAAGCCAGCGGCAAGATGAAGACCGTCGCCGTGCTGCAGGCTTACCTGGACCAGGGCGTGAAGCGCGTGGTGGTCAGCGCGCCGGTCAAGGAAGCCGGGGCGCTGAACATCGTCATGGGCGTCAACCAGCAGCTGTTCGACCCGGCCGTGCACCGCATCGTCACCGCCGCCTCCTGCACCACCAACTGCCTGGCGCCGGTGGTCAAGGTGATCCACGAGCACCTCGGCATCCGCCACGGCTCGATCACCACCATCCACGACCTGACCAACACCCAGAGCATCCTCGACCAGCCGCACAAGGACCTGCGCCGCGCCCGCGCTTCAGGCATGAGCCTGATCCCCACCACCACCGGCTCGGCCACGGCCATCGCCGAGATCTTCCCCGAACTGCGCGGCAAGCTGAACGGCCACGCCGTGCGCGTGCCGCTGGCCAACGCCTCGCTGACCGACTGCGTGTTCGAGGTCGAACGCGCCACCACCGTGGACGAGGTCAACGCCCTGCTCAAGGCCGCCGCTGCCGGCCCGCTCAAGGGCATCCTCGGTTTTGAGGAACGCCCGCTGGTGTCCATCGACTACCGCACCGACCCGCGCTCCTCGATCATCGACGCGCTGTCGACCCTGGTGGTCAACGGCACCCAGGTGAAGCTGTACGCCTGGTACGACAACGAGTGGGGCTACGCCAACCGCACCGTCGAGCTGGCACGCATGGTCGGCCTGGCCGGCTGATCGGGAGTCTCTGGCATGTTCAAGGCGCTGTCCGCCCTGCCCCCGCACGTTCGCCAATATGTGCTGGTGACCGGCAACTACTGGGCCTTCACCCTCACCGACGGCGCCCTGCGCATGCTGGTGGTGCTGCATTTCCACGGCCTGGGCTACTCGCCGCTGCAGATCGCTGCGCTGTTCCTGTTCTACGAGCTGTTCGGCGTGGTCACCAACCTGCTCGGCGGCTACCTGGGTGCGCGCCTGGGACTGAATCGCACCATGAACCTCGGCCTCGGCCTGCAGGTAGCGGCGCTGCTGATGCTCACCGTGCCGGCCGCCTGGCTGACGGTGCCCTGGGTGATGGCCGCGCAGGCGCTGTCCGGCATCGCCAAAGACCTCAACAAGATGAGCGCCAAGAGCTCGCTCAAGCTGCTGGTGCCCGCTGGCGAACAAGGCACTCTGTATAAATGGGTGGCACGCCTGACCGGTTCGAAGAATGCGCTGAAAGGCGTCGGTTTCTTCCTCGGTGGAGCCCTGCTCGCCCTGCTCGGTTTCACGGGTGCGGTGCTGGCCATGGCCGCGGCGCTGGCGCTGATCTGGCTGGCCAGCCTGCGGCTGCTGAGGCAGGACCTGGGCAAGGCCAAGGCCAAACCCAAGTTCCGCGAGCTGCTGTCGAAGAGCCGGGCGATCAACATCCTGTCGGCCGCCCGCCTGTTTTTGTTCGGCGCCCGCGACGTGTGGTTCGTGGTGGCGTTGCCGGTATACCTGTCCAGCGTATTCGGTTGGGACGTCTGGCAGGTCGGCGGTTTTCTCGCCAGCTGGATCATCGGCTACGGCATCGTCCAGACCCTGGCCCCGGCCATTACCGGCAAGCGCAGCGGCCAGGTGCCGGACGGTCGCGCCGCCTTCGCCTGGGCGGCATTGCTGGCTGGCCTGCCGGCGGCCATCGCCCTGGGCCTGCAGGCGGGCTGGTCGGCGCACTGGGTGCTGCTCGGCGGCTTGCTGCTGTTCGGCGTGCTGTTCGCGGTGAACTCCTCGCTGCACAGCTTCCTGATCGTCAGCTACGCCAAGGAAGACGGGGTGTCGCTGGACGTGGGTTTCTACTACATGTCCAACGCCCTGGGCCGGTTGATCGGCACCCTGCTGTCCGGCTGGGTCTATCAGGCTCATGGTTTGCCGGCCTGCCTGTGGACTGCCGCAGCGTTTGTCCTGCTGGCCGCCCTGATCTCCCTCGGGCTTCCCCGGCACGCCGCCTCCCGCAGACCTTGAGCACTCCACCTCGCCAGCCGTAGCACGCTGCAGTGCCGTGATATGCACAGAAATACAGCGATCACGGCGCACTGACGCACCAATCGCAAGCGAACGCCACAGCGGGCGCAGCTCAAGCCCCAGCAACACCCGCTACGCCATCCGCTGCGCGCCATGAAACAGTCACAAAAACGACTTATTGGGCGCCCGCGACGAAAACCTGGCATAGGCACTGCATAGCACTCCTCATCCAGTTTCGGTCAACGGCGATCGTTCAGCCCTCGCGGGCCTGGAGGGCGCTTGCTTCATCAAGCGCAGGCAAAACAGACACAGGCAAAGGCGCCTGGAACCGCAAGGTCCCAGGCGCTTTTTTTTGCGTGAAAAACATCCAGGCAGGTACCTCTGCGTACGTTTTTCCGCGACCTGTGCCTGGCACACGACAAGCAAAGAGCCGAATCACTCGGCCCCTCAATACACCTTGGAGTAAGACCCGTGAGAACAACGACCCTCGCTATCGCCCTTGGCGCACTCGCCCAACAAGCTGGCGCCGCCGGCTTCATCGAAGACAGCAAGGCCACCCTCGGCCTGCGCGACTTCTACATCAACCAGGACACGCGTAACGCCGACGCCAACACCCAGGAAGAGTGGGGCCAGGGCTTCCTCTTCAACTACACCTCCGGTTACACCGCAGGCACCGTCGGTTTCGGCGTGGACGCGCTGGGCCTGCTCGGGGTCAAGCTCGACTCCGGCAAGGGCCGCCACTACAACCCGACCAGCGACAAATACAGCGGCACCGTGTTCCCCACCGACAGCGATGGCCACGCGGTGGATGACTTCAGCAGCGCTGGGGTAACCGGCAAGGTGCGCCTGTCGAAAACCGAAGGGCGCATCGGCACCCTGCAACCGAAGCTGCCGGTGGTGACCTACAACGACGGTCGCCTGCTGCCGCAAACCTTCGAAGGCGGGCAAGTCACCTCCTCCGAAATCGAAAACCTGACCCTGATCGGCGGCCAGCTGGAACACGCCAAGGGCCGCAGCTCGAGCAGCAGCGAAGGGCTGTCCATCGGCGGTGCCAACGACGCCAAGAAAGGTCAGTTCAGCAACAAATTCTATTACGCCGGTGGCGACTACAAGATCGGCAAGGACCTGCTGACGCAGTACTACTACGGCAACCTGGAAGACTTCTACCAGCAGCACTTCCTCGGCCTGACCCACAACCTGGCCATCGGCCCGGGCGCCCTGAAGTCTGACCTGCGCTACTTCAAGAGTGACTCCGATGGCGCGAACGGCAGTGCCTCCGGCCGTGCCGATGGCTTCGTCAGCAGCGGTTACTACGGCAATGGCGTGACCAAGGGCGAAGTCGACAACGACACCTGGAGCGCCCTGTTCACCTACAGCCTTGGCGGCCATGCCTTCAGCGCCGGTTATCAGGAAGTCTCCGGCGACAGCAACTTCCCGTTCCTCAACCAGGGCGATGGCGCCACGGCGTACCTGATCACCGACCGCCAGATCGGCAAGTTCCTCAGTGCCGGCGAGCGAACCTGGCTGGCCGAGTACGGCTACGACTTCACCAAAGTCGGTGCCCCTGGCCTGAAAGCCATCGTTACCTACCTGTCGGGCGACAACATCGACAGCGCCACCGGTGACAAGCAAGAATGGGAACGCGATTTCCGCCTCGATTACACCCTGCAGGAAGGCGCCCTCAAGGGCCTCGGCCTCTCCTGGCGTAACGCCAGCCTGCGCGGCAACGCGGCGGCTGACCAGGACGAGAACCGCCTGATCCTCAGCTACACCCTGCAGATTCTCTAACTGGCCACAGCGACTGACGTGGCCGGACAATCTCTGGCCACGCCAGTCGCTGTCGACCTACAAGGAGTTCCCGATGATCCGCCGTACTCCCCACAACCTGCTGGCCCTGCTCGCCGCTGTCGCCTTCAGTGGCAGCGCGCTGGCCGCTGAAGTGCAGGTGGCCGTTGCCGCCAACTTCACCGCGCCGATGCAGGCCATCGCCGAGGGCTTCGAGAAAGCCACCGGGCACAAAGTGGTCGCCTCCTACGGCGCCACCGGGCAGTTCTACGCACAGATCAACAATGGCGCGCCGTTCGAGGTATTCCTCGCCGCCGACGACAGCACCCCGGCCAAGCTGGAAAGCGAAGGCCTGGCCGCTGCCGGCTCGCGCTTCACCTACGCCATCGGCGCCCTGGCCCTGTGGTCGGCCAAGGACGGTTATGTCGATGAACAAGGGGCCGTGCTCAAGGCCAACCAGTTCCAGCACCTGGCCATCGCCAACCCGAAAGCCGCGCCCTACGGCCTGGCCGCCACCCAGGTACTGGCCAAGCTGGGCCTGAGCGAGACCGTGGCGCCGAAGATCGTCGAAGGGCAGAACATCGCCCAGGCCCTGCAGTTCGTCTCCAGCGGCAACGCCGAGCTGGGCTTCGTCGCCCTGTCGCAGGTATACAAGGATGGCAAGCTCACCAGCGGTTCGGCCTGGCTGGTACCCGCCACGCTGCATGAGCCGATTCGCCAGGACGCGCTGATCCTCAAGAAAGGCCAGGACAATCCGGCGGCCAAGGCGCTGGTCGACTACCTGCACGGCGAACAGGCTGCTGCCGTGATCAAGTCCTACGGCTATCAGTTGTAGTCATCGGCACCGCGCATCTTGTACGGTGCGCGCCATAGATCAGCCGAAGGAAAACCCAGCGATGCCCCTTACCAGCGCCGACTTCGCCGCGATCTGGTTGACCCTGCAGTTGGCATCGCTGACCACCGTGCTGTTGCTGCTGATCGGCACCCCCATCGCCTGGTGGCTGGCACGCACCCACTCCTGGCTCAAGGGGCCGATCAGCGCTGTGGTCGCCCTGCCCCTGGTGCTGCCGCCGACAGTGATCGGCTTCTACCTGCTGGTGACCATGGGGCCCCACGGGCCGATCGGCCAACTGACCCAGAGCCTCGGCCTGGGCACCCTGCCATTCAGCTTCGCCGGCCTGGTGGTGGGCTCGCTGTTCTACTCCCTGCCCTTCGTCGTGCAGCCCATCCAGAATGCCTTCGAGGCCATCGGCACACGCCCGCTGGAGGTCGCCGCGACCCTGCGCGCCAGCCCCTGGGACAGTTTCTTCACGGTCGCCGTGCCGCTGGCCCGGCCCGGTTTCATTACCGCCGCAGTGCTGGGCTTTGCCCACACCATCGGCGAGTTCGGCGTGGTGCTGATGATTGGCGGCAACATCCCCGGTAAAACCAGCGTGGTCTCGGTGCAGATCTTCAACCACGTAGAGGCCATGGAGTACGCCCAGGCGCACTGGCTGGCCGGCGGCATGCTGCTGTTTTCCTTCCTGATCCTGCTGGCGCTGCAGCTCAAGGGTCGCCTGCAACCGACGCGGATCTGACGGCAATGCCAAACACCCCCACATCTCCCGACCAGCGCTTGCGGGCGAACTTCCGCCTGGCCCACGGCGAATTCCAGCTGGATGTCGAGCTGGACCTGCCCGGTCGTGGGGTCAGCGCCCTGTTCGGCCCCTCCGGTTCCGGCAAGACCAGCCTGCTGCGCTGCATCGCCGGCCTGGAGCGCCCCGCCGAGGGTGCCTTGTGGGTCAACGGCGAATGCTGGCAGGACAGCCGCCAGGGACACTTCCTCGCCCCGCACCGCCGCGCCCTGGGCTACGTGTTCCAGGAAGCCAGCCTGTTCGAGCACCTGTCCGTGCAGCAGAACCTGGAATACGGCCTCAAGCGCATCCCGGTGCACGAGCGGCGCATCGATCTCGACCAGGCGCTGGCGCTGCTGGGCATCGACCATCTGCTGCAGCGCTTGCCGGCGCGCCTGTCCGGCGGCGAGCGGCAGCGCGTCGGTATCGCCCGTGCCCTGCTGACCAGCCCCCGGCTGTTGCTGCTGGACGAGCCGCTGGCCGCCGTCGACAGTGCGCGCAAGAACGAAATCCTGCCCTATCTGGAACGCCTGCACGACGAGCTGGACATGCCCATCCTCTATGTCAGCCATGCGGCGGATGAAGTGGCGCGCCTGGCCGATCACCTGGTGCTGCTCGACGAGGGCCGGGTGCGCGCCAGTGGCCCACTGCCGCAGCTGCTCGCCCGCCTCGACCTGCCCATGGCGCAAAGCGAGGATGCCGGCGTGGTGGTGCAGGCGCAGGTCAGCGGCCACGATGCGGACTACCAGCTGCTGAGCCTGGCCTTCCCCAACAGCAGCATGGGCCTGCGCCTCGCCCACCCTCCACTGGCCGTTGGCAAACCCCTGCGGGTCAAGGTGCAGGCCCGCGATGTCAGCCTGAGCCTGCAGCGGCCGGAGCACAGCAGCATCCTCAACCTGCTGCCCGTGACCGTGCACAGCCAGGCTGCGGCGGACAACCCGGCCCACATCCTGGTACGCCTGGACATGGACGGCACACCGCTGCTGGCACGCATCACCCGCTACTCCCGCGACCAGCTCGGCCTGCACGACGGTCAGCGGCTGTGGGCGCAGATCAAGTCGGTGGCGTTGCTGGCCTAGGCTTGTCCACCGGCGCCGCTCGCCCTACCATCCGGCCAGTCTTCCGATGAGCCACCCCATGCGCGAACGCACCATCGCCAGCCACTTCATCCGTGCCGCCCTGCGCGGCGCCGAGCGCCAGGGCCTGGATTACCGCCCGCTGCTGCGCGAGCTGGGCATCCAGCCGGCGCTGCTCGACGAACCCCGTGCGCGCCTCGCCCCCGAGCAGTTCACCCAACTGCTGCAAGGCCTGTGGGCGCTGCTCGACGACGAATACATGGGCTTCGGCCGCGGCCGCAGCAAGCGCGGTACCTTCGCCATGATGGGCCACGCCATCATCCACTGCCGCACCCTGGAGAAAGCTCTGGTGCGCGGAATGCTGTTCTACGACCTGTTCCCCGATGTGCCCCAGGTACGCCTGCAGCGCGAGGGCGAGTGGGTCCACTTGAGCATCGACAGCTCACTGCTGTGGGACCCGGACCACTTCCTCACCGAAAGCCTGCTGGTGATCTGGCACCGTTTCGGCAGTTGGCTGATCGGCCAGCGCATCCGCCTGGAGGAAGCCTCCTTCGCCTATGCCGAACCGGCCCACAGCAGCGAGTACGACCTGCTCTTCCCCTGCCCGCGGCGCTTCGCTGCCGAACGCACCAGCCTGCTGTTCCACAGCCGCTACCTGGACATGCCGCTGCTGCAGGACGAGCGCACGCTCAAGCAATTCCTCGAACACTCTCCCGCCGACCTGCTGGCCCGCCCGGACGGTGGCGACAGCCTGACCAGCCGCATCCGCCGCCTGCTTGGCCGCGATTGCGCGCACTGGCCGGATCTGGAGCAGGTTGCCCAGCAACTGCATGTCAGCCCGCAAACCCTGCGCCGCCACCTGCGCGAGGAAGGCAGCAGCTTTCAGGAACTCAAGGACCACCTGCGTCGCGACCTGGCCATCTACCACCTGGGCCGCGACGAACTGCCAATCCAGGCCCTGGCCGAACAGCTCGGCTTCTCCGAACCCTCAGCCTTCCACCGCGCGTTCAAGAAATGGACCGGGCTGACTCCGGGGGCGTATCGGGCGCATCAGGAAGGCTAGGCCGCGCGTCATCACGAACTACTTACGAGCCACTCAGGGAAGAATCATGAAAACCACGGATCTGCTTGCCATCGCCTTGCGCATATTCGCGTTGTTTCTGCTGTACACCACGTTTGTCACCGCCATCCAGCAGTACCAATACATTCACCAGGCCGCCAACGTCAGCGTTCCTGGCGATATACGCGGGCTGATCGTAGTGGGCCTCGGCAAAGTCATTGGTTTGCTGCTGATGGCTCTCGCCATGCTGAAGTTCCCCATGACCCTTGCACGCCGTCTAGCTCCGCCATCCGATACCGAAGCCAATACTGGCGGCATCAGCGCACAGGAACTGCAGTCGGTGGCGTTCTGCGTACTGGGCGTCTACCTGGTGGCTCGCAGCATCGCGGACTTCTTCAACAATGGCGCCTGGATCATCTACATGCTGCGCGGCACGCCTGCCGTGCAGGAGAATCTGGTGGCGTACTCGATCCAGGAACTGATCACTGTGATCGAGTTGCTGATAGGCCTGCTTCTCTGCCTGAAAGCCGAGGGATTGAGTCAATTGATCCGCCGCCTGCGTAGAGCCGGCACGCAATGAAACGCCCCCGCAAACGCCACCTCCTGCTCCTCGCCCTGCTCGCCTGGCTGATCG
>JBBNAI010000070.1:0-19584 GCA_037994305.1 Pseudomonas sp. | reverse complement strand
TGCCAGCCGCCGCCGAGGGCCTTGTACAGGTTGACCTCGCTGGTCAGCTGGTTGAGGCGGTCGCCGATCAGTTGCTGCTTGGCGCTGAACAGCTGGCGCTGGGCGTCGAGCAGGGTCAGGTAGCTGTCCACCCCAGTGCGGAAGCGGCGCTCGGCGAGACGGTAGTACTCCTCGCTGGTGCCGACCAGCGCGCGCTGGGCGCTGAGCTGCTCCTCGTAGGTGGTACGCGCGGCCAGGCCATCGGCGACTTCCTGGAAGGCGGTCTGGATGGCTTTCTCGTAGCTGGCGACCTGGATGTTCTTCTGCACCTCGGCGTAGTCGAGGTTGGCCTTCAGACGACCGGCCGTGAAGATCGGCAGGTTGATCGACGGCTGGAACAGCCAGCTACCCGAACCGCCATCGAACAACCCGGACAGCTCGCTGCTGGCACTGCCGGCGTTGGCGGTCAGGCTGATATTGGGGAAGAACGCCGCACGCGCCGCACCAATACTGGCATTCGCCGCCTGCAGCTGATGCTCGGCCTGGAGTACATCCGGGCGGCGCTGCAGCAGTTCGGATGGCAGCCCGGCTGGCACTTCGGCCAGCAGGTCGGCGTTCAGCACTTCACCCTGCGGCAGACTCGCCGGCACGCCGTTGCCCAGCAGCAGCGCCAGGGCGTTGCGGTCCTGGGCGACCAGGCGGCTGTACTGCGCCAGGCTGACTTCGGCGCTCTGCACCGAGGTGCGCGCCTGGCTCAGCGACAGCGCATCGGCCACGCCGACGTTGAAGCTGCGCTCGGTGAGGGCGTAGCTCTTGCGGTAGGTCTCCAGGGTATCGCGGGTCAGTTGCAGCAGTTGCTGGTCGGCCTGCAGGGTCAGGTAGGCATTGGCCACGCTGGCCACCAGGCTGATCTGCGTGCTGCGCTGGGCTTCTTCGCTGGCGAAGTAGAGCTGCAAGGCCTGCTCGTCGAGGCTGCGCAGGCGACCGAAGAAGTCGATCTCCCAGGCACTGGTGCCCAGCGTCGCGCTGTACTGGCCGCTGGTGGTGGGCTCGCCACTCGACGACAGATCGCCTGGCAGGCGCTGGCGGGTGCCATCGCCGGCCGCGGCAATGCTCGGGAACAATTCCGAGCGCTGGATGCGGTGCTGCGCGCGGTAGGCATCGACATTCAACGCGGCGATGCGCAGGTCGCGGTTGTTGCTCAGCGCCACCTCGACCAATTGCTGCAGCGCCGGGTCGCGGAAGAATTCGCGCCAGCCCAGGGCCGCCGCCGACACGTCGGTCTGCGCAGCACCATTGGCGGTATAGGCCGCGCCCTGTGGCCAGGCACCGTCCACCGGGGCATCCGGGCGCTGGTAATCGGGGATCATGCTGCAGCCGCCGAGCAACACGCTGGCGACGGCAAGGGACAACAGGGACTGCCTCACTGGACGGCCTCCTCTTTGATGGCATCTTTGCTGCGCTTGTCCTTGAACAACGAGCAGACCAGGACATAGAACAGCGGCACCCAGAAGATCGCCAGGACCGTGGCCGTGAGCATGCCGCCAATCACGCCGGTACCGATGGCGTGCTGGCTGCCGGAACCGGCGCCCGTGGAGATCGCCATCGGCACCACGCCGAGGATGAACGCCAGCGAGGTCATGATGATCGGGCGCAGACGCATGCGGCAGGCCTCGATGGCCGCGTCGAACAGGCTTCTACCCTGCTCGTGCAGCTCCTTGGCGAACTCGACGATGAGGATCGCGTTCTTCGCCGACAGGCCAATGGTGGTGAGCAGGCCGACCTGGAAGAACACGTCGTTGGAGAGCCCGCGCATGCTGGTGAACAGCAGCGCACCGATGATCCCCAACGGCACCACCAGCATCACCGAGAACGGGATCGACCAGCTCTCGTACAGCGCCGCCAGGCAGAGGAACACCACCAGCAGTGACAGGGCGTACAGCGCCGGCGCCTGGGAGCCGGACAGGCGCTCCTCGTAGGACAGCCCGGTCCAGGAATAACCGACACCTGCCGGCAGTTGCTTGATGATCTCCTCGACGGCCGCCATGGCCTCGCCAGAGCTGTGCCCCGGCGCCGGTTCACCGAGAATCTCGATCGCCGGCACGCCGTTGTAGCGCGCCAGCTTCGGCGCACCGTAGACCCACTCGCCGCTGGCGAAGGCGCTGAACGGCACCATCTGCCCGTCGTCGTTGCGCACGTACCACTTGCCGAGGTCATCGGGGTTCATCCGCGCTTCCGGCACACCTTGCAGGTAGACCTTCTTCACCCGGCCGCGGTCGATGAAGTCGTTGACGTAGCTGGCACCCCAGGCGATGGCCACGGTGTTGTTGATGTTGGCCAGGGACACGCCGTGGGCGCTGGCCTTCTCGTCATCGATCAACAGCTGGTACTGCGGCTCGTCGTACAGGCCGTTGGCGCGCACGCGGGCCAGCACCGGGTTCTGCTTGGCCAGTTCGAGGAACCGGTCGCGGGCGGCGTTGAGGGTTTCATGGCCCACGCCGGCGCGGTCCTGCAGGAAGAAGTCGAAACCGGTGGCGTTACCCATCTCCAGCACGGCCGGCGGAGCGAAGGCGAACACCATGGCATCGCGGAAGCTGAAGAAGTGCTGCTGCGCGCGCTCGGCCAGGCTGAACACGCTGTGCTCGGCACCCGGACGCTCTTCCCAGGGCTTGAGCATGATGAAGGCCATGCCCGAGCTCTGGCCGCGACCGGCGAAGTTGAACCCGGTAACGGTGAACACCGATTTCACCGTGTCTTTCTCGTCGGCCAGCAGGTATTCGCGCATCTGGTCGACCACCGCCTGGGTGCGTTCAGCACTGGCGCCGGCCGGAGTCTGCACCTGGGCGAACAGCACGCCCTGGTCCTCCTCGGGGAGGAAGGCGGTGGGGATACGGGTGAACATCCAGGCCATGATGGCGACGATCACCAGGTACAGCACCACGAACGGCAGGCGGCGTTTGAGGATGCCGCGCACGCTGCGCTCGTAGCCGTTGACGCTGCGCTCGAAGCCACGGTTGAACCAGCCGAAGAAGCCGCGTTTGGGCGCATGGTGGCCCTTGGCGACCGGCTTGAGCAGGGTCGCGCAGAGTGCCGGGGTGAACACCAGGGCAACCAGCACCGAGAGGGCCATGGCCGAAACGATGGTGATCGAGAACTGCCGGTAGATCACCCCCGTGGAGCCGCCGAAGAAAGCCATCGGCAGGAACACCGCCGACAGCACCAGGGCGATACCGATCAGCGCACCCTGGATCTGGCCCATGGACTTGCGCGTGGCTTCCAGCGGCGACAGGCCTTCCTCGGCCATCACCCGCTCGACGTTCTCCACCACCACGATGGCGTCGTCCACCAGCAGGCCGATGGCCAGAACCATGGCGAACATGGTCAGGGTGTTGATGGTGAAGCCGAAGGCAGCCAGCACGCCAAAGGTGCCGAGCAATACCACCGGCACCGCCAGGGTGGGAATGATGGTGGCGCGGAAGTTCTGCAGGAACAGGAACATCACCAGGAACACCAGGACGATGGCTTCGCCCAGGGTGTGCACCACGCCTTCGATGGAGGCCGAGACCACCGGGGTGGTGTCGTAGGGGAACACCACTTTCATCCCGGCGGGGAAGAATGGCTGCAGCTCGTCGATGGTGGCGCGCAGGGCACGGGCGGTGTCCAGGGCGTTGGCGCCGGTGGCCAGTTTGACCGCCAGGCCGGAGGCCGGGTTGCCGTTGTACTGCGCGCTGATGGCGTAGTTCTCGCCGCCCAGCTCGATCTTGGCGACATCGCTGAGGCGCACTTGCGAGCCGTCACGGCTGACCTTGAGCAGGATTGCGCCGAACTGCTCGGGCGTCTGCAGGCGGGTCTTGCCGATGATGGTGGCGTTCAGCTGGGTGCCCGGCGAAGCCGGCAGACCGCCGAGCTGGCCGGAGGAAATCTGCACGTTCTGCGCCTGGATCGCGGTTTTCACGTCCACCGGCGTCAGCTGGTAGTTGAGCAGTTTGGCCGGATCGAGCCAGATGCGCATGGCGTACTGCGAGCCGAACACCTGGAAGTCGCCGACACCCTTGGTGCGCGAAATGGCGTCCTGCATGTTGGAGACGATGTAGTTGGACAGGTCGTTCTTGTCCATCGAGCCGTCTTCGGAAACCACGCCGATCACCAGCAGGAAGTTCTTCACTGCCTTGGTCACGCGGATGCCCTGCTGCTGCACTTCCTGCGGCAACAAGGGAGTGGCCAGCTGCAGTTTGTTCTGCACCTGGACCTGGGCAATGTCCGGGTTGGTGCCCTGCTCGAAGGTGGCGGTGACGGTCATGCTGCCGTCGGAGTTGCTCTCCGAGGACAGGTAGCGCAAGCCGTCGATGCCGTTCATCTGCTGTTCGATGACCTGCACCACGGTGTCCTGCACGGTCTGCGCGGAAGCGCCCGGGTAGGTGACCTGGATGGCGATGGCCGGTGCGGCGATGCTCGGGTATTGGTTGATCGGGAGTTTGAGGATGGACAGGCCACCCGCCAGCATGATCACCAGGGCGATTACCCAGGCGAAGATCGGCCGGTCGATGAAGAACTTCGACATCTGTCGCTCCTTAAGGGCGCTTGGCCAGGTCGGAACCTGAGGCGCGTTCGCTGGCGACGTTGGTCGCCGGCGCCACGGTCACTTCGACGCCCGGATGGACGAACTGCAGGCCCTCGGTGATCAAGCGATCACCCGGCTGCAAGCCGGCACTGACCAGCCAGCGATCGCCCTGGGTGCGTTCGGCCTGGACCTTGCGCAGCTCGACCTTGTTGTCGGCGCCCACCACCAGCGCGGTGGCCTGACCCTTGAGGTCACGGGTGATGCCCTGCTGCGGCGCGAGGATGGCCTGGCGGTTGACCCCGGAACTGAGCTGCGCGTGAACGAACATGCCCGGCAGCAGGTTGTGTTCCGGGTTGGGGAATACCGCACGCAGGACCACCGAACCGGTGCCTTCGTCCACCGAGACTTCGGAGAATTCCAGGGTGCCGTCGTGCTCGTAGGTGCTGCCGTCTTCCAGGGTCAGCTGGACCTTGGCGGCGTTCTCGCCGGCCTTCTGCAGCTGGCCGCTGGCCAGTTCGCGGCGCAGGCGCAGCAGGTCCTTGGTCGGCTGGGTGACGTCGACATAGATCGGGTCGAGCTGCTGGATGGTGGCCATCGCCAGGGTCTGGCCATTGCTCACCAGCGCGCCCTCGGTCACCAGCGAACGACCGACGCGACCGGAGATCGGCGCCATCACCTTGGTGTAGCGCAGATCGATGCGCGCACGCTCCAGGCTGGCTTCGGCTTGCAGGCGCGCGGCCTGGGCCTCGTCATAGGCCTGCTTGCTCACGGCCTGATCGCTGACCAGGTCCTTGTAGCGCTCGGCCAGCGACTGAGTCGAAGCCAGCGTGGCCTCGGCGCTCTTGTAGGTCGACTGATAGACGGACGCGTCGATCTGGTACAGCTGCTGCCCGGCCTTGACCTCGGAACCCTCGGTGAACAGGCGCTTCTGGATGATCCCATCGACCTGCGGACGCACTTCGGCGATGCGGTAGGCCGTGGTGCGCCCCGGCAGCTCGGCAGTCAGGGTAAACGGTTCGGCTTGCAGGGTGACGACGCCCACCTGCGGCGCAGGGGCGGCGGCCGGAGCCTCGCCCTCTTTGCAGCCAGCGAGGGTGAGCGTGGCCAGCGCGATAGCGGAAACCATAGCGGCGAAGGCTGGCTTCTTGTGCATCTGAAACGACCTCATAGGGAAATAGACCTTCCGCCGCGCGAGGCGCCGGAGGGGAGCAGGAATTGGATTGTTTAGGCTGCTAACGAATATACTTACGTACGTGAATGTTTGTAAATGATTCTTCTCTTCAGGCCAGGAACAATTGTGTTGCCGTTAGGAAACAAATTGCCCAGCGCCTGTCATTGCCGCCGAGAACACCTGCGCATGGTTCGACGTACCAAAGAGGAAGCCGAGGAAACCCGCCTGCAGATACTCGATGCAGCCGAACGGATTTTTCATGACAAGGGCGTGTCACGTACCGTCCTGGCTGACATCGCCTGCGCCGCGGGCGTCAGCCGGGGTGCCATCTACTGGCACTTTCAGAACAAGGTCGAGCTGTTCCAGGCGCTCATCGACCGCTTGCGCCTGCCGTTGGAAGAGCTGGCCCAGGCCAGTGAAAGCGACAGCGAGCCCAACCCGCTGGGACGCCTGCGCGAGTTGCTGGTCCGTGTTCTCAAACGCGTGGAGCTGGATCCGCAGTGCCGGCGCGTCAGTGAGATCCTGCAGCACAAGTGCGAGTACACCGACGACCTCGGCGACCTGCGACAGAAGATGCAGACCTTCCACCAGGAGTGCGACCAGCGCATCGAGAAATCCCTGCGTAACGCGGTCCACAAGGGCCAGTTGCCGGCCACGCTGAACTGCCAGCGCGCCGCCTTCAGCCTGCACGCCTCGATCGGCGGCCTGCAGGCGCACTGGCTGTTGTCTCCCGAACAGCGGCCCCTGGCCGAACAGGCGGAAAGCCTGGTGGATGCCCTGCTCGACATGCTGCGCAGCAGCCCGGCGCTGCGCGATGGCTGAGCGCCAGCCGCCGCTCCGTCGAGAGAAAGCTGACAGTTTTGAGGAATAACGAGTGGAGTCAGGCTCCGAGTCCCAGCCGGTGAACGGCAGCGCGCAAGTGCTGCCGTTCACACAGCCTGCCCTGCCTCAATGCAGGGTATTGGCGCGAAACATCAGCCGCACCCGCTCGGTCGGCGCGCCGAAGTAGCGACTGTAGATGGGCTCGATCTGCCCGCTGCGGTACAGCTCGCTGAGGGTGCTGTCGACCAGCAGGCGGAAGTCCTCGTCGTCACGCGCCAGTACCAGCCCAACCGGCTCCAGATCGAACACCCGGTCGAGCACTTGCAGGCGCTGGTCCAGGCCGCTGCTGGTCAGCCAGTTGTGCAACAGCACGCGGTCGGAGAAGAAGGCATCGGCCTGGCCCTCGACCAGCATTTGCATGCCCTCGCGCAGATTACTCACGGTGCGCAGACTGGCGATCACCTTGAGCTCGCGCATGCGATCACGCGCCCACTTCTCCGTGCTGCTGCCGGCAAGGACCAGGAAGCGCCGATTGGACAGCCCGCGGGCAATGTTGGCCCGCCACTGCGGCGCATTCGGCACCACCTCGCCATTGAGCAACTGCACCAGGCCTTGCGGCGCCTCCCGGCTCACCGCCACCCCACGCCCGGCGGTATAGATCGGCAGGGAGAAGCTGACCTGGCGGCGGCGTTCAAGGGTTTCCACCGTGGCACTGCAGAACAGGTCGAGGCTGCCATCGTGCACCGCCGTCAGGCCTTCCTCCAACCCCATGGGCTGGAAGCGCACCTGCAACTGCGCAAGCCCTTGCTCACGGCGCAAGTGCTCGGCCACCTGCTGGCACAACTCGATCGCATAGCCCTTGGCCTGGCCATCCTGGGTCGCCGAAAACGGCGCCAGCTCGGCCAGGTAACCAACATTCAACTGCTGGCTGGCACGAACCCGCTCGAGGGTCTGGGCACCGGCCAGCAACGGCAGCAGGGCGAGGCATAACAGCACCAGGCGCTTCATGGCCGGCCCTCCGCCGCTGGTGCCTCTCGGCCTTCGAGCATCCGGTCGGCAATGTAGCCGAACAACAGATACCCCACCGCCGTTACCAGCATGCCGCCGAACACCGCCTCGGTGCCGGAGGCGTACAGCGCGTAGAAGCTGTAGCCCATGGCGATCACCAGGGCGAACACATTGCGGTTGTGTACCGAGCGCGAAACACCCGCCTTCTGCATGATGACCAGCAGGGCCGACAGCGAGGTGATGTAGGGAATGATATTGGTCACCGCCGCCAGGTTGACCAGTTTGGAGAACTGCTCCGCAGCGTTCGGCGAGATGGTCGACAGGGCCATCAACGTCTGCAACACGGCGTTGGCGAGCAACCCCGCCAAGGGCGCACCGAGCAGCGTGGTGCGGCTGAACAGGCGTGGAAACATGTGCTGGTCAGCGGTGACCTTGGCGGTCTGCGCCAGGGTGAACTGCCAGCCGAGCAGCGAGCCGACGCAGGCGATCACCGCCAGCGCCATGATGATGTTGCCCACCAGCGGATTGAACATCTGCGCATAGACGTAGGCGAACGGTGCACTGGAGCTGGCCAGCTCGGCGTTCGGCACAATCCCCTGGATCACCGTGGTCGACAGGATGTACACCACCGCCGCGCCAAAGGTGCCGAGCAGGCAGGCCAGCGGCACGTTGCGCTTGGGGTTATCCACTGCATCGGAGTTCTGCGCGGCCGACTCCATGCCGAGGAAGGCCCACAGGGTCAGCGGAATGCTTTGTGAAATGATCTGCCCCGTGGGCATCTCATTGGGGTTCCAGGCCGCCTCCAGAATTGCCGGATCGAACCAGAACCAGCCGATCACCGACAGCCCGGCCACCGGGATGATCACTCCCCAGACGGTGAACGAGCCAATCTGCCCGGTAATCTTGGGTCCTCCGACGTTGGCCAGCGAGGTCAGCCAGATCAGCCCCACGGTGCCGACGAATAGCGGAATGGCGCCGCTGCCCAGCCACGGCAGGAACGGCGTGAGGTAGCCGACGGCAGAGATGGCGATGGCCACGTTGCCGATCGCCAGGGACAGGAAGTACAGATAAGAGCAGAGGAAAAACGCCGACTTGCCGTGCGCCTCCTCGGTGTAGGCGGACATGCCGCCGGGCCGTGTGCAGTACACCCCGCACTGGGCGAAGCAGTAAGCGATAGCCATTGAACCCACTGCCGTGATCGCCCAGGACAACAGCGACACCGCGCCCAACTGGGCCATGCTCGACGGCAACAGGATGATCCCCGAGCCCATCATGTTCACCGCCACTAGGGTGGTGAGCCCCATCAGGCTCATCTTCTTTGCCGCCATTGAAAACTCCTTGTAGACGAGGACAGCTGCTGCCACCGCTCAAGGGTAGTGCCTGGCGCCGCCCCCTGCCGGCTTAATCAGCACGATCCAGGCCACGCAGCACAAACAGCGCGAGGCCGGCGGAAACCAGTTCGAAGAGCATCGCGCCAAGGTTGAAGGTCTGCTGCAGGCCGCCGTCCAGCCACAGACCACCAAGGCGGGCGACAAACAGGCTGGCGTACAGCAGCACCAGCAGGGCCAGGGCACCGCGTAGCCATTCCTGGCGCACCAGTGCCAACCCCAGGTACAGCCCGAGACCGAGCTGCAGGCCGCCGTAGTAGGCGCGTACATCGGTGATCGCAGCCGGCTCCATCAACAGCATGCCGCTGAGGTTGGCCATTTCCTGCGGACGGATGAAATAAGCCAGGCCGAAGCCGGCGAGAATCAGGGCCTGCACGATAAGCAGGATGCGAGCAGACAACATGGCGAGTTCCTCAAGAGTCGCAGCGAGCATAGCAGGGGCCCGGTTGCACCCGGTTACAGTCCCGATCTGGGGCCAGAGTGATGCGAGGGCTATCCTGCGCGGGTCATTATTGGAGACCTCGCCATGCGCACTCTGCTCCTTGCCGCCACCCTGTTCAGTGCCGCCGCCCAGGCCGCAGAACCGGTGATGGATGTCTACCGCGACCCCAACTGCGGCTGCTGCAAAGCCTGGATCAGCCACCTGCAAAGCAATGGCATCCAGGTCAACGATCACGTCGAAAGCGACATGAGCTCACTCAAGCAGCGCCTCGGCGTGCCGCCGCGCCTGGCGTCCTGCCACACCGGGGTCATCAACGGCCAGTTCGTCGAAGGCCATGTGCCGGCCGCCGACGTGCTCAAGCTGGGTGCCCAACCCGACCTGCTCGGCCTGGCCGTCCCCGGCATGCCAGCTGGCTCACCAGGGATGGAAATGGGTAGCCGCAAGGACGCCTACCAGGTCATCGGCCTGGAGCGCGACGGCGACGAGCGCGTGGTAACGCACTACCCCAACTGATTATCCAGAACTGATTGCCCGGCCACTGACCGCCGGTATGGCGTCATCGCCTTGCAGGGACGACACTGACTGACTCGTCAGACAAGGAGAACAGTCATGCGCTGGGAACGGGCAAGACGCAGTGACAACGTGGTGGATGCGCGCGGCAGCGGCGGCAATCGCGGCATGCGCTTCGGTGGTGGCAAGGGCCTGAGCCTCGGCGGTATCGCCGTGGTGGTGGTGATCGGCCTGCTGATGGGCCAGGACCCACTGACAATCCTCGGCAATATCGCCGGCCAGGCCGTGCAACCGGTCGGCGTCGAGCAACAGCAGCAGAGCGCCCCGGCAGCCAACGACCCACAGCGCGAGTTCGTTCGCGCCGTGCTCGGCGATACCGAAGACACCTGGCGCGCGATCTTCCAGAGCGCAGGCAAGCAGTACCAGGACCCGAAACTGGTGCTGTTCAGCGGCGGAGTCAATTCGGCCTGCGGCTTTGCCGATGCCGCCGTCGGCCCGTTCTACTGCCCGGGGGACCGTCAGGTGTATCTCGACCTGAGCTTCTTCCGTGAGCTGGAAACCCGCTTCGCCGCGGCCGGCGACTTCGCCCAGGCCTATGTGATCGCCCACGAGATCGGCCACCACGTGCAGACCCTGCTCGGCGTCTCGGCCAAGGTCAGTGCAGCCCGTCAGCGTGGCGAGAAACTCGAAGGTGACAACGGCTTGCTGGTGCGCCAGGAGTTGCAGGCCGACTGCCTGGCCGGTGTCTGGGCGTTCCATGCGCAGCAGCGCCTGAACTGGCTGGAGGATGGCGACGTGGAAGAAGCCCTCAACGCCGCCAACGCCATCGGCGATGACCGCCTGCAGAAACAGAGCCGTGGCCAGGTGATGCCCGACTCCTTCACCCACGGTACCTCGGCGCAGCGCGTGCGCTGGTTCAAGACCGGCTTCGACAGTGGTGAGCCGGGCCGCTGCGACACCTTCAAGGCTGCCCGCCTGTAACCTCACACCGGGCGGGTTTCACTCGCCCCGAGGCGCCTGGTAGGCCTTCGGCGTCACGCCGAACCAGCCCTTGAACGCCTTGTAGAACGCGCTCGGCTCACTGAAACCAAGCTCGCGGCTGAGCTGCTCCACCGTGCAGCCCGGTTGCGCCAGGCGCTGCACGGCATACCGCCGACGCACCTCGGCCAGCAGCTCGGTGAAACTGCACTGCTCGGCGCGCAGGCGCCGGTGCAGGGTCTGCCGGCTGATCCCCAGACGCTGCGCCACGGCCTCCACCGACAACTCGCCACGTGGCATCCCGCGCTCAACCAGTTGCAGCACTTGCAGCCGCGCACTGTGCTGTGCCGGCAACTGCGCCTGCATGTTGCTCACGCGCTGCTGCATCAAGCCCTTGAGGTAGGCATTGGCACCAGGCACCGGCAGCTGCAGATCACTCTCCAGCAGCTCCAGGAAATCGAAGGCCTCGGCAAACCGCGCAGGCACCCCGAACACCTGGCGGTACACCGCAGGCGCTGCCAGCGCGGCATGGCGAAAACCCACCACCTGCGGCACCAGGCGCAGGCCCGTGAGTTGCCGCGCCCAGCACAGCGCCGAGCTGACGCTGTGCTCGCAGACCTGCGCATGGCCAAGCAGCGGCGCGTTGAACATAAAATGGATACGCACCCGCCCGCCCACCATGTGCTCGACACGCAGGTTCTCGCCCTCGCTCATCACCGGGATGTAACGGCGAAACAGCTCGATCGCCTCGCCCAGGGTCGCGCTCTGCGCGGCCAGGTGGGCGACAGGCCCGCGGGTGTGCAGGCCGCGCTGCTGCCCCACCAGCAGGCCGATCTCCGGACGGGCGCCACGGCTGGCCGCGCGCTGCCACAGGTGCAGGATCCACGACACCGGGATACGCATTTCCAGGTCGCGCAGCTGTTCCAGCTCCACCCCCAGCTCGCGCAAGTCCTCCGGGCCGACCAGGCCGAACCCCTGCAGCGACAGGTACAGATCGAGCAACTGCGAGGCGGTCGCGCTGGGGCTGATCGGCAGAAGCATGGGCAAATCCTTTGGCCATCCGGAAGGCTTCGATTGTGCGCAGCCCGTGAGACGAATTGCCAGTATCGTGCAACTTCAGGCTATCAACAGGTCGCGTACAGCGGGCTAGATTGACCCGCAAATAACACCGAGTGCCACGCACCGCCTGGAGTCTGCAGCATGAGTCACGCCGACCTGATCACCCTGCCCCGCCTGCTGTCCCGCCTGCCACGTCTGCTCGTCGACCTGCCGGGCATCGTCAAGGGCCTGCATATCGGCAACCGCAGCCGCGGCGCCTACCCCGTGAGCCTGGCCAGCTGCATCGAGACGGCAGCACGCGACAATCCCGACGGCGCCGCGCTGATCCAGGACGACGAACAACTGACCTACGCCGAGTTCGACCGCTGGACCAACCAGCTGGCGCACTACCTGCGCGCCCACGGCCTGCGCCAGGGCGACAGCGTCGCGCTGATGTTCGAGAACCGCTTCGAGCTGCTTGCAGGAGTGGTCGCCTGCGCCAAGCTCGGTGCGGTCAGCGCGCTGATCAACAGCAGCCAGCGGGGCCGCGTACTGGCCCACAGCATCAGCCTGGCAGCGCCGCGCATGGCGCTGGTTGGCGAGGAGTTGTTCGCCGCCTTCAGCGAGGTCGCCGCCGAGGTGGCGCTACCCGCCGAGGCCTGCCACTACTTCGCCGACCGCCCGACCTGGCGCGACCCGGGCGAGGCGCCGGCCGGCTGGCAGCACCCGGCGGCCGTGCTGCACAACTACCCCGTCGACGCCCCCTTGCTGGAACGCGCAGTACGCGCCGACGACCCATGCTTCTTCATCTACACCTCCGGCACCACCGGCCTGCCGAAAGCCGTGGTGTTCAACCATGGGCGTTTCATGAAGGGCTACGGCGCCTTCGGTTTCGCCGCCGTGCGCCTGGGCCGCGAGGACCGCATGTACGTCAGCCTGCCCTTCTATCACGGCACCGCGATGGTGGTGTGCTGGGGCTCGGTACTGGCCGGCCAGGCGGGGTTGATCATGGTGCGCAAGTTCAGCGCCAGCCGTTTCTGGGACGAGGTGCAACGCCACCAGGCGACCGCCTTCGGCTACGTCGGCGAGCTGTGCCGCTACCTGCTCGACCAGCCGCCGCGGGCCAGCGACGCCACCAACCCGATCCGCGTGATGGTCGGCAATGGCCTGCGCCCGAGCATCTGGCAGGCGTTCAAGCAGCGCTTCGCGATCGAGCGGGTGGTCGAGCTGTACGCCTCCAGCGAGGGCAATGTCGGCTTCACCAACCTGCTCAACCTGGACAACACCGTGGGCTTCTCGCCCTACCCCTACGCCATCGTCCGCTACGACCAGGAGCGCGAGGCGCCGCTACGCGAGAACGGCCTGCTGCAGCGCGTGGCCAAGGGCGAAGCCGGCCTGCTGCTGGGCAAGATCACCGACACCTCGCCGTTCCACGGCTACACCAACGCCGGCGACACCGAGCGCTGCATCCTGCGCGACGTGTTCGAGCCGGGTGACGCCTGGTTCAACACCGGCGACCTGATGCGCGACATGGGCTTTCGCCACGCGCAGTTCGTCGACCGCCTGGGCGACACCTTCCGCTGGAAGGGCGAGAACGTCTCCACCACCGAGGTCGAGGCGGTGCTCGACGGCGTTGCCGAGATCAGCGAGACGGTGGTCTACGGTGTCGAGGTGCCCAACACCAACGGCCGCGCCGGCATGGCCTGCATCCGTCTGGCCTGCGCGCCGCAGGACTTCGACTTCCAGGCCCTGCTCACCCACCTGCGCCAGGAACTGCCGGCCTACGCCGTGCCGCTGTTCCTGCGCCTGAGCGCGCAGATGGAAACCACCGGCACCTTCAAGCACAAGAAAGCCCCGCTCAAGGAACAGGGTTTCGACCCGCAGCACTGCAGCGACCCGCTGTATGCCTGGCTGCCGGGAAGTGATCGGTATGTGTCGGTGGATGCTGAACTGCATAACGCCATCCGAGATGGCGCCTATCGCTACTGAGGCGTGAGCGTGGCCAGCAAGGCGTGGCAATCCACGGCGAAGGCGTCGGTCAGCTCCGGCCAGGGATTGTCCGCCAGGTTGACCAGCACGCTGAACGCCCCGGCGGCGCGGGCGCAATCGAGGTCGAAACGGTAATCGCCGACCATCACCAGCTCGCCTGGCGCCACACCCCAGCGCGCCGCCAGTTGCAGCAGACCGTCCGGATCGGGTTTGGGGATCGCTTCGTCGCGGCCGATCACATCGGCGCTGGCGAAGCAGTCGCCCAGGCCGATCGCCGCCAGGGTCAACAGCGCCAGCTCATGGGCATTGCGGGTGAGGATACCGAGGCGGATGCCCCGCGCGTGCAGGGCGCGCACCAGCTCCACCGCACCCGGCGCGGCCACCGAGGCGATGGCCAGCTCGCGCTCATGCTCCAGCAGCCAGGCGTGCTTGGCCTGGGCTTCGGCCTCAGGCAGCGCGGCCAGGTGGTGGAGGATGTCGTGGTCCTGGGGAATGCCCAGTGCGCGCTTGATCGCCGCGAAATCGTGCACGGCGATGGTCAGGGTGCCGTCCATGTCGAACACCCAGTGGCGGGCACTCAGCAGATTCATTTCCAGTCTTCGCGCAGGCGCGTCAGGCCTTCCTGAGCCACCGAGGCCACCAGCTCACCCTGGCGATTGAAGATGCTGCCGCGGGCAAAGCCACGGGCATTACCCGCCCAGGGACTGTCCATGGCGTACAGCAGCCACTCGTCCGCGCGCACGTTGCGGTGGAACCACAGGGAGTGGTCGAGGCTGGCCACCTGCATGAACTTCTGCCACACCGATACGCCGTGAGGCAGCATCGAGGTGGTCAGCAGGTTGAAGTCCGAGGCGTAGGCGAGGATGTATTTGTGGATGGCCGGGATGTCCGGCAAGGCACCGTCGGCGCGGAACCACACATATTTCACCGGCTCACTGGGCTGCGGGTCAAACGGGTTGCCAAAGCTGACCGGGCGGATTTCGATCGGTTTCTCGCCCACCGCGCGCTCGCGCATGCGCGGCGGCAACAGGTGCGCGATCAGGCGCACCTGCTCGGTTTCCGTTGGCAGCTCTTCCGGGCCGGGAATATCCGGCATCTGGATCTGGTGGTGGAAACCCTCCTCGTCGGCCTGGAACGAGGCGCTGCAGGTGAAGATCGGCGCGCCCTTCTGGATCGCGGTCACCCGTCGGGTGCTGAAGCTGCCACCGTCACGCACGCGGTCGACCTGGTAGACCACCGGCAGGCTGGCATCGCCGGGACGCAGGAAATAGCCGTGCATCGAATGCACATGGCGCTCGGACTCCACCGTCTGGCTGGCCGCCGACAGCGACTGGCCGAGCACCTGGCCACCGAACAGCTGGCGGAAACCCAGGTCCTGGCTGACCCCACGGAACAGGTTCTCCTCGATGGCCTCCAGGCTCAGCAAGGCAACCAGGTCCTCCAACAATTGACTCATGCAACTTCTCCTCGGCGCAGCTCAAGGCTGCGGCGGAATTCTTGGTTCAACATAGGCCGGCTGGCTGGACAGACGCTCGTCCCACACCGCGCGGCCAATGGTGAAATGGTAAAGGCTTTGCCAGCGGCTGTCGGCCAGTTCCAGCAACTCATGCAGCGAATCATCGAAAAAGCAGCCAATCCCGGTGGCCGACAACCCGGCGGCTTCCGCCTCCAGGTACAGCACCTGGCCGATCTGCCCACACTCCCAGAACAGCCGCGGGTACTGCCAGGGCCCTTGCGCCAGGGCCTGATCGAAGCGCGCCAGCATGGCCAGGGCGACGCAGCCATCACTGGCGATGTCCTGGCCGCAGGAGAGAAACGCCGACAGCCCACGGGCATCGCCCTCCAACAGACGATAGAGCGGCAACTGCGGATGCGCGCGCTGCCAGAGAAAATCACCGCGCATGCCCGGCTGCGCCTGGTCATCGCCACGCGCCAGCCAGTACAGGCCGGGGTCGAGCCCCTGCACGCGATGGACGAACAGCAACAGGTCGACCTGTGCCGGCTCACCGGTCAGGGCGAAAGGCACCGGCGAACTGGCCGGCAGCACGCGCCGCAACCAGGCGAACAGCAGCTCGGCCTGGATGCCGCTGCGCCCGTCCATGCTCTGTGCACTGCGCCGCCGATGCAGGATCGGCCGCAGCGGCAAGCCGGGGTTGTCCGCCGCGGCCAGGCCCGCAGCCGCCTTCCAGGGCAGCGCTGGCAGGGCCGGCGCCCGGCACAGGGCATGCACCCGCTCCAGCTCCGGCCACTGGCGGTACTCGCGCGACAGGCGATTGGGCAGGCCGCTCAATTCCTGCGCCACCAGGCCATCGAGCAGGGCTGCCGGCAAGGGGAACTCTTCGGCCTGCGCCGGCCCAATCCACAGCAGGCAGTCGGCCCATTCGGCTTCGTGGAAGCCTGGACGATCCAGCCCCAGCAGCGCGTCCAGACGCGGCTCGGCCATACCGCGCAACAGGCGCACCTGCCAGCCCTGGATGCTGGCGGCGATGGCCAGCGCCGCCAAGGCGTGGCCGAGGTCATGCTGGCAGTAGCGATAGGCCCGCTCGCCGTACTTCCAGGCCTCGCGCCAGGCGATGCTGGTCAGGCCGAGGAGAAAACCACCGGCCGGCAGCGCCGCCGCCAACTGCCGGGTGAGGGGCTCGGCCAGCTCGGCGCGCACCTCCAGCGCATGCACGTCCGGCGCGTAGTGGGCCAGCAGCGCGCCGTCTTCCAGCGCTCCCGGGGGCAGCAGCAGATAGGCCTCGGTCGGGTGCAGGTTGCCCGATGAGGGATTGACCCGCAGCGCCCAGCGGTTGCCGCCCGACTCTTTCCAGGCGGACAGCGCCAGGCTGTCGTAAAGCACCTGCGACAGGCTGGCGCGATTGAGCGGTGCCGGCGTGGCAGCCGGGCCGGCGAAGGCGCTGTCGTAGCTCGGCGACTCCTCCTGCGGGCGGTGCCACAGCTCGATCAGGCGCGCGCCCGGGTAGCGCCGAAACGCTGCCGGCTGCGTTGCCCAGTCCAGTTGCCCCGGGCCCGGCGCATAGCGCTGCGGCTGGTGCTTGCTCAGTTCGTGATAGGCGCGCACCTGCTGTTCCTTATTCAACCGTCGCCTCCAACCAGGCCTGCCACGACAAGCGGTAGAGCACATGAGGGCGCAGCGGATGGCCCTGCGGCAAGCGTGGATGCTCGAAGTCGCCAGCCTTGTCGTGCTGCATGCTAAGACGCTGCATCAGCCCCAGGGATGGCAGGTTGTCCGGCGTGGTGAACGCCACGATCTGATCGAGCCCCAGCTGGGTGAACGCGCAGTACAGCGCCATCTCCGCAGCCTCCAGCGCATAGCCCTGACGCCAGAATGCAGGGTGCAGGCGCCAGGCGATTTCCACCGCCGGCGTGAAGGACGCCTCGAACCCCACGTGCTGGAAGCCGAGCACGCCGATCAGTCCCGGCTGATCACGTCGTTCCAGCACCCACGGGCCGAAGCCGTGCTCGGCAAAGTGCTGGCGAATATGCCCGGCCAGGGCATCGCTCTCGGCCACGCTCATGCAGGCGGGGAAATGCCGCATCACCTCGGCGTCGCCATTCAGCGCGGCGAACGCCGGCAGATCGCTGTCGAGCCAGGTACGCAGGCGCAGCCGCGGTGTGTGCAATTCGATCGGTTCCATTGCCTGTCCCTTGAGGCCACTATCAGGCCCACAGCATACTGCCTGGCACGCCTTCCCGAGAGCCTGGCAATGCCCCTGCCGCTGGTCTACCACGACGACTACAGCCCACCCTTCCCGGACAACCACCGTTTCCCGATGGAAAAATTTCGCCTGCTGCGCGATCACCTGATCGACAGCGGCCTGACCACCGATGCCGCGCTGCAGCGCCCGGATATCTGCCCAGCCGAGGTGCTGGCCCTGGCCCACTGCCCGGCCTATATCGAGCGCTTCCTTGCCGGTGATCTGACCCGCGACGAACAGCGCCGCCTCGGTTTGCCCTGGAGTGAAGCCCTGGCCCGACGCACCGTGCGCGCGGTGGGTGGCTCGCTACTGGCCGCCGAACTCGCCCTGCAGCATGGCGCGGCTTGCCACCTGGCTGGCGGCACGCACCACGCCCACTTCGACCATGCTTCCGGCTTCTGCATCTTCAACGACCTGGCCGTGGTCGCCCTGCACCTGCTGGAAAGTGGCCGGGCCGGGCGGGTGCTGATCTACGACTGCGACGTGCACCAGGGTGATGGCACTGCACGCATCCTGGAAAACGTCCCCGATGCGGTCACCGTGTCGCTGCACTGCGAGAAGAACTTCCCGGCGCGCAAGGCCAGCAGCGACTGGGATATCGGCCTGCCCAACGGCATGGGCGACGCCGACTACCTGAAGACGGTCAACGACAGCCTGGCCTACCTGCTGCCGCTGTATCAGCCGGATATCGTGCTTTACGACGCCGGCGTGGACGTACACAAGGACGATGCGCTGGGCTACCTGCAACTGACCGATGCCGGCATCGCTGCCCGCGACACCGCTGTATTCGAACACTGTCTGGGCCGCGACATCCCGGTGGTCGGCCTGATCGGTGGCGGCTACGACAAGGACCGCGTCGCCCTCGCCCGCCGCCACGGCATCCTCCATCACAGCGCCCAGCGGGTGTTGAACGGGCTGCCGTAGACGCGAGTGCCTACAAAAAACGCTCCGCGCCTCGGTTAGAATGCATGTCTCCTTTCCCGCGATCACGCCCGCCATGAGCAACTCTCACCCCGACGCCTTGCCTTCTGTTGCCGTAATCGGCGGTGGCCCCGCCGGCCTGATGGCGGCCGAGGTACTGGCGGCAGCCGGGGTGCGCGTCGACCTGTACGACGCCATGCCGTCGGTGGGACGCAAGTTCCTCCTGGCTGGCGTCGGCGGGATGAACATCACCCACTCCGAGCAGAAGGCATCCTTCCTGGCGCGCTACCGCGAGCGCCGCGAGGAAATTGCTGCGCTGCTGGAAGACTTCGATGCTGACGGGCTGCGCGCCTGGATTCATGGCCTGGGTATCGAAACCTTCGTCGGCTCGTCCGGCCGGGTCTTCCCCAGCGACATGAAAGCCGCACCACTGCTGCGCGCCTGGCTCAAGCGCTTGCGTGAAAGTGGCGTGCAGATCCACACGCGTAGCCGCTGGCTGGGCTGGAACGAAGACGGCAGTCTGCGCCTGCGTAGCACCACCGGCGAAGTGGCGCGGCACGCCGATGCCACGGTACTGGCCCTCGGTGGCGGCAGTTGGGCGCGCCTGGGCTCGGACGGCGCCTGGGTGCCGTTGCTGCAGGCTCGCGGGGTCGATATCGCCGCGCTGCAACCGGCCAACTGCGGTTTCGAGGTGAAGAGCTGGAGCGCCCTGCTGCGTGACAAGTTCGCCGGCGCACCGGTAAAAAACATTGCCCTGGCCCTGCAGGGCGAAGTACCCCGGCGCGGCGAGTTCATCCTCACCGCATCCGGGGTCGAGGGCAGCCTGGTCTATGCCTGGTCCGCCGCCATCCGTGAGCGGATCAACCAGAACGGCAGCGCGACCCTGTTGCTCGACCTGCTGCCGGATCGCAGCCAGGACAAGATCGAAGCCGCCCTGAACAAACCGCGCGGTTCGCGCTCCATGGCCAAGCACCTGCACAGCCAGCTGGGCATCGACGGGGTCAAGGCCGCACTGCTGCGCGAGCGCACCAGCGCCGAACAGTTCGCCGATAGCGCGCAGCTGGCGGCAGCGATCA
>JBBNAI010000069.1:0-1177 GCA_037994305.1 Pseudomonas sp. | reverse complement strand
TTTGGTGGAAAACGCTGCGCGGTTTTCCACCCTACGCGAGCATTCATCTGCCATCAGATCACATCGCGCAGCCGGTACCAGGCCTTGCCCACCGCCTCGATCGGCGCTGCCAGCAGGTCGCCGCCGGGGAAGCGTGGGTTGCTCAGGCCCTGGTACAGGCCCAGCAGTTGTTCGTCGCCAAGGATCGCATCGCTTACCGCGCGGGCCGCCGCCAGGGTCGGCAGGATGCCGTGGCCGGAGAAACCCTGCAGCCAGAACTTGTGGCCCTGGCGGCCGACGTCCGGAGTGCGGTGCATGGTGCAGTCGATATGGCCGCCCCAGCCGTGGTCGATCTGTACGCCGCGCAGTTGCGGGAAGACCCGCTCCAGGTACGGCCGGGTGGCTGCCGGCACGTCCGCCGGGATGCCGCCCAGGTAGGTGCAGCCGCCGCCGAACAGCAGGCGGTTGTCCGGGGTGACGCGGAAGTAGTCGGGGACGAACTGGTTGTCGATGGCGCAGGTGCCGCGCGGGAACAGCGAGCGCGCCAGCTCCGGGTCCAGCGGCGCGGTGGCCACCTGGTAGGAGCCGACCGGCAGCAGGCGCTTGGACAGCGTGCGGTCGAGGCGGTCGATGTAGGCGTTGCAGGCCAGCACCAGTACATCGCCATGCACTTCACCCTGTTCGGTGCGGGCGACGAAGCCGGCGTCGGTCTCGCGGTAGTCGAGCACCTTGCTCTGCTCGAAGATCTGCCCGCCGGCGGCTTCGATGGCGTTGGCCAGGCCGTGGGCCAGTTTCAGCGGGTTGAGGTGGGCGGCGCCGGCATCATGCAGGGCGGCCAGGTAGCGCGGGCTGGCGATCCACTGCGGCAGGTCCTGCTGGGGGATGAAGCTCAGTTGCTGGTAGCCGTATTTCTCGGTGGCTTCTTCGAGGCTGTCCTGCAGCTGGCGCACCCGGCGCGGCAACACGGCGGTGTAGATCGCGCCGGTGCGGTAGTCGATGTCGAAGCCGTGACGCTGCGGCAGCTCGCGCATTTCCTCGGCGGCCCAGACCATGCTGTCCCACAGCGTGCGTGCGCGCTCCAGGCCGAGGGCCTTCTCGAACGGCGGCATATCGCAGGACCAGCCCGGCAGCGCCTGGCCACCGTTGCGCCCGGAAGCGGCCCAGGCCAGGCGACTGGCTTCCAGCAGCACCACCTTCT
>JBBNAI010000068.1:0-3281 GCA_037994305.1 Pseudomonas sp. | reverse complement strand
GTCGTTGGATACCCGTACCAGCAGGTGGTGCTCGAAGCGCTCGCGGTATTCGCGCATGCGTGGGGGCAGGTGGCTGGGCAGCAGGTTCATCAGCGCCTGGATCGCTTTGTCGGCCACGCCGCGCAGGCCGAAGCGCTCGAAGAAGCCGTCGATGCGACTCTTCAGGGCGAAGGCGGCGGGGACCTTGGCGGTGCCGAACTTGTCGATCACCAGGAAGGTGTCCTTGCCGTACTTTTCGCCGATGTCGAAGGCGGTGCGATGGATGTATTCGCCGGCAATCGGTAGACGCGGCAGGTGGGCGAGCAGGTGGCGGCGCACCTCGGTGAGGTCGTGCGGGTCGTTGCTGCCGAGGTAGAACACCGAGCTGGCTTCCTTGGCGTAGGTGTCCAGACGCACGGCGAACAGGCACAGCTTGTCGGCCGAGCCGGAGGCCTCGAACAGGCGCGAGGGGTCGGCGTTGAAGCGCGCCGGAGTGTCGGCGTCGACATCGCGTACGTGCTCGCCGTAGCGCGCGTCGGACGCCTTGGCGGCGCCATCGTTGCGCACATGCAGCGGGCTGTAGTCACCCTGCTGCAGGCGCGTGAGGATTTCTTCGGGGCTGTCGCCCAGCTCTATCCCTAAGTGGTTGACCAGTTCCAGCGTGCCGTCTTCCTGCACCTGTGCGTACAGCGCCAGTTCGGTATAGGCCGGGCCGCGGCGCACCAGCGCGCCGCCAGAGTTGTTGCACACGCCGCCGAGCACCGAGGCGCCGATGCACGAGGAACCGATCACCGAGTGCGGCTCGCGGCCCAGCGGCGCCAGCGCCTGCTCCAGGCGGTCGAGGGTGGCGCCGGGCAGGCAGACAACCTGCTGGCCATCGTTGATCAGCTGTACGCCGGTGATGCGCAGGGTGCTGACCAGCACGATCTCGCGGTCGTAGTCGTTGCCGTCCGGGGTCGAACCGCCAGTAAGGCCGGTGTTGGCCGCCTGCATGATGACGATGCGGTCGGCTGCCACGGCGGCCTGCAACACGCGCCACTGTTCCAGCAGAGTGCCGGGGCGGACCACGGCCAGCACGCCGCCTTCACCGGTGCGATGGCCCTTGCGAAAGCGCCGGGTGCTCTGTTCGTCGGTGAGTACATGGTCGTTGCCGACCACCTCGCGCAGGCTGGTGAGCAGGGCGTCGCGGCTGATGGAAGGCATGATTCAGAGCTCCTTGACCAGCGAATCGCCGCTGATATCGCTGATCGACTTGGCGCCGGTGAGGACCATGGCCACACGCATTTCCTTCTCGATCAGGTCGAGCAAATTGCTCACACCGGCACCGCCGGCCGCAGCCAGGGCATAGATGAAGGCACGGCCGAGCATCACGGTGTCGGCGCCGAGGGCGAGCATGCGCACCACGTCGAGGCCGTTGCGCACGCCGGAGTCGGCGAGGATCGCCAGTTCGCCTTTCACCGCGTCGGCGATGGCTGGCAGGGCGCGGGCGCTGGACAGTACGCCATCGAGCTGACGGCCGCCGTGGTTGGATACGACGATGCCGTCAGCGCCGAAGCGCACGGCGTCCTTGGCGTCTTCGGCATCGAGGATGCCCTTGATCACCATCGGGCCGTCCCAGAATTCGCGGATCCACTCCAGATCCTTCCAGGAAATCGACGGGTCGAAGTTGGCGCCGAGCCAGCCGATGTAGTCGGCCAGGCCAGTCGGGTGGCCACGGTAGGTGGAGATATTGCCGAGGTCGTGCGGGCGGCCGAGCAGGCCTACATCCAGCGCCCAGGAGGGGTGAGTCATGGCCTGCAGCATGCGGCGCATGGCGGCGTTCGGGCCGCTCATGCCGGAGTGGGCGTCGCGGTAGCGCGCGCCCGGCGTGGGCATGTCGACGGTGAACACCAGGGTGGTCACGCCGGCGGCCTTGGCACGCTCCAGGGCGTTTTTCATGAAACCGCGATCTTTCAGCACGTAGAGCTGGAACCACATCGGCCGGTCGATGGCGGGCGCCACTTCCTCGATCGGGCACACCGAGACGGTCGACAGGGTGAAGGGAATGCCCTTGGCCGCTGCCGCCTTGGCCGCCTGCACTTCGCCGCGCCGTGCGTACATGCCAGTCAGGCCGACCGGAGCGAGGGCCACCGGCATGGACAGGGTTTCGTTGAACAGGCGGGTTTCCAGGCTCAGCTCGGACATGTTGCGCAGCACGCGTTGGCGCAGGGCGATGCTGGCCAGGTCCTCGACATTGCGTTTCAGCGTGTACTCGGCATAGGCGCCGCCGTCGATGTAGTGGAACAGGAACGGCGGCAGCTTGCGCTGGGCAGCGGCGCGGTAGTCGGTAGAGGCAGAAATGATCATGGGATTCACACCGATTTCTAAGGGGTGGAACAGACCCGCCAGGCGACGGTATAGCCAGCCTGGCGGGTACAGCGTTACAACCTTGTGCGCTTGGCGGGCATCGCTGATGCCTGCCAAGCGGGTGTCCTTAATGGACGAGCATGCCCGTCAGCCAATAGGCCTGGGCCAGGGTGATCAGGCCGACGAAGGCAGCGAAGATCAGGCTGTGCTTGAGGGTGAAGCGGAACAGGTCGGATTCCTTGCCGACCATGCCGGTGGCGGCGCAGGCCACGGCGATCGATTGCGGCGAGATCATCTTGCCGGTCACGCCGCCGCTGGTGTTGGCCGCCACCAGCAGGGTGTCGTTGACCCCGATCTGGTGCGCGGTGGTGGCCTGCAGCGAGCTGAACAGGGCGTTGGACGAGGTATCCGAACCGGTGAGGAACACGCCAAGCCAGCCGAGGAACGGCGAGAAGAACGGGAACAGCACACCGGTGCCGGCAAGAACCAGGGCCAGGGTGCTGGACATGCCCGAGTAGTTGGTGACGAAGGCGAACGCCAGCACCATGCCGATCGACAGGATCGGCCATTTCAGCTCGATCAGGGTTTCCTTGAAGGTGGTCAGACCAGTTTTGCAGTTGATCTTCAGCACCAGCATGGAGACCAGCGCGGAGAAGAAGATCGCGGTGCCGGTGGCGGAGATCGGGTCCAGCTTGAACACGGCCGGCATGGCGGTGGCAGCGGTGACGATCGGCGCGGTCTTGACCACCAGTTGGTCGAGGTGCGGGATGGCGAAGTTGAACACCGTGCTGTACATCGCGCCGCCCGCGGCGAACAGCGCCTTGAACGGTTTCAGGGTCCAGATGGTGACCAGTACGGTGAGGATCAGGAACGGCGACCAGGCCTTGAGGATTTCACCGAAGCTGTACGGCGACGGGGTGGTGCTGCGTTGGCCACCGAAGCCGCCAACGATCGCG
>JBBNAI010000067.1:0-3388 GCA_037994305.1 Pseudomonas sp. | reverse complement strand
CGATCTGCGCGAACTGACCGGCGGCAAGACCGTGATGATCTACGGCCAGACCGAAGTCACCCGCGACCTGATGGAAGCTCGCCAGGCCAGCGGCGCCAAGACCTTCTACGGCGTAACCGACGCCCAGTTGCACGAGCTGAAGGGCGAGAAACCGCACGTTACGTTCACCCTCAACGGCGAGAGCGTGCGCCTGGACTGCGAGCACATCGCCGGCTGCGACGGCTTCCACGGCGTGTCGCGCCAGTCGATCCCCCAGGGCGTGCTCAAGGAATTCGAGCGGGTCTACCCGTTCGGCTGGCTCGGCGTGCTGGCCGACACCCCGCCGGTCAACGAAGAACTGATCTACGCCAACCACGAACGCGGCTTCGCCCTGTGCAGCATGCGTTCACCGACGCGCACCCGTTACTACGTGCAGGTGGGTAGCGAGGAGAAGGTCGAGGACTGGTCCGACCAGCGTTTCTGGGACGAACTGAAAAGCCGCCTGCCGGCCGATACCGCCGCGCGCCTGATCACCGGCCCGTCGATCGAGAAAAGCATCGCGCCGCTGCGCAGCTACGTGGTCGAGCCGATGCAGTACGGCCACCTGTTCCTGGTCGGCGACGCTGCACACATCGTCCCACCCACCGGCGCCAAGGGCCTGAACCTGGCCGCCAGCGATGTCAGCACGCTGTACCGCATCCTCCTCAAGGTTTACCGCGAAGGCCGCACGGACCTGCTCGAACGCTACTCGACGGTGTGCCTGAAACGCATCTGGAAGGCCGAGCGCTTCTCCTGGTGGATGACCTCGATGCTGCACAAATTCCCCGGCACCGACGCCTTCAGCCAGCGCATGCAGCAGACCGAACTGGACTACTTCGTTGGCTCCGAGGCCGGACGCAAGACCATTGCGGAAAACTACGTCGGCCTGCCCTACGAGCCCATCGAGTAAATCTTCCAACTCCCGGGGCAGGCCTGTCCCGGGAGTTGTTACAGAGAGGGCTCGCGCGATGGATAAAGGCCACGAATCCTATTTCCGGCAAGGCCATGATTGTGGCAATCCACATCACGAAACGATCTCGCAAGATCTGTCGTGGCCAATGACACAAACCGTGACGGCGCTCGCCTCACTGAATGATCTTCAACCCTGACACCTCAGCGCCATTGGCGGCCCCAAACAAACGGGCATAGCCCAGCGTGGCATTGGCATGCTCACGCATGATCGCCTCGGCCCGCGCCCCTTGCTGGCCAAGCAGGGCATCCACCACTGCATGGTGTTGCATGTGGGCGAAATTGAAACGGCGGTATTCCTGGGCCAGGTTGTTGCGATTCACCGCCAGGGCGCTGACCGAGGCAAACGGCAAATGGTCATTGCGCGCCAATGCCGCAGCGATAGCCGGATTGCCGCTGGCCTCCACGATGGCCTGATGGAACCGCTTGTTGATGTCGTGATAGTCGGCGAGATCCTCTTCGCTGACATAGCCCTTGGCGAACAACTGATCGCCCCGCACCAGACACTCCAGCAGGACCTCGCGCAGCGCCGGGCTAATCCCCCGTTCGGCTGCCTGCCGCGCGGCCAAGCCTTCCAGCACCCCACGTACTTCCACCGCGCCAGCCAAGCCCTCCGCCGTTACCTGGCGCACGGCAAAACCGCGCGCGCCCCGGCGGATCAGCAAGCCCTCCTGTTCAAGCGCACGGAACGCCATCCGCACCGGCATGCGCGAAACTCCCAGGCGCTCAGCCGTGGGAATTTCGGCGACACGCTCGCCGCCAGGCAACTCGCCATCGGCAATCATCTTGCGCAATACGCTTAGCACGCGCTGCCCAGCCCCGCTCATAAAAAGCTCCAATTGGATCCAGGCAAGCAGTGTACCTGCTCTCACGCTGCGCCTTATAGCGCCATTAAGCCCAGAAAATCCGTTCGATCACCGCCCAATTATGGATCCAGCACAGGGAGCACCAATAGGAAGCAGGGCCCATTAATCATAAATTGGATCCAATAAAAACAAGCCTCAAGGAAAGCCCATGTTCCCGAAAAACGCCTGGTATGTCGCCTGCACTGCGGACGAGATCGCCGAGAAGCCCCTGGGCCGACAGATCTGCAACGAAAAGATCGTGTTCTATCGCGGCCAGGCAGGGCGCGTAGCTGCCGTCGAAGACTTCTGCCCGCACCGTGGCGCGCCTCTGTCGCTCGGCTTTGTTCAGGATGGCCAACTGGTTTGCGGCTATCACGGCCTGGTAATGGGCTGCGATGGCAAGACCGTCTCCATGCCCGGGCAGCGCGTGCAGGGTTTCCCCTGCAACAAGGGCTACCCGGTAGAGGAGCGTTACGGCTTTATCTGGGTCTGGCCCGGCGAGCCAAGCCAGGCCGATCCGGCGCTGATCCACCATCTGGAGTGGGCGGACCACCCGGACTGGGCCTACGGCGGCGGCCTGTACCACATCCAGTGCGACTACCGGCTGATGGTCGACAACCTGATGGACCTCACCCACGAAACCTATGTGCACGCCTCCAGCATCGGCCAGAAGGAAATCGATGAGGTCGCCCCCAAGACCCGCGTCGAGGGCAACCAGGTCATCACCGAGCGGCACATGGAAAACATCATGGCCCCGCCGTTCTGGCGCATGGCGCTGCGCGGCAACGGCCTGGCCGACGACGTGGCGGTGGACCGCTGGCAGATCTGCCGTTTCAGCCCGCCCAGTCACGTGCTGATCGAAGTCGGTGTGGCCCACGCCGGGCACGGCGGCTACCACGCCCCGGCGCAGTACAAGGCAGCGAGCATCGTGGTCGACTTCATCACCCCGGAGACCGACACCTCGATCTGGTACTTCTGGGGCATGGCGCGCAACTTCCAGCCGCAGGACGAGGCGCTCACTGCCAGCATCCGCGAGGGCCAGGGCAAGATCTTCAGCGAAGACCTGGACATGCTCGAACAACAGCAACGCAACCTGCTGGCCAACCCGCAGCGCGCCCTGCTGAAACTCAACATCGATGCCGGGGGTGTGCAGGCGCGCCGCATGCTCGACCGCATCATTGCCGGTGAGCAGTCGGCCCAGGCTGACGGGAGCGCAGCATGATCAGCGTCACGATCAGCGCCATGCGCCTGGAAGCACAGGAGATCCTCAGCCTGGAACTCGTGCGCCCCAACCGCGAGCCGTTACCGGCCTTCGAGGCAGGTGCACATATCGACCTGCATCTGCCCGACGGCCAAGTGCGCCAGTACTCCTTGTGCAACCCTCCAGATGAATGCCAGCGCTACTGCATTGCCGTGCTCAAGGATCCGGCTTCCCGTGGCGGCTCGAAGAGCGTGCATGAGTCGCTACGAGTCGGCCAACAGCTGCAGATCAGCGCACCCCGCAACCTGTTCCCCCTGGTGCAGCACAGCGGACGCAGCCTGCTGTTCGCCGGCGG
>JBBNAI010000066.1:0-7035 GCA_037994305.1 Pseudomonas sp. | reverse complement strand
CTGCTGGCCGGCGGCATGCTGGCCTTCGCCCTGTCGTTCGACGAGATCATCGTCACCACCTTCACCGCCGGCCACGAGCGCACCCTGCCGCTGTGGCTGCTCAACCAGCTGGCTCGCCCACGCGACGTACCGGTGACCAACGTGGTCGCCATGCTGGTGATGCTCGTAACCATGCTGCCGATCCTCGGCGCCTACTACCTGACCAAGGGTGGTGAAGGCGTTGCGGGCAGCGGCAAATAACCATTCCGGCAAGGCCCTGAGAGGAGGATTTATCCATGCAAACCAAACTGCTGATCAACGGCCAACTGGTCGACGGTGCAGGCGCCGCGCAAGCCGTGCTCAACCCGTCCCTCGGCACCACCCTGGTGGAGATCAAGGAAGCCAGCGAAGCCCAGGTGGATGCCGCCGTTCGCGCCGCCGATGCCGCCTTCGACAGCTGGTCGCAGTCCGCGCCGAAAGACCGCTCGCTGCTACTGCTGAAACTCGCCGATGTGATCGACGCCAACGCCGAAGAGCTGGCGCGGCTGGAGTCGCAGAACTGCGGTAAACCCTACAGCGCCGCCCTGAATGACGAGCTGCCGGCGATTGCCGACGTGTTCCGTTTCTTCGCCGGTGCCAGCCGCGTGATGAGCGGTTCGGCCGCCGGTGAATACCTGCCGGGCCACACCTCGATGATTCGCCGCGATCCGGTAGGCGTGGTCGCCTCCATCGCACCGTGGAACTACCCGCTGATGATGGCCGCCTGGAAACTCGGCCCGGCCCTGGCCGCCGGCAACACCGTGGTGCTCAAGCCCTCCGAGCAAACCCCGCTGACCGCCCTGCGCCTGGCTGAACTGGCCGCCGATATCTTCCCGGCTGGCGTGATCAACGTGGTGTTTGGCCGTGGCCCGACTGTTGGCGCACCGCTGACCGGCCACCCGAAAGTGCGCATGGTTTCGCTCACCGGCTCGGTTGCCACCGGCAGCAACATCATCGCCAGCACCGCCGACACCGTGAAGCGCATGCACATGGAACTGGGCGGCAAGGCGCCGGTGATCATCTTCGACGACGCCGACATCGACGCCGCCGTGGAAGGCATCCGCACCTTCGGTTTCTACAACGCCGGCCAGGACTGCACCGCCGCCTGCCGTATCTACGCGCAAAAAGGCATCTACGAGAAATTCGTGGCCAAGCTCGCCGAAGCAGTCAGCACTCTCAAGGTCGGCCTGCAGGACGACGAAGGCACCGAACTGGGCCCGCTGATTACCCAGCAGCATCTGGACCGCGTCGCCGGCTTCGTCGAACGCGCCCGCGCCATCCCGCACATCAAGGTGCTCACCGGCGGCAAGAAGGTCGATGGCCCGGGTTTCTTCTTCGAGCCGACCGTACTGGCCGGCGCCCTGCAGGACGACGAAGTGGTGCGCCGCGAGATCTTCGGCCCGGTGGTGTCGGTGACCCAGTTCAGCGACGAAGCGCAAGCCCTGGCCTGGGCCAACGACTCGGACTACGGCCTGGCCTCGTCGGTGTGGACCAGCGATGTCGGCCGCGCCCACCGCTTCGCCGCCCGCCTGCAGTACGGCTGCACCTGGGTCAACACGCACTTCATGTTGGTCAGCGAAATGCCCCACGGCGGGCAGAAGCTGTCGGGCTACGGCAAGGACATGTCAATGTATGGGCTGGAGGACTACACCACCGTCCGCCACGTCATGTTCAAACATTAAGACAGCACTCGCGCTTCGCGAGTCCGTGTACGGGCGGGTGTACCCGCGTCTCTCACCACGCGGGTTACACCCGCCCTACGCGACTGATTTGGGCTACTGCGCGCAGCCCAGATCGCTCCGATTTTTCCACCCAACGAAAATCAGCTGGAGCAATAACAAATGCACAACGCACTCCGCACCGTCAGCTTCCTCGCCCTGTTCGCCTGCGCCGGTCTGGCCCAGGCGGCGGATGACGCCAAGGCCATCGTCGATGGCTACATGGCGGCGTGGAACGCCCACGACGCCGACAAGGCAGCCACCTTCCTCGCCGAGGATGCGGTGTACTTCGACGCCACCGTCGGCACACCGCAGAACGGCAAGGCCGCCGCCCGCGACAACGTGATCAAGGTATTCGTCGGCGCCGTGCCGGACCTGAAGTGGGAAATGACCAGCGCGCCGATCGTCAGCGCCGATGGCATCGCCTTCCAGTGGAAATTCAGCGGCAACAACACCGGCGCCTGGGGCGCGGAAACCCCGGCCACCGGCAAGCCGCTGTCGTTCGAAGGCGTCAGCTTCATCCGCATCAAGGGCGGCAAGATCGCCTACCAGGGCGACTACTACGACGCACTGGGCTTCAACAAGCAGCTCGGCTGGTAACCCCACCGCGATGCCCGGTCACCGGGCATCGCCTGCTCTACTCGCCGATGTCCTCGTTCCACAGCTCGGGACGGGCGGCGATGAAGTCCTCCATCAGCTGCACGCACGCCGCGTCCTGCAGCACTTCCAGCGTTACCCCCCGCTCACGCAGCCACGCTTCTTCGCCCATGAAGGTGCGGTTCTCGCCGATGATCACCTGCGGGATGCCGTACAGCAGGATCGCCCCGCTGCACATGGCGCAAGGCGACAAGGTGGTATAGAGCACCGCCTCGCGGTATACGCTGGCGGGCTGACGCCCGGCGTTCTCGAACGCATCCATCTCCCCATGCCGAATGGCACTGCCCTGCTGCACCCGACGATTGTGCCCGCGCCCGATGATGCGGCCCTTGTGGACGATTACCGAGCCGATGGGAATACCGCCCTCGGCCAGCCCCAGACGGGCTTCGTCAATGGCAGCCTGCATGAACTGATCCATGGTCATACCTCGTTAGCCAATTAGCCTGCGTGCCCGTTAGGCGCTTATAGCCTAGCCCTTCAACGCCGTGCCAGATACGCCACCATTGGCTGCAGCGCAGCGTGCATCGTGACCTGCAGTTCGTCGGCCCGCCTCCGGCCGGCACGCAAAGGGTGTCGGCCGTCACAGCAGTGCGCCAGGCGTGGCCTCTAGGATCGGCGGCATAACAAGAAGCGGCTGCCGTCCTGGCGGGCCGACGTACGCAGACCCTCGACAAGACCATGCACGAGCCTTCCTCGCCCCGTGTCACGCCCCTGCGCCGCGCGCTGTGTTCTGCCCTTGGCCTGTTGCTGTTCCTCGGCACCGGCCCCAGTCGCGCCGTCGAAGCACCGCCCTCGTCGGCCCTGGCCAACGCCTTGAGCCAGAGCCGGCTGGAAGCCTGGCGCGGCCTGTTGGTACAAGCCAGCAGCAGCGAGCGCGAGCGCCTGGAAGCGGTCAACCGCTTCATCAACCGCAGCATCCTGCATGGTGAAGACGCCGATATCTGGGGCGAGGCCGACTACTGGGCCACCCCACTGGAAACCCTCAGCCGTGGCCGCGGCGACTGCGAGGACGTGGCCATCGCCAAGTACTTCGGCCTGGTGCGCCTGGGCGTGGCCAGCAGCAAGCTGCGCCTGACCTTCGTCAAGGCGCTGGAGCTGAACCGCGCGCACATGGTGCTGGCCTACTACGCCGATGACAGCGCCGAGCCGCTGATCCTCGACAACCTGCAAGCGCAGATCCGCCCGGCCAGCCAACGCAGCGACCTGCTGCCGGTGTATGCCTTCAACAACCTGGGTATTTATCTGGGCAGCGCCCCGCAGCGCCGCTCCAGCCAGTCACCGCAACTGCTGTCGCGCTGGCAGGACGTCAGCGAGCGGGCGTTGGCCGATGGTTCACAAACGCCGCAACCACCACAGGGCTGACCGCCCCCGCCTGACAAGGTAGGAGCGAGCTCTGCTCACGAACCGGCCTAGCGGAAACGCTTCGCGAGCCAAGCTCGCGCCTACAGACTCAACGGAGCGCCAGGTGCACCACCCTCAGCTGCAGACTCTTGCGGCCTTGGCTCCCGTTTCAGCGCTTGGGGCCGCGCTCGTAGGCGCCAATGTCGCAGACGGCCAGGCCATCGCCGTCTCCATCGGCGGGGCGTGGATAGCCGCGCTGATCAACGATCGCGCAGGTGCCTTGGCCGGCATCCAGCGCCGGACTGACCGGTGGCAGACTGAAGGTCGGCAGGCCGGCACCATTGTCCTTCAAGGCATACAGCACCTTGCCGTAGACGGCCTGATTATCGACGTAGATATCCGCTGGGCAGTTACTCGAATCGAGGCCGAGCAACACCCCCCGCGCCTGCAGGATCGTCCCTTGATTGGAGCAATTTAAGTACTGATTGGCGACCATCAGACTGTTACGCGCATCCAGCAAACCTTGGTTATGCAGGCCTGTTCCCTGGTTGTCGGCAATGGTGACATGCAACAACTTCATGCGCGGGGTGCCGTGATACAGAAGAGGGTAAGCCCCGCCGTTAGCTACCGCGGCATACCAATTGCCCCTAGAACTACTGGTCGAAACGGTTGCGTTGGAAAGGGTTAGCACTCCCCAGCCGGCGTTGCGCACCGCGACGCCATGATCGCCGTCTGCGCGGCTGCCCAAAATTGCAACGCGCGCCACGCTGGCTTCGCCGATATTGAACAGCGCTGCGCCCACGCTGGTGCTGTCGGTAGTAATCACGACATTGCTGCGGAACACTGTGTCGCGCACGCTCAGCCGGCCGGCATTGAACACGGCGCCGCCTAGCGCAAGGCCAAGATCAAATACGCCGATGCTGTTGCCATCGAAAACGCTGTCATAGACCTCCAGCGTTCCCTCGTTGTATATCGCCCCGCCGCGGTGGATGCCGTTCCACAAATACCAGATGCGATTCCCCGCCAGCAGGCTACGGTACACCACGACCTGGCCACGGTTCTCGATGCCTGCGCCGTCCGTGGAAGTGAAACCGTTGCGCAGCGTCAGATCATTCACGTTCAGCACCGCACCAGCCGCCACCTCGAACAACCGATCGATCCCGCCCGCGTCGATGATCGTGTTCTGCCGGCCAACCCCCAACAGGGTCAGGCTGCCAGAGAGCACGTCGAGATCGCCATTGAGATTCTGATCTTCGTCGTAGACGTCACCGTCCACGCCATATTCCGGGGGCAGGGTCAGACTGTAGGTACCGGCGGTCAGCACAATACGATCGACGCCGCCCGATTGGTTGTGCGCGCTAACCGCATCGCGCAGCGAGCAATGGGCGTCGCACACGCCATCGAACTGATCATCGAAACGGTTGACCCGAAAATCCTCGGCCACGACAACTTCGGAAAGAGCCAAAACAGACGCACAAGCAAGTGCGGAGACGGATGGGCGCATGGCGGAAGCTCCAGAGAGAGGACGTTATTCGCGGATAACGCCCAGCTTCCGCAGGAAGCCGCATCAGTGTGGCGAGTTAACTTCATAGGCCGCCAGCCCAACATCGTCAAGACCGTCCATCAGGCCACTCAGCGCGGCGCCAGGTGCGCCACCATCAGCTGGACACTCTCGCGGCCCTGATATTCGTTGACGTCGAGCTTGTAGGCCAGCTCGACCCAGCGCACGTTGGGATTGGGCCAGACCTCGCGGTCGATGTTGAAGGCGATGCCGTCCAGGGTCTGTCCGCCGCACTCGGTCTTCAGCACCAGCTTGAGGTGCTTCTCGCCGACCAGGCGCTGCTGGACGATCTGAAACACGCCGTGGAACAGCGGCTCGGGGAAATGTTGCCCCCAGGGCCCGGCATGGCGCAGGGCCTTGGCCAGCTCCAGGTGGAACTCCTCGACGCCGAGCTGGCCGTCAGACAGCAGGCGCCCGGTCAGATCGTCCTCGCTCAGTTGGCGGCGCACCTCGGCATCGAAGGCGGCGGCAAAGGCGCCATAGTTTTCCTGTGGCAGCGACAGACCAGCGGCCATGGCATGGCCGCCGAACTTGCTGATCAACCCCGGATGCTTGGCCGCCACCGCGTCCAGTGCATCGCGGATATGCAGCCCCGGCACCGAACGTGCCGAACCCTTGAGCAGGCCCTCACCTGCATCGGCAAAGGCGATGGCCGGGCGGTGGTAACGCTCCTTCAGGCGTGAGGCGAGGATACCGATCACGCCCTGGTGCCAGTCCGGTTCGAACAGGCACAGGCCGAACGGCATGTCGGCCAGCGGCAGATCCTTGAGCTGGGCCAGGGCCTCGCGCTGCATGCCCTGCTCGATGGCCTTGCGGTCCTTGTTCAGCTCGTCGAGTTGCTGGGCCATGTCGCGGGCCAGGGCTTCGTCCTCGCAGAGCAGGCATTCGATACCCAGGCTCATGTCGTCCAGGCGCCCCGCCGCGTTCAAGCGCGGGCCGAGGATGAAGCCCAGATCGGTGGAGGTGATGCGCCCATGCTGTCGCCCGGCCACTTCCAGCACCGCGCGCAAGCCCGGACGGGCGCGCCCGGCACGAATCCGCGCCAGGCCCTGATGCACCAGGATGCGGTTGTTGGCATCCAGCGGCACCACGTCGGCCACACTGCCCAGCGCCACCAGATCGAGCAGCTCGCCCAGGTTCGGCTCCACCACGCCACTGCTGGCGAACCAGCCCAGCTCGCGCAGGCGCGCACGCAGGGCCAGCAGCACATAGAACATCACCCCGACCCCGGCCAGCGCCTTGCTCGGGAAGTCGCAGCCCGGCTGGTTGGGGTTGACGATGGCATCGGCCGCCGGCAATTCCGGCCCCGGCAAGTGGTGGTCGGTGACCAGTACGGTCAACCCAGCGGCCTTGGCTGCCGCTACGCCCTCGACGCTGGAGATGCCGTTGTCCACGGTCAGCAGCAGATCGGGCTGGCGCTGCAGGGCCACGGCAACGATTTCCGGAGTCAGGCCGTAGCCGTACTCGAAGCGATTGGGCACCAGGTAATCGACATGCGCAGCACCGAGCATGCGCAGGCCGAGCACGCCGACCGTGCTGGCGGTAGCGCCGTCCGCATCGAAGTCACCGACGATGAGGATGCGCTGGCGCTGCTGCAGAGCCTGCACCAGCAACTCGACCGCCGCTTCGATGCCCTTCAGCTGCGAATAGGGGATCAGCCGCGCCAGGCCTTTGTCCAGCTCGGCGACGGACTGCACACCACGCGCCGCGTACAGGCGGGTCAGCAGCGGCGGCAGGTCG
>JBBNAI010000065.1:0-1214 GCA_037994305.1 Pseudomonas sp. | reverse complement strand
CCCAGATGCAGCACCTGCATGCCACCACGCTCACTGGTGGTCATCTCGAAATCATTGATGCTCTTGCGGATCAGCGCCTGGGCTTTTTCCAGCTCATCGCTGTCAGCAAAACCCAACTGGATTGCGCCATCCAGTTGCGGCAGGCTGCGATAACGCAGACGCTCTTTACGCAGCAGGCTCTTGACCTCGCTCTCGTAGACCTTGAGACGGGCATCCAGCGCCTTGTCCATGTCGACTTCGAGCAGGAAGTGCACGCCACCAGACAGGTCCAGACCCAACTTCATAGGGCCGGCGCCGATATTGCGCAGCCACTGCGGCGTGGTTGGCGCCAGGTTGAGGGCCACCACGTAGTCATCACCCAGCAGCTTCAGCGCCAGAGCCTTGGCCGGCAGCTGATCTGCCTGCTTGGCCAGGCGCACCAGGCCGCCCTTGCCCTGTTCCGCCAGCGTGGTCGACTTGACGGTCAGGCCGGCATCGCCGAGTGCTTTGCCGACGCGGTCCAGGTCAGCCTGGCTGATCTGCAGCGCCGAGCTGTTGCCGCTGATCTGGATAGCCGGATCGTCGGGGTACAGGTTAGGCGCGGAGTAGATGAAGCCGATCACCAGCACAACCAGGATCAGCAGGTACTTCCACAGAGGATATTTGTTGAGCATGACGCCGCCCGTTATGACACGGGGCGCTTAATGCGCCCCGTCGTTGCTGAAGAATGATTCGTTAGATGGCTTTCAGAGTGCCCTTGGGCAGAGTCGCCGCGATGGCCTGCTTCTGGAATCTCAGCTCAACCTTGTCGGCAACCTCAACCACCACGAAGTCATCGCTGACTTTGGTGATCTTGCCGGCGATACCGCCGTTGGTGACCACTTCGTCACCCTTCTGCAGGCCACCGAGCAGGTTTTTCTGCTCCTTGGCGCGCTTGGCCTGCGGGCGCCAGATCATCAGATAGAAGATGACCAGAAAGCCAACCAGGAACACCCATTCGAAACCACCAGCGGCAGGACCGGCGGCGGCAGCCGGAGCAGCGGCATCGGCGAAAGCAGCGGGAATCAGAAAACTCATGGGGAACTCCTATTACGAGGTCTTAAGACTGTTGTTATCAGCGGCAACTCGCCATCTGGCGAACTGGCATCAGGCGGGAGTGAAATCGGCAATTTTGCAGCGCCCTCACCTAAGTGCGGGCATGCCTGCCGGATTTCAATGGTTCAGGCCAACTACCG
>JBBNAI010000064.1:0-3664 GCA_037994305.1 Pseudomonas sp. | reverse complement strand
TGGAAGGACAGCCCCGAGGCGAAATCGCGCCTGACCAACCAGAGCAGGAACAATCCCAGCATGGTGCCGAACAGCAAGTGCTGGCGACGCGGGTCGCTGAACAGCTCGACCCAGGGAGCGCGCCATGCAGCCCAGAGCACGATGGCGAGATACACCAGCCAACCCACCCACAGGCTACTGGCCGACAGCAGCGCTGAACTGATCACGACTCAACCGCCGTCGTGGAGAACACCTGAATATCTTCGCGCGCTACCCAACCGCGCTGCGCACGCCAGAAATCCATGGACTGCTGCGCATCGCGCAGGACGAAGACGTGGGACTTGTCGATACCCAAGGCCGCCAGGCGCGTCAGCACCTCATCCAGCAATGCCTGCGCCAGTCCCCGCCCGCGCCAAGGCTCATCCACCACCAGATGCTGCAGGTAGCCGCGGCGACCGTCATGCCCGGCCATGACACAACCAACCAATTGGCCTTCGATGTCACAGGCCAGGCTGAGCCCCGGATTACGCGCCAGATAGGCACAGAACGGCGTGAAGGCATCCTCGGGACGCAGACGGATACCGGGCGTACGCCGCCACAGCGCGACGAGCGCCGCATGGTCGGCCGGAACGATGGGACGAATCGACATGACAACCCTCAACAACGATGACCCAGTCTACACCCGGCCATCCCGGGCTTCAGCGCGACCACTGCCGCCCGGCGCATTTGCGGTTATGCTGCGGCCATGGACGACTCCGACTACCTGCGCCTGCTCACCCGGCAGGCCGAGCAGGCCAACGACTTCCTATCCAATGCGCGCAAGTGGGAGCGCGAGCGCTGGGTCTGCCAGCGCCTGCTGCTCGGGCTGAACGTGCCCTTTCGCCAGGACGAGTTCAGTGGCTCTGCCCAGGAACCGCCCGACGTACAGTTTCGCGAGGCGAATTTCGAAGTGTTCTTCGTCCTCGATGAAGGCCGCCGCCTGAATGACGAATGGCGCGCCGAGCTAGAGCGCCGCCGCGGCGCCCTGTCCCTCAGCCAGCTCCTGCGCCGCGAGCGACGCCCTCGGCGTATGCCCGCCAGCGAGTTGCAGGCGCGCCTGGCCACCACCTTGCGCAAAAAGGCGCACAACTATCGCGAGCGCGGCATTGATCTCAGTGAACTGGACCTGCTGGCCTTTGTCAGCCTGAAACGCGACCTGCCGGACTTCAACACACCGTTCCCGCCACCCGGCGAGTACCTGCGCCAGGGTTGGCGCTCGCTGTCACTGGTCGGCCCAACCTACAGCCGCGTGCTATTCGCCCATGCCGATGCGCCGGACTTCCTGCGCAACAACCTGGGCCGCACCACCCTGTTCGATGTCGGGATCAGCCTGTGAGCCCGCTACAGGAGTTGATCGCAGCGGTGCCGCAACAAGGCCAGGTGCGCTGGATCGGCGTACGCCCGCAATCGCGCGGCGACATGCTCGAACTGCAAGCCGTGGAAGCGCGTCGTGAAGCCGGGCTGACTGGTGACCACGCACGCCCGGGGCCTCGCAACGCGCGCCAGGTGACACTGATCCAGTGGGAACACCTGGCCGTGATCAGCGCCCTGCTCGAGCGCCCGGCGCAGCAACCCATCGTACCCGCCGACCTACGACGCAACCTGGCAATCAGCGGGATCAACCTGTTCAGCCTCAAGAACCGGCGCTTTCGTATCGGCCAGGCCATTTTCGAGACCACCGGCTGGTGCCAGCCCTGCGCGCGCCTGGAGGAACGCCTCGGCCCCGGCACCTTCCAAGCCACTCGCGGCCATGGCGGCATCACCGCTCGCGTGCTGCAGGGCGGGATCATTCGCCTGGGCGATGCGCTTTGCATTGAGCCGCTGTCCGCGAGCCAGCTAGAATGACTTCATCAACCCGCGAGGCCTGCCATGTCCAGCCGCTTGAGCCCAGAAGATCAGCAACGCGTTGACCAATACCTGAGCGCTCCGCAACACCAGGTCGAACGCCAGCCGTTCCGCACCTGGCGCCTGCTGGGCATCACCCTGCTGATCGTCGTCGCCCTCGGCGTTCTCAGCCGCCTCCTTTCTCGCCTGGTGCTCTGAGCTGCTTCGCGCTCGCCCGGCCACTACGGATTCCGTAAGCCTTATGAGATATCCCCATGACACATCGCATCGTGATCGTCGGCGGCGGCGCCGGCGGCCTGGAGCTTGCTACCCGCCTGGGTAGCACCCTGGGCAAACGCGGCCAGGCCAAGGTTGTACTGGTCGACGCCAACCTCACCCACATCTGGAAACCGCTGCTGCACGAAGTGGCCTCCGGCTCGTTAAACTCATCCGAGGACGAGCTGAACTACGTGGCCCAGGCCAAGTGGAATCATTTCGAGTTTCAGCTCGGACGCATGAGTGCACTGGATCGCGCCAAGCGCCGCATCCGCCTGGCCGCCACCCTGGATGAGGACGGTGGCGAGCTACTGCCCGAGCGCGAGCTGACCTACGACAGCCTGGTAATCGCCGTCGGCAGCACCACCAACGACTTCGGCACCCCTGGCGCCGGCGAGAATTGCATCTTCCTCGACACCCGCGAACAGGCCGAACGCTTCCACCGCCAGCTGCTCAGCCACTACCTACGCGCCCATGCCGGTCGCCTGGACGACAGTCACATCAGCGTGGCCATCGTCGGCGCCGGCGCTACTGGAGTCGAACTGGCGGCCGAACTGCACCATGCTGCCCACGAACTGGCTGCCTATGGCCTGGACGGCATTCAGCCGCAGAACATGCGCATCACCCTGGTCGAAGCCGGCCCACGGGTACTGCCCGCGCTGCCCGAGCGCATCAGCGGCCCGGTACACAAGACCCTGGAAAAGCTTGGCGTCACGGTACTGACCGGTACCGCCGTCAGCCAGGTGAACAGCACCGCCCTGCTCACCGCCCAGGGCATGGAGATCCCGGCCAGCCTGAAAGTCTGGGCCGCCGGCATCCGCGCACCGGCCTTCCTCAAGGATCTTGACGGACTGGAAAGCAACCGGATCAACCAACTTATGGTACGCCCGACCCTGCAGACCACTCTGGACGACAATATCTTTGCCTTCGGCGACTGCGCCGCCTGCCCCATCGGCGACGGCAGCGAGCGCACCGTACCGCCCCGCGCCCAAGCCGCCCACCAGCAAGCCTCGCTGCTGGCCAAGGCACTCAAGTTGCGCCTCAAGGGTGAAGCGCTGCCGACCTTCAGTTACCGCGACTACGGCTCGCTGATCTCGCTGTCGCGCTTCTCTGCGGTCGGCAACCTGATGGGCAACCTGATGGGCAGCGTAAAACTGGAAGGCTGGCTGGCGCGAATGTTCTACATCTCGCTCTACCGCATGCACCAGATGGCCCTGTACGGCATTTTCCGCACCGCCCTACTGATGCTCAGCGATCGCATCGGCCGCAGCACCGAACCACGCCTCAAGTTGCATTGAGGCGGTTGTGAAGCGCATGGCAATAGGTCGTGCGCTTCACCGCACCAAATCACAGGCAATAAAAAACCCGCACTTGGCGGGTTTCTTACTTTCAAGCAGGCTTGAAATGGTGGGTCGTGTGGGATTCGAACCTACGACCAATTGGTTAAAAGCCAACTGCTCTACCAACTGAGCTAACGACCCAAAAATGGTCGGGGTAGGGGGATTCGAACTCCCGACATCTTGCTCCCAAAGCAAGCGCGCTACCG
>JBBNAI010000063.1:0-3563 GCA_037994305.1 Pseudomonas sp. | reverse complement strand
AAGACTTCGATGCGCCACTAAGCGGCTTGCTGGCGATCTGGCTGCCGGGCGACGAGAACCCGCAGCACGGCGATTGGCTGCGCCAACGCTTCGGTGCGGACCTGTGGCTGGGCGTGGCGCTGCACCGCGGCCCGGACGATGCAAAGCAGCTGCAGCGCCGGCTCGCCCTGGCTGACGAACTGGGCCTGCGCACGGTGGCCTGTGGCGACGTGCACATGCACGCCCGTGGGCGCCGCGCCCTGCAGGATTGCATGACCGCTATCCGCCACCACTTGCCGGTGGCCGAGGCGGGACTGCACCTGTATGCCAATGGCGAGCGCCACCTGCGCCGACATGAGGAACTGGCCGAGCTCTACCCGGCCGACTTGCTCACCGAAACACTGCAGATCGCCGCGCGCTGCCATTTCGATCTCGGCCAGCTGCGCTATCAGTACCCACGGGAACTGGTGCCCGAGGACCATACGCCGACCACCTGGCTGCGCCATCTGGCCGAGGAAAATATCCCCTGGCGCTGGCCGCAGGGCATCCCCGAGAAGGCCCGCAAAAGCCTGGAGCACGAACTGCGCGTGATCGAAGAACTCGAGTACGAAAGCTACTTCCTCACCGTGCACGACATCGTCCAGTTCGCCCGCCAGCAGCACATCCTCTGCCAGGGCCGCGGCTCGGCCGCCAACTCGACGCTGTGCTTCGTGCTCGGTATCACCGAGCTGGACCCGGCGAACTCCAACCTGCTGTTCGAACGATTTCTCTCCAAGGAACGCAACGAACCACCGGACATCGACGTGGACTTCGAGCACGAGCGCCGCGAGGAGGTCATCCAGTATGTGTTCCGCCGCTACGGCCGCGACCGCGCCGCGCTCACCGCCGTGGCCAGCACCTATCACGGGGCCGGTGCGGTGCGCGATATCGCCAAGGCCCTCGGGCTGCCGCCAGATCAGGTCAACGCCCTGGCTGCCTGCTGCGGGCGCTGGACCGACAAGCTGCCGCCGGCCGAACGCCTGCAGGAAGCCGGCTTCGACCCCGACAGCCCGATCCTGCGCCGGGTACTGGCGCTCACCGACCAGTTGATCGGCTTCCCTCGGCACCTGTCTCAGCACCCAGGCGGCTTCGTCATCTCCGAGCAGCCGTTGCACCAACTGGTGCCGGTGGAAAACGCCGCCATGGCCGAACGCAGCATCATCCAGTGGGACAAGGACGACCTCGACCTGGTCGGGCTGCTCAAGGTCGACGTGCTGGCCCTCGGCATGCTCAGCGCGCTGCGGCGCTGTTTCAACCTGATCGAACGCTACCGCGGCACGCGCTGGAGCATTGCCAGCCTTCCTGCCGATGACAAGCCAACCTACGAAATGATCAGCAGCGCCGACACCGTGGGCGTGTTCCAGATCGAATCCCGCGCACAGATGGCCATGTTGCCGAGGCTCAGGCCGCAGAATTTCTACGACCTGGTGATCGAAGTGGCGATTGTCCGGCCGGGGCCGATCCAGGGCGACATGGTTCATCCCTACCTGCGCCGCCGCAACAAAGAGGAGGAAGTCACCTACCCGTCGGAAGAGCTGAAGCCGGTATTCGAGCGCACCCTCGGCGTGCCGCTGTTTCAGGAACAGGTCATGCAGTTGGCCATCGTCGCCGCCAAGTACACGCCAGGCGAGGCCGACGAACTGCGCCGCTCGATGGCCGCCTGGAAGCGTCACGGCGGCCTGGAACACCACCGCGACAAGCTGATGACGAAAATGACCGCACGCGGCTACACGGCGGAATTCGTCACACGCATCTTCGAACAGATCAAAGGTTTCGGCAGTTACGGCTTTCCCGAATCCCACGCCGCCAGCTTCGCCCTGCTCACCTACGCCAGCTGCTGGCTGAAGTGCCACGAGCCGGCGGCCTTCGCCTGCGCGCTGATCAACAGCTGGCCAATGGGTTTCTACAGCCCCGACCAGGTGCTGCAGGATGCCCGCCGCCATCGCATCCAGATCCGTCCGGTCGATGTGCGCCACAGCGACTGGGACTGCAGCCTGGAACCCAGCGATGGCGCGCAGCCGGCGATCCGTCTCGGCCTGCGCATGGTTCGCGGCCTGCGTGAGGAGGTGGGACACCAGATTGCCGCTGCCCGCCAGCGCGGAGCGTATGCCGATATCGACGACCTCAGCCGCCGCGCCAACCTGGATGCCCGTGCCCGCGAACTGCTAGCCGATGCCGGCGCCCTGCGCGGGCTGGTTGGCCATCGCCACCGCGCACGCTGGGCGGTAGCCGGGGTGGAAACGCCGCTGCCGCTGTTCGCCGAGCAACCCGCCAGCCACGAGGCGCCGGTGGCCCTACCCTTGCCCAGCGCGGGCGAAGACATGCTCACCGACTACGCCACGCTCGGCACCACGCTCGGCCCGCACCCGCTGCAACTGCTACGCAGCCAGCTACGCGCCAAGCGCTGCCGCAGCTCGCGCGAGCTGCCGGGTATCGAGCACGAGCGACCGGTACGGGTCGCCGGCCTGGTGATCGGCCGCCAGCGCCCGCAGACCGCCAGCGGCGTGACCTTCGTCACCCTGGAAGACGAGTTCGGCATGATCAATGTGGTGGTCTGGCACGACCTGGCCGAGCGCCAGCGCCGTGTGCTGCTGCAATCACAGCTGTTGCAGATCGATGGGCGCCTGGAATCCCACGAGGGCGTACGTCATGTGATCGCCGGACGCCTGAGCGACCTGACTCCGCTGCTGACCGGGCTCAACGTGCGCAGCCGCGACTTTCACTAATCGCCACAAGCGGTCCGATCAGAAGATGTAATCGGTGGTGATAAACCCCGACTCGCGGTTGCGGATGATCTCGCTGATCAGTTCCTTGTTCTCCGGGTTGAACCGCGTCGCCACCAGGGTGCGGATGGAGAACACGCGCAGGGCGTCCTGTACCGACAGCGTGCCCTCGGCTGAATTCTTTCGGCCGTTGAAGGGAAAACTGTCCGGGCCGCGCTGGCACTGCGCGTTGATGTTGATGCGGCCGACCTGGTTGACGAAAGCATCCACCAGGCGCCCGACCTGCGCCGAGTCGTTGCCGAAGATGCTCAGCTGCTGGCCGTAGTCGGAGTGCAGCACATAGTCGATCACCTCCTTCACCTCGCGGTACGGCACCACGGGCACCAACGGACCGAACTGCTCCTCGTGGTACAGGCGCATGGCCGGCGTCACCGGGCTCAGCAGCGCCGGGTAGAAGAAACTCTGCCGGTGCGCGCCGCCGCCTGGGTTGACCACCCGCGCGCCCTTGGCCACGGCGTCGTCGAGCAGGCTGTTGAGGTACTCGACCTTGCCCGGCTCGGGCAGCGGCGTCAGCGCCACGCCGTCCTCCCACGGCATGCCGGGTTTGAGCGCGGCGAGTTTAGCGGTGAATTTCTCGAGAAAAGCCTCGAGCACCTCTTCATGAACGAAGAGGATCTTCAGCGCCGTGCAGCGCTGGCCGTTGAACGACAGCGCGCCGGTGATGGCTTCGCTCACCGCATTATCGAGGTCGACCTGCGGCAGGACGATGCCCGGGTTCTTCGCATCCAGCCCCAGCGCAGCGCGCAGGCGGTGTGGGCGCGG
>JBBNAI010000062.1:0-28644 GCA_037994305.1 Pseudomonas sp. | reverse complement strand
AGGACGATGGTCTCGCAACCGAGCTGCTGAAGATACGGCGCTTCGGTGCCAAATGCCACCGACTGCGCCGCATGCCCGGTGAGCTTCTCCGCCAGGCGCACCAGCTCGCAATCGGCGCTCTGCTCGAAGGGCGGCACGTTGGCGAACAGCGGAGCGAAATCGATCTTCACCTGGTGCCGCTCGGCCAACGGCTGCAACTTACTGCGGATGGCCGCGCGCAGCTGTTCCGGGTCCATGCCTGGCAGCGGGCGTAGGTCGAACTCCAGCGAACACTGGCCGCAGATACGGTTGGGGTTGTCGCCGCCGTGGATGCAGCCGAGGTTGAGGGTCGGTTGCGGCACGCCGAACTGAGGGTTGCTGAACTCTCGCTGCCACTGCGCACGCAGACTACGCAGCTCACCCATAGCATCGTGCATGGCTTCCAGGGCACTGTGACCGAGGCTAGGGTCAGAGGAATGGCCGCTCTGGCCGAGGATGTCGATGCGTTCCATCATCACCCCCTTGTGCAGGCGGATCGGCTTGAGCCCGGTCGGCTCGCCAATCACCGCCGCGCGCCCCAGCGGCTTGCCGGCATCGGCCAGGGCGCGGGCGCCGGACATCGAGCTTTCCTCGTCGCAGGTGGCGAGGATCAGCAGCGGCTGCTTGAACGGCTGGTCGAGCAGGCTACGCACCGCCTCGATCACCAGCGGGAAGAAGCCCTTCATGTCGCACACGCCAAGGCCGATCCAGCGGTCGCCCTGCTCGGTCAGCTTGAGCGGATCGCTCTGCCACAGCGCCGCATCGAACGGCACCGTGTCACTGTGCCCGGCCAGCACCAGACCGCCAGGGCCGCTGCCGTAGGTGGCCAGCAGGTTGGCCTTGCCCGGTGCCACGTCCTGGATCTCGCAGGCGAAGCCCAGGTCGCCGAGCCAGCTGGCCAACAGATCGATCACCGCGCGATTGGACTGATCCCAGTTGGGCTGGGTGCAGCTCACCGACGGCGTGGCGATCAGCGCGGAAAACTGTTCCTTGAGACTGGGCAATGGCATCGGTTTTCTCCTTGAGAGGCCCATCATAGGGCTAGCGGCAGTCTGGTGAAACCGCCAGCGCGGCGCGCCGGCGTCATGTCCTGTAAACTGACGGGCACTGGCAGCCAACTCCGCGCTGCGTCCGAATGCCCCTCCCCATGAACAAAGAAACCGAAATCAAGCTGCGCGTCAGCCGCGAAACCCTCGCCGCCCTGCGCGACCACCCGCTGCTGAAGAAGCGCAACAAGTCCGGCTGGGAGCAGCGCGAGCTGTTCAACCAGTATTTCGACACCCCGGAGCGCGATCTGGCTCAGGCCAAAGTCGCGCTGCGCCTGCGCCGCGATGGTGAGCAGTTCATCCAGACCCTGAAGACCCGCGGCCAGAGCGTGGCTGGGCTGTCCGAGCGCAACGAGTGGGACTGGTACCTGCCGAAAGCCAAGCTGGACACCAAGAAACTCACCGACGATTGCTGGCCCGCCAGCCTGGCCGAGCTGGACAAGAAACAGCTCAAGCCGCTGTTCACCACCGACTTCGTCCGCCAGAAGGCCGAGATCGCATGGGGCCGTGGCAAGGCCAAGGTGGTCATCGAAGCGGCCCTCGACCTGGGCAAGGTAGTCGCCGGCGAAGGCGAAGAAGAAATCTGCGAGCTGGAGCTGGAGCTGCGCGAAGGCGATCCTGCCGCCCTGCTGGAGCTGGCCGCCGAGCTGGCGGCCGACCTGCCGCTGATGCCGTGCGACATCAGCAAGGCCGAGCGCGGCTACCGCCTGTTCGACTCCGGCAGCTACAGCCTGAGCCTGCCGGCGCCGGAACTGAATCCCGAGCAGAGCCTCGACGATGGCTTCACTGCCCTCGCCTGGCACCTGCTCGGCAGCAGCCAGCGCCTGGCCGAGCAATACCGCTTCAATGGCCATTGGAAGCTGCTCAGCCAGTGGCTGGAAAAACTGGTGGAGCTGCGCGCCCTGATCGGCAGCCTCGGCCAGGCCGCACCACGCGCCTCCAGTCATGAACTGCGCGAAGCACTGGACGCCCTGCTGGCCGACTGGCGCCCGCGCCTGCTCGCCGGCCAGCACGACGACAACCTGCGCCACAACGCGCCGGCACTATTCGCCGCCGAGCTGCAGGGCAACCGCTGGGGCCTGTTCTCGCTGACCCTGTCGCGCTGGCTGCTGGCCCGTGCCTGGACCGTCGAGCGCAACGCCCGCGGCACCCGCCAGGGCGCTGCCGTGCTGGGCAACTGGCTGCCACACCTGTTCGCCGAAGAAGGCGCAGCGCTGCAACTCAAGCGCTACCAGCAGCAGCCGGAAGATCTTGCCGAGCAGTTGCCGCGTATCGAGCGCATCCAGGTCTGGCTGCATCTGGCCCGGCAGATTCTCGAAGTGCCGGAACTCGATCGCCTGTACGGCGAGATGAGCAAACTGCACGAACTGGCCCAGCAGCCGCTGGACCCCGAGGTGTTGGCCGCCCGCGTAGCTCAGGCCCATACTGTGGCCACGCTCAAGCCCTGGAAACAGCTGTTGAAATAAACTGCACACCTTGAAACTTGTTTACGATCTTTTGAGCTAGAGCCAAGCAAGGCGTAACTGGGCGAGGGTGCGGAGTTTACGAGTTGTAAATGAGCAGCCCGAGCCCAGTTTCAACGCAGCATGGCCGACGATCAAAAAATCGTTATTCATAGGGAGTCCCATGTCCGCTCTAGCTTCGCCCGCCCAGGATCGCTGGCTGGATCTCAACGACATCCTCCGTGAACTGGTGGCCCAGGGCCGGCTTTCCCAGGAAAACGCCGAGCAGTGCCTGATGCTGCGCCGCAGCTCGGGCAACGCGCAGCTGCACCCGCTGGAGTTCCTCGCCGCACAGCAGATCGACGACCTGATGCGGCCGGGCAAGAAACATGACCTGGAAGGCCTCACCGTGTGGCTGGCCAACTATGCCGGCCAGCCCTACCTGCGCATCGACCCACTGAAGATCGATGTCGCCGCCGTCACTCCGCTGATGTCCTATGCCTTCGCCCAGCGTCACAAGATCCTCGCCGTGGCGGTGGACAGCGAAGCGGTGACCATCGCCAGCGCGCAACCCTTCGTGCACGGCTGGGAAGCCAACCTGATGCACGTACTCAAGCGCCCAATCAAGCGCGTGGTGGTCAACCCGGTCGACCTGCAGCGCTTCACCACCGAGTTCTACCGCCTGGCCCGCTCGGTCAGCGGCGCCTCCGCCAGCGACCAGAAGGTCAGCGGCATCGGCAACTTCGAGCAGTTGCTCAGCCTCGGCGCCAGCGATCAGGAGCCGGACGCCAACGACGCGCACATCGTCAACATCGTCGACTGGCTGTTCCAGTACGCCTACCAGCAGCGCGCCAGTGACATCCATATCGAGCCACGCCGCGAAGCCGGCACCGTGCGCTTTCGCATCGACGGTGTGCTGCACAACGTCTACCAGTTCCCGCCGCAGGTGACCATGGCGGTGGTCAGCCGCCTGAAGAGCCTCGGGCGGATGAACGTGGCCGAGAAGCGCAAGCCGCAGGACGGCCGGATCAAGACCAAGACCCCGGATGGCGGCGAAGTCGAACTGCGCCTGTCGACCCTGCCCACCGCCTTCGGCGAGAAGATGGTGATGCGTATCTTCGACCCGGAAGTGCTGCTGAAAAGCCCCGACCAACTGGGCTTCTCTCCCGACGACCTGCGTCGCTGGGAAGGCATGACCAGCCAGCCCAACGGCATCATCCTGGTCACCGGCCCCACCGGCTCGGGCAAGACCACCACCCTGTACACCACGCTCAAGCAACTGGCGACCCAGGAAGTGAACGTCTGCACCATCGAAGACCCGATCGAGATGATCGAGGGCGCCTTCAACCAGATGCAGGTGCAGCACAACATCGACCTGACCTTCGCCAACGGCGTACGTGCACTGATGCGCCAGGACCCGGACATCATCATGGTCGGCGAGATCCGCGACCTGGAAACCGCCGAAATGGCGATCCAGGCGGCGCTCACCGGCCACCTGGTGCTCTCCACCCTGCACACCAACGATGCACCCAGCGCCATCTCGCGCCTGCTCGAACTGGGCGTGCCGCACTACCTGCTCAAGGCCACCATCCTCGGCGTCATGGCCCAGCGCCTGGTGCGCACCCTGTGCCCGCACTGCAAGGAACCGGTACAGATCAGCGAGGAAGACTGGCAGAGCCTGACCAAGCCGTGGAGCGCGCCACTGCCGACCGGTGCGCACCGCGCCGTCGGCTGCCTGGAATGCCGCGACACCGGCTACCGGGGCCGCGCCGGTGTCTACGAGATCATGCTGCTCAACGATGCGATCAAGCCGCTGATCACTGCCGACACCGACCTGATCGCCCTGCGCCGCCATGCCTTCAAGGACGGCATGCGCAGCCTGCGCCTGTCCGGCGCGCAGAAGGTCGCTGCCGGCCTGAGCACCATCGAGGAAGTCCTGCGGGTCACCCCGCAGAGCGAGCAGAAGTAGCGCGCGTTCGGGCTGCACGCACAGCCCGAAAAACCTGCCGCGCGTGGCAATGCCTGGCAACGCTTGGCACATGCAGGGCCCTGCCGGCTGTGCTTAGATGCCGGCTCAATCACAAGCAATGTGGAGAGACTTGAAATGGAAATCGGTGGCGTACTGTTCCTGTTTGTCGGCCTGGCCGTGGCCGTGGTGTTCATGGGCTTCAAGGTGGTGCCGCAGGGCTACGAGTGGACGGTGGAACGCTTCGGCCGCTACACCAACACGCTCAAGCCGGGCCTCAACATCATCGTGCCGGTGATGGACCAGATCGGCCGCAAGCTCAACGTCATGGAAAGCGTGCTGGATATCCCGCCACAGGAAGTGATCACCGCCGACAACGCCACGGTGCAGATCGACGCGATCTGCTTCTTCCAGATCATCAACTCCGCCCAGGCCGCCTACGAGGTGAACAACCTCGAGCACGCCATCCGCAACCTGGTGATGACCAACATCCGTACCGTGCTCGGTTCCATGGAACTGGACGCCATGCTCGGCCAGCGCGACGCGATCAACGAGCGCCTGCTGAAAACCGTGGATGAAGCCACCGCGCCCTGGGGCATCAAGATCACCCGCATCGAGATCAAGGACATCAGCCCGCCAGCCGACCTGATGGCCGCCATGTCCGGACAGATGAAAGCCGAGCGGATCAAGCGCGCGCAGATTCTCGAGGCCGAGGGCCAACGCGCCGCGGCGATCCTCACCGCCGAAGGGCAGAAGCAGGGCGACATCCTCAAGGCCGAGGGCCAGCGCGCTGCCGCCTTCCTCGAAGCCGAAGCGCGCGAACGCGCCGCACAGGCCGAGGCCGAGGCCACGCGCATGGTGTCCGAGGCGATCGCGGCGGGTAACGTGCAGGCGGTCAACTACTTCGTCGCGCAGAAGTACATCGAGGCCCTGGGCAACCTGGCCAGCGCCAACAACAGCAAGGTGATCCTGATGCCGCTGGAAGCCAGCCAGGTGATCGGCGCGGTGGGCGGTATCGGTGAAATCGTCAAAGCCACCTTCGGTGACAAGAAAGCATGATCGCCTACCTGCAGCACCTGTCCTACTGGGATTGGCTGGCGCTGGGCACCCTGCTGCTGATCCTCGAAGTGTTCGGTGCCGGCGGCTACCTGCTGTGGATCGGCATCGCCGCCGCTAGCGTCGGCGTGCTCACCTACCTGTTCCCGGCGCTGCCCTGGGCCTGGCAGTTCGTCCTGTTCGGCCTGCTCTCGGTGCTCACCGCCGTGTTCTGGTGGCAGCGCCAGCGCGCGGGCAACAAAGTCTCGGCACAACCGGGGCTGAACCAGCGTGGCAGCGAGCTCATCGGCCGCACCTTCGTCCTGCACGAGGCGATCGTCGGCGGGCGCGGCAAGATCAAGGCCGGAGACAGCCTGTGGCTGGTGATCGGCGCGGACCTGCCTGCCGGCAGTGACGTGCGCGTGACCGGCCAGGAAGGCGTACTGCTCAAGGTCGAAGCCGCCTAAGCACACTGCCGGCGCCAGCCGGCAGCACAGCGAGCGCTGGTGATTCAGGTGGAACCTCACCGTACCAGCGCCCCTCATAACAGGCAGGCCATCTGACCAAGGAGCCTGCCGTTATGCGCTCATCCCTGCTCTGGGGCAGCCTTGCCCTGTTGTCACTCAGCAGCCCGACCTGGGCCGACGACACCGTGCGTCAAATCCTCTCCTCGGGGGCGACGACCGCCTCGACCTACTCCACATTCAAAGACCACAAGCTGCTAGTCGCGGCCCAGGAAGACGCCGGCGCCTTTGTCGCCAGCAACGGCGCCATCCGTGGGGTGCACCTGCAGGCAGCCATCGAACAGTGGCGCGCCGCGCATCCGCAGCAGCAGGCCAGCGATGAACAGCTGGCCCAGGCGCTGCTGGTCGCCGAACCGGGCGATCTGCGGCGCTAGCAGGTTGTTGTTCAACAGCCTGCTCGCGGCAGGATCGCCAGACCTGCCTGGCCGCACACGGCGTTCTTGCCGCGTGCGGTTGAAAGGCCCGCACACCTACAGGCCTGCAGCTCAATTCTCAAGCAGGCCCGCATCCCTCGTTATCGTACAACTAAGGACTAATAGAAAACCTGGCGAAGGCTCTGCGTTCAGCACTTAATTCACGAACACTGCGTCACAGCTGCTATTCAGGCGAAAACAGCGTTGACAATGTCTCTGAGCGGTGCTGATAATCCGCCACATGTTGTACGACGACGTATGACAATACAAAAATAAGAGACAACATCAGGGCTCAGCCATGATCAGTATCCGCACCACCGCCTGGCAGATGGTTATCTCTCCACTCGCGCCGCCCTCGCACGCCGCCTGCATCTGGCTGTGCCTCCCTCTGCGCCATCGAACACCCATCGGATTCGCCGACGGCTAGTCGGCCAATGCGCCGGCCAATGCCTTGTGGCCGGCTCACGCCCTGAGTCCAGGGCACCACTCGTCCCTCCGCACAATGCGAGCCCGCAACGGCCTGCAGGGGGATGGCTATCGCCAGAAAAAGGAGCACAACAACAATGAAAGCTCGCACCGCCCTCTGCAGCGCCCTGATCGGCGCCACGCTTGCCCCGCTGTCCATTGCCGTACAGGCCGCCGGCTTCGTCGACGACGCCAAGGTTTCCCTGAACCTGCGCAACTACTACATGAACCGTAACTTCGTCGGCACCTCGGCGCAGAACTATGCCGAGGAGTGGACGCAGAACTTTATCTTCGATGCCAAATCCGGTTACACCCAGGGCCCGCTGGGCTTCGGCGTGGACGCCCTGGGCCTGATGTCGATCAAGCTCGACGGGGGGCGCGGCACCGCCGGCACCCAACTAATTCCGACCCATGACGATGGCCGCCCGGCCGATGATTGGGGCCGCCTGGCCGTAGCCGGCAAGATGAAACTGTCGAACACCGAATTGAAGGTCGGTGAGTGGATGCCCGTGCTGCCGATCCTGCGCTCAGACGACGGCCGCTCGCTGCCGCAGACCTTCGAGGGTGCCCAGCTCACCTCCCAGGAAATCACCAACCTGAGCCTCTACGGCGGCCAGTTTCGCCAGAACAGCCCGCGCAACGACGGCAGCATGGAGGACATGAACTTCGGCGGCGCCGAGTCTGATCGCTTCAACTTCGCCGGTGGCGAGTACAGCTTCAACGAGAAGCGCACCCTGGTTGGCGTCTGGTACGCCGAGTTGGAAGACATCTACCAGCAGCAGTTCTACAACCTGGTGCACAGTCAGCCCGTGGGCGACTGGACCCTGGGCGCCAACCTCGGTTACTTCATCGGCAAGGAAGACGGCAACCAGCTGGCCGGCGATCTGGACAACAAGACCGCCTACGGGCTGCTCTCGGCCAAATACGGCAACAACACCTTCTACGTCGGCCTGCAGAAGCTCAGCGGCGACAGCGCCTGGATGCGCGTCAACGGTACCAGTGGCGGCACCCTGGCCAACGACAGCTTCAACAACAGCTACGACAACCCCGAAGAACGCTCCTGGCAAGTGCGCCACGACTTCAACTTCGCCGGCGTTGGCGCACCCGGCCTGACCCTGATGAACCGCTACATCAGCGGCGACAACGTGCATGCGGGCGCAGTCGACGATGGCAAGGAGTGGGGCCGCGAGTCCGAGCTGGCCTACGTGATCCAGAGCGGCACCTTCAAGAGCCTCAGCGTCAAATGGCGCAACTCGACGCTGCGCAAGGACTGGGTAGACGGCAAGAGCTTCGACGAGAACCGCATCATCTTCAACTACCCGCTCTCCATCCTGTAACGCTACCGCGACACTATTCCTCGGTTGCTCCAGCAGCCCTTACGACCCGTCCCTGTGACGGGTCTTTTTTTGCCGCTGGCCCAAGGCACCGGACCCGCGCGGCGGATGCTATCGTCAAGCAGTCGCCATCCACCCGCACCCTGACGGCATCACGCGCCAGAGCAGAACCGTATGAAGCCGAACCGCCAGCCCTCTCCCCGAGGGAATCACGAAATCAGCCTCACCGGCCTGGAAGAAAGTGGCCGGCGCTCGCTGATGAGCCTGATTCTGGGCGCCACCGGCCTGACCCTCGGTTGCTTCTCGATCCTGCAGTTTCTTGCCGACAATTACCTCTTCGCCAGCTTCGAGCTGCTGGCCTGCAGCCTCTTGCTGTGGGGCTCGCGCGGCATCCTGCACGCCCGGCGGCTGGAGCTGTGGATCTACCTGTACCTGGTGCCGACTTTCTGCTTCCTGATCTACATCATCCTCATGCCCAAGGCGTCGGCCACCGCCTTCACCTGGACCTACCTGATGCCACTGCTGTCCTACCTGCTGCTGGGCAAACGGCGCGGCGCCCTGCTGACGCTGCCGTTTATCTGCGTCGCCATGCTGCTGTACTTCGTCCGCTACGACCTGCCGCTGGATGCCGCCGGGCTGATCGACATCGGCAATGCGATCCTCTGCGGCGTGCTGATCATCGTCTTCGTGCACCTCTACGAATCGCGCCGCGCGCAGGCCTACCAGCAGCTCGAATACCAGGCCCAGACCGACCCCCTGACCGGGGTGACCAGCCGCGGCAGCTTCAAGCGCTCCCTGCTGCGCGCTATCCAGGAAGCCGAGCGCAGCCACAACCCGCTGGTTCTGGTGTTGATGGATATCGACCACTTCAAGAGCGTCAACGACCGCTGGGGGCACGACGCCGGCGATCACGCGCTCTGTCATATCTGCGAGCAACTGCTCGACCGCCTGCGCGTGACCGACAGCCTGGGCCGGCTGGGCGGCGAGGAGTTCGGCCTGCTCCTGCGCAACACCGATAACGCCAGCGCCACGCGCCTGGTGGAACAATTGCGCCAGCATATCGTCGACAACCCGCTGATCTATGGCGGGCAGCCCATTGCGCTGTCCGCCACCTTCGGCCTGGCCGAATGGCCCACCGACGGCCACAGCACCGACGAGCTCTATCGCTGCGCCGATCGGCGCCTCTACAGCGGCAAGCATCAGGGGCGTAACTGCCTGATCAATGGCGCCGACGAATCACCCGTGCAGGCCCGCGCGGCAGCCGAGGCCACGCGCCAGGAACCCTGACTCGGCCGCCGGCCCGCTCTGCGGGCAAAAAGAAGGCGCACTTGTGGTGCGCCTTTATTGCAATTCATTCAGTACAACCAGTGGGGGGGCCGGATCGCCGCTTGTGGCAGCGAAGCGGATATGACGGTGCGCCCGAGCGGCGCGCCCTCATATGCGGGCGGTGATCGTCAGAGCGGGGTCAGCAGCTCACCGTTATCGATAAAGGCCTGCAGGTTGGCCAACACCAGTTCCTCCATCTGCAAGCGGGTTTCCTCGGTGCCACTACCGACATGTGGCAACAGCACCACGTTGGGCAAACTGAACAAGGCCTCCGGCACCCTGGGCTCGGCCTCGAACACATCCAGCCCGGCACCTCCCAGCGTACCGGCCAGCAAGGCCGCCACCAGCGCCGACTGGTCGACCACGCTGCCGCGGGAGATATTGATCAGGATGCCCTGCGGCCCCAGCGCTTCCAGCACGGCGGCGTCGATCAGGTGATGGGTTGCCGCACCACCCGGGCAGGCCAGCACCAGGAAGTCCGCCCAGCGTGCCAGGGCCTGCAGGTCCGCCTCATAGCCATAGTGGCTGCTCGGGTCTGCGCGCCGATTGTGATAACGCACCGGCATGGCGAACCCCTCCGCGCGCCGGGCAATGTCCTTGCCGATGCGGCCCAGGCCGACGATGCCAAGGCGCTTGCCGCTGACCTTGCGCGTCAGCGGGTAATGCCCCGCGAGCCAGCGGCCCTCACGCACGAAGCGATCGGCTGCCGGCAATTGCCGGGCGGTGTCGATGACCAGGCCCATGGCCAGGTCGGCCACGCAGTCGTTGAGCACATCCGGCGTGGTGCTGATGGCGATGCCGCGCTGGCGTGCGACCTCCACCGCGATGGCGTCGTGGCCGACGCCAAAGCTGCAGATCGCCCGCAGGTTCGGCAGGCATTCGAGCAGCGCGGCGCTGCAACCGAAGCGCGCCGACGTCACCAGCACGTCGAAGCGCGCCCCGTGCTCGGCGAGATAACCCAGGGCATCCGCCTGTTGCCACAACTGCACCACATCACGCCCCTGTAACAGGCGCTGATTGAAGCGCTCGGTCAGCGGGCCGACATGCACGATACGCACAGCACTCATCTCATCCTCCTGGCTCGACTCAGGTCACCGGTGCCGGATTGAACAGGGTCAGGTCGTTGTGCAGCTTGTGCTTTTCCGCCCAGGTCTGCTGCTTGCCGCTGGCCACGTCCAGATAGAGCTGGAAGATATGCCAGCCCATTTCCTCCAGGGTCATGCGCCCGGAGGTGATCTGCCCGGCATCGACATCGATCAGGTCCGGCCAGCGCTCGGCCAACTGAGTGCGCGTGGCCACCTTGATCACCGGCACCATGGCCAGGCCGTAGGGCGTGCCGCGACCGGTGGTGAAAATATGCAGGTTCATCCCCGCCGCCAACTGCAAGGTGCCACAGATGAAATCGCTGGCCGGCGTGGCACAGTAATACAAACCCTTGCCGCGAATCCGCTCGCCGGGCGAAACCACACCGGCGATGGCGCTGGAGCCGGACTTGGCAATCGAACCCATGGCCTTTTCGACGATGTTGTTGAGCCCGCCCTTCTTGTTGCCCGGCGTGGTGTTGGCGCTGCGATCAGCCATGCCGCGCTCCAGGTAACGGTCGTACCACTCCATCTCGCGGATCAGCGCATCGGCCACCTCGACACTGGCGGCGCGCGGGGTGAGCAGGTGAATGCCGTCACGCACCTCGGTGTTCTCGGAAAACATCACCGTGGCCCCGGCACGCACCAGCAGATCGGCGGCGACGCCCAGCGCCGGGTTGGCGGTGATCCCGGAAAACGCATCGCTACCCCCGCACTGCATGCCGACCACCAGCTCGGACGCCGGCACCGTCTCGCGACGGCGCTGGTCGAGCACCTTCAGGCGCTCCTCGATCATCGCCATGATCTGCTCGACCATGCCGGCAAAACCGCTGCTGGAATCTTGCAGGCGAAACAGCCAATCCTCCTCGTCCATGCCATGGGTCAGCTCATCGCCGTCCATCAACTGGCTGGCCTGTAGCTTCTCGCACCCCAGACTGATGACAAGTGCCTGGCCGCCGAGATTGGGGTTGCGGCTGATGTTGTACAGGGTACGAATCGGCACCACCGCATCCGGCGCGTTGATCGCCACACCGCAGCCGTAGCTGTGCGACAGCGCCACCACATCGTCGACATGCGTGTAGCGCGGCAACAGCTCCTTGCGCACGCGCTCGACGCAATGCCCCAGCACGCCCACCACGCACTGCACGGTGGTGGTCACGCCGAGGATATTGCGCGTGCCGACCGTGCCGTCCGGGTTGCGGAAGCCCTCGAAACTGTAGCCCTCGAGCGGCTCCACCACGGCCGCCGGCAAGGTGGCCTTGGGCAGATTGTCCAGCGCCGGCGCGGCGGGCATGCGCAACTGCGCCTCGGTAACCCAGCGCCCGGCCGCGATGGGCTCCAGGGCATAGCCGATGACTTCGCCATAGCGCACCACCTCGCCGCCCACGGCAATGTCCTGCAGCGCCACCTTGTGGCTCTGCGGGATACCTTCGACGGCTTCCAGGCCATCGGCGAAACGGCCACCCTTGGCGACACCCTGCTCATTGACCACCACGCCGACATTGTCAGACGGGTGCAGGCGGATGTAGCGCGGCGAATCTTGGTGCGGGATCAACTGCATGGTTCAGGCTCTTCTGGCTAATGCGTCAGGCGGAAACCAGGCGGTGGCCGCCCGTGGACTCGGTTGCGGATTCATCGCTGCGCCGGGCACCGCCCTGGCTGGGGCCATCCTTGAGGTCCACGCGCTGAATCTTGCCGACGATCACCAGGTAGCTGAACACCGCCACCAGGGCATTGGCGCCGACGAAGACCAGCGCCCACTTGAACGACCCCGTGGCACTGATGATGTAACCGATCACAATCGGCGTGGTGATCGAGGCGATATTGCCGAAGGTGTTGAACAGACCACCGGACAGGCCGGCGATCTGCTTCGGCGAGGTATCCGCCACCACCGCCCAGCCCAGCGCGCCAATGCCCTTGCCGAAGAACGCCAGGCTCATGAAGCCGATGACCATCCACTCGGCCGACACATAGTTGCAGAACACCATGCTGGTCGACATCAGCAGGCCAAGCACTATCGGCAGTTTGCGGGCGAAGGTCAGCGAGTGGCCACGGCGCAGCAGCCAGTCGGAGATGATCCCGCCGAGCACACCGCCGACGAAGCCACAGATCGCCGGCAGGGAGGCGACGAAGCCAGCCTTGAGGATGGTCATGCCGCGCTCCTGCACCAGGTACACCGGGAACCAAGTGAGGAAGAAGTAGGTGATGGCGTTGATGCAGTACTGCCCCAGGTACACGCCGAGCAGCATGCGGTTGGTCAGCAACTGCTTCACGTAGCTCCACTTGGGACCGCCGCCGGCTTTCTTCTGGTCCATGTCGACCAGGCCGCCATTGCTCTCGATGTGCGTCAGTTCGGCGGCATTGATGCGCGGATGGTCCTTGGGGTTGTAGATGGTCTTCATCCAGATGCCGGAGAAGACGATGCCCAGCGCACCCATCACGATGAACACGTGCTCCCAGCCGAAGGCGTGGACGATCCAGCCCATCAGCGGGGCGAACAACGCGGTGGCGAAGTACTGCGCGGAGTTGAAGATGGCCGAGGCGGTGCCACGTTCGGCGGTGGGGAACCAGGCCGCGACGATGCGCGCGTTACCGGGGAACGACGGCGCCTCGGCGAAGCCGACCAGGAAGCGCATGACGAACAGGGTGACCACGGCCCAGGCCAGCGGCATCACGCCGATGAAGCCCTGCAGCAGGGTGAACAGCGACCAGATGAAGATGCCCGCCGCGTACACACGCTTGGAGCCGAAACGGTCGAGCAGCCAGCCGCCGGGGATCTGCCCGATCACGTAGGCCCAGCCGAAGGCGGAGAAGATGTAGCCGAGGGTCACGGCGTCGAAGCCGAGGTCTTTCTGCATGCTGGAGCCGGCGATGGCGATGGTCGCGCGGTCGGCGTAGTTGATGGTGGTCACCAGAAACAGCATCAGCAGGATCAGGTAGCGCACACGGGTCTGCTTGAGGTCTTGCACAGCAGTCACTCCCCTGTTTGTTCTTATCGGGGTCGTTGTCCGGCTGGCGCCGCGCCACCGCAGTGGCACGGCGTCGCCACGGTTTCAGCGCACCAGGCAGGGACGCTTGTTGTCGAAGGTCCAGCCAGGAATCAGGTACTGCATGGCGATGGCATCGTCACGCGCACCCAAGCCCTTCTGCTGGTACAACTCATGGGCGCGCGCCAGGGCGTCCCAGTCCAGCTCCACACCCAGGCCTGAACGCGTGGGCACCTTGACCTTGCCGCCGACGATCTGCAGCGGCGCGCGGGTCAGGTACTGACCGTCCTGCCAGATCCAGTGGGTGTCGATGGCGGTGATCCGGCCCGGCGCCGCGGCGGCGACCTGGGTGAACATCGCCAGGGAAATGTCGAAGTGGTTGTTCGAGTGCGAACCCCAGGTCAGGCCCCAGTCGTTGCACAACTGAGCGACCCGTACCGAACCGCTGAGGGTCCAGAAATGCGGATCGGCGAGGGGAATATCCACCGACTGCTGCTGCACCGTATGCACCATCTGCCGCCAGTCCGTGGCGATCATGTTGGTGGCCGTGGGCAAGCCGGTGGCACGGCGGAACTCGGCCAGCACTTCGCGCCCGGAGTAACCGTTCTCGGCCCCGCACGGGTCTTCGGCATACGCCAGTACCCCGTGCAGGTCGCGGCACAGCGCAACGGCCTGCTTGAGCGACCAGGCACCGTTGGGGTCGAGGGTGATACGTGCCTGCGGGAAGCGTGCGGCCAGGGCGCGGATCGCCTCGACCTCCTGTTCGCCGCTGAGCACACCGCCCTTCAGCTTGAAGTCGTGGAAGCCGTAGCGCGCATGGGCCGCCCCGGCCTGGCGGACGATGGCCTCGGCATCCATGGCGGTGCGATTGCGCTCGCGGAACCAGGCGTCGCCGGCCTCGCGCTCGTCGCGGTAATCGAGGTCGGTGGCGTCCTTGTCGGCGATGTAGAACAGATAACCGAGCATCTCCACTTCGTCACGCTGCTGGCCTTCACCGAGCAGGGCGGCCATGGGCACCTCGAGGAACTGCCCGAGCAAGTCGAGCAGGGCCGACTCCAGCGCAGCCACCGCATGGATGGTAATGCGCAGGTCGAAGGTCTGCAGGCCGCGGCCACCGGCATCACGCTCGGCGAAGGTCTGGCGCACGCGATTGAGCAGCGCGTTGTACTGGCCGATCGGCTGGCCGACGACCAGGCTGCGAGCGTCTTCCAGGGTCTGGCGAATGCGCTCGCCACCGGGAACTTCACCCAGGCCGATGCGCCCGGCATCGTCCTTGAGAATCAGGATATTGCGTGTAAAGAACGGGCCGTGGGCACCGCTCAGGTTGAGCAGCATGCTGTCCTGGCCGGCGACCGGGACCACGAGCAACTCGGTGATGCGCGGGGTTTGCGCAGGTGACACTGTGTTCATTGCCGTTCCCTTTTATTGTTGTACGGGAGGGGATCAATGCAGTCTGGAGCCGGCGCCCGGGTTGGCAGGCGCCGGATTCGGGGTTAGCCGATGTAAGTGGTCTTCACCGTGGTGTAGAACTCCGCCGCGTAGCGACCCTGCTCGCGCGAGCCGTAGGACGAGCCTTTGCGGCCACCGAACGGCACGTGGTAATCGACCCCGGCAGTGGGCAGATTGACCATGACCATGCCGGCCTGGGCATGACGCTTGAAGTGGTTGGCGTACTTCAGCGAGGTGGTGGCGATCCCGGCGGAGAGGCCGAATTCGGTGTCGTTGGCCATGGCCAGCGCGGCCTCGTAGTCCGCCACGCGCACCACGTTGGCCACCGGGCCGAAGATTTCCTCACGGCTGATGCGCATCTCGGCGGTGCTGTCGGCAAACAGCGTCGGCGCGAGGAAGTACCCTTCGGTGTCGCAGGTCACCAGACCACCACCGCTGACCAGGCGCGCACCCTCGTCCTGACCGATGCCGATGTAGCGCAGGTCCTGGTCGAGCTGAGCCTGGGAGACCACCGGGCCGATGTCGGTACCGGCCTTGAGGGCGTGGCCGACCTTGATCGATTTCATCCGCTCGGCCACCGCCTCGACAAACTTGTCGTGGATGCCCGCAGTGACGATCAGCCGACTGGACGCCGTGCAACGCTGGCCCGTGGAATAGAAGGCGCTCTGCACCGCCAACTCGACCGCCAGTTTCAGGTCCGCGTCGTCGAGGATCACCTGCGGGTTTTTGCCGCCCATCTCCAGCTGGACCTTGGCGCCACGGGCCACGCAGTTGGCGGCAATGGTGCGACCCACGCCGACCGAACCGGTGAAGCTGATGCCATCGACGCGCTTGTCACCGACGATGGCTTCACCCACTACCCGGCCACTGCCCATCACCAGGTTGAACACGCCGGCCGGGAAGCCGGCGCGGGAGATGATTTCGGCAATCGCCCAGGCGCAGCCCGGTACCAGATCCGCCGGTTTGAGCACCACGCAGTTGCCGTAGGCCAGAGCCGGGGCAACCTTCCAGGCGGGGATGGCGATCGGGAAGTTCCACGGGGTAATCAGGCCGACCACGCCCAGCGGCTCGCGGGTGACTTCCACCGATACGCCCGGACGCACCGACGGCAGGATCTCACCGGCCAGGCGCAGACACTCACCGGCGAAGAACTTGAAGATGTTGCCGGCGCGGCTGACTTCGCCGATGGCTTCGGGCAGGGTCTTGCCCTCTTCCCGGGCCAGCAGGCTGCCGAGCTCCTCGCGGCGGGCGAGGATTTCGCTGCCGACCTTGTCCAGCGCATCGCTACGGGCCTGGATCCCCGATGTCGACCAGGCCGGGAACGCGGCGCGCGCGGCCTCGATGGCCTGCGCCACCTGGGCGGCGTCGGCCTGGGCATATTCACCCACCACGTCAGCAAGATCGGACGGGTTGATGTTCGCCGAATAGCTGGCACCGGCGACCCACTCGCCACCGATGTAATTGTCGTAACGCTTGCTATCTGCCACGAGGATTCTCCTGTCAGTCACGGGCGGCTTATTGCGCGCCCTGGGCCTTGATCAGCTCGGCGAGCATTTCGTACTCGTTGGGCAACAGATCGGTCAGCGGCGCACGCACCGGACCGGCGTCGTAGCCAGAGATTTTCGCCCCGGCCTTGACGATGCTCACGGCATAGCCGGCCTTGCGGTTACGGATATCCAGATACGGCAGGAAGAAGTCATCGATGATCTTGCCGACGGTTTCGTGGTCATCGCGGGCGATGGCACGGTAGAAGTCCATCGCGGTTTTCGGGATGAAGTTGAACACCGCCGAGGAATACACCGGCACACCCAGGGCCTTGTAGGCCGCGGCGTAGACTTCCGCGGTCGGCAGGCCGCCGAGGTAGCTGAAGCGCTCGCCGAGGCGGCGGCGGATCGACACCATCAGCTCGATATCGCCCAGGCCGTCCTTGTAGCCGATCAGGTTCGGACAGCGCTCGGCCAATTGCTCCAGCAGCGGCGCAGTCAGGCGGCAGACGTTGCGGTTGTAGACCACCACACCGATTTTCACCGACTTGCAGACTTGCTCAACGTGCGCAGCCACACCTTCCTGGCTGGCTTCGGTCAGGTAGTGCGGCAGCAGCAGCAAGCCCTTGGCACCCAGGCGCTCGGCTTCCTGGGCCATCTGGATGGCCTGACGGGTCGGACCACCGACACCGGCGAGAATCGGCACGGAGCCGGCGCAGGTGTCCACAGCGGTCTTGATGATCTGCGAATACTCGGCGCCATCGAGGGAAAAGAATTCGCCAGTGCCACCCGCCGCAAACAGTGCCGAAGCACCGTAGGGCGCCAGCCACTCCAGGCGGCGGGCGTAGCTGGCTGGGTTGAATTCACCCGCGGCAGTGAAGTCGGTTACCGGAAAGGACAGCAACCCGGAAGAGAGGATGGACTTGAGTTCTTGTGGATTCATTATTCGAACACCCTGAAAAGCAGTTATGAAGGTGGCCTGAGATCTTCGGCACGAGAGATACGTTATCGTACAACTATGAAGATTGCCAACAAGCAAATCATTCCGCCGGTCGCCGGCATCGCCGGCAAATCACGCCAGGGCACCGAGGCATCCGCCAGCCGTGCCCTGCGCAAACCGCAGAAGCCTCTGAATACGGGCACCTCAAGGCCTTATTGAATTTCAAAAGGCCACCACGGCAGCGCCCATACGACATCTTGCGGCCATACTAACGCGCCAGCCTGGTAGCGAATTTTCTACTTAAGTCACGTTGACAAGTCCTACGAGCCCTGATGAAATCGGCACAAGTCATACGACAACATATGACAACCCCCAATAAGAACAATCAAGATTCAGGGCTGCATCATGACCACGACTCCCACCGCCCATCCCCGTCTGCCGCGCCTGCTCCTCACCGGTGCTGCCGGAGGTCTCGGCAAGGTTCTGCGCCAGAGCCTGCGCCCTTACGCTGACGTGCTGCGTCTTTCCGATATCGCCGCCATGGACCCGGCCGCCGGCCCCCATGAAGAAGTGGTGCCCTGCGACCTGTCCGACAAGGCCGCCGTGCACGCCCTGGTCGAGGGTGTCGACGCCATCCTGCATTTCGGCGGCGTCTCGGTGGAGCGGCCCTTCGAGGAAATCCTCGGCGCCAACATCAGCGGCACCTTCCACATCTATGAAGCCGCTCGCCGTCACGGCGTAAAGCGCGTGGTGTTCGCCAGCTCCAACCATGTGATCGGCTTCTATAAGCAGGATGCGTCGCTCGACGCCCACTCGCCGCGCCGCCCGGATGGCTACTACGGGCTGTCCAAGTCTTACGGCGAGGACATGGCCAACTTCTACTTCGATCGCTACGGCATCGAGACCGTGAGCATCCGCATCGGCTCCTCGTTCCCCGAGCCCGCCAACCGCCGAATGATGCACACCTGGCTGAGCTTCGCCGACCTGACCCAACTGATAGAGAAATCCCTGTTCACCGCCAACGTCGGCCACACCGTGGTCTACGGCGTGTCGGACAACGCCCAGGTGTGGTGGGACAACCGCTATGCCACGCACCTGGGCTTTGCCCCCCAGGACAGCTCTGAAGTGTTTCGCGCCAAGGTCGAAGCGCAGCCGCCCGTGGCCGCCGATGACCCGGCCGCGGTCTACCAGGGCGGTGCGTTTGTCGCCGCTGGCCCCTTCGAATAGGCCCCGCCCGTTCAACCTGGCCCGCGAACAACAATAAGAGACCGCGCCCATGCAAGCTGAACTGATAGTCGATGCACGCAACGCCGTGGGTGAAAGCCCGGTGTGGAACGCCCAGGAACAGGCCCTGTACTGGGCCGATATCCCGGCGCGCCGCCTGCACTGCTGGTCTGCCGCCGACGGCAGCAGCCGCAGCTGGCAAGCCGATGAGATGCTCGCCTGCATCGCCCGCCGGGCCGATGGCCAGGGCTGGATCGCCGGCATGCAGAGCGGCATCTTCCAGCTGCAGCCAAACGCGGACGGCAGCCTGCAGACCACGGCCCTGGCCGGCGTCGAACATGCCCAGGCCGAGATGCGCTTCAACGATGGCCGCTGCGACCGCCAGGGCCGCTTCTGGGCCGGCAGCATGTGCCTCGACATGGCCGCCGGCGTGCCGGCCGGCGTGCTCTACCGCTTCGCAGACGGCCGGCTGAGCGCCCAGCTCGACGGCTTCATCGTGCCCAATGGCCTGGGCTTCAGCCCGGACGGCCGCACCCTGTACCTCTCCGACTCGCACCCCGACGTACAGGCTATCTGGGCCTTCGACTACGACACCGACAACGGCGAGCCACACAACCGCCGGCTGTTCGTCGACATGCGCCAGCACCTCGGCCGGCCAGACGGCGCCGCGGTAGACGCCGACGGCTGCTACTGGATCTGCGGCAACGACGCCGGCCTGGTGCACCGCTTCACCCCTGCCGGAAAACTCGACCGATCACTGGCCGTACCGGTGAAGAAACCCGCCATGTGCGCCTTCGGCGGACCGGGCCTGGACACGCTGTTCGTCACCTCGATTCGCCCCGCCGGCGACCTCTCCGACCAGCCCCTGGCTGGCGGCGTGTTCGCCTTGCAACCGGGCGTGCGAGGTATCGAGGAGCCGTTGTTCAACGGCTGATTGCCAGCCATCGCTTCACGCTGTTCGCAGTACTGCACTCCTACAAAAACAAAACCGGAGAACCGTCATGAACTTCAAACGCAAATTGCTCATCGCCGCCCTGCCCTTTGCCTTCTGCCTGTCAGGCACCGCCCACGCCCTGAGCATCAAGTTCGCCGAAGTGCACCCCGCCGGCTATCCGCCGGTGGTGGCTGAACAAGCCATGGGCAAGAAGCTGGAAGAGCAATCCAAGGGCGAGATCACCTTCAAGATGTTCGCCGGTGGCGTGCTCGGCTCGGAAAAAGAAGTGGTCGAGCAGGTACAACTCGGCGCCATCCAGATGACCCGCGTCAGCCTGGGCATCGTCGGCCCGGTGGTGCCGGACGTTAACGTGTTCAACATGCCGTTCATCTTCCGCGACCAGAACCACATGCGCGCCGTGATCGACGGTCCGGTGGGCCAGGAGATTCTCGACAAGATCACTAACTCCGACTTCAACCTGGTGGCCCTGGCGTGGATGGATGGTGGCACCCGCAACCTCTACACCAAGACCCCGGTGCGCAAGATTGCGGACCTCAAGGGCATGAAGATTCGCGTGCAGGGCAACCCGCTGTTCGTCGACATGATGAACTCCATGGGCGGCAACGGTATCTCCATGGCCACGGGTGAAATCTTCAGCGCCCTGCAAACCGGCGTGATCGACGGTGCGGAAAACAACCCGCCAACCATGCTCGAACACAACCACTACCAGAACGCCAAGTTCTACACCCTGACCGGCCACCTGATCCTGCCGGAGCCGGTGGTGATGTCGAAAACCACCTGGGAAAAACTCACCCCCGAGCAACAAGCCCTGGTGCAAAAACTCGCCCGTGAGGCGCAGTTTGAAGAACGCAAACTGTGGGATGAAAAATCCGCCAGCGCCGAAGCCAAACTCAAAGCCGACGGCGTGGAATTCATCACCCTAAGCGATGCCGAGAAGAAAGAGTTCGTCGATGCCACAGCCCCGGTTCGGGCCCAGTACGGTGCGCCCTACGCTGAGCTGATCAAGCGCATCGAAGCTGTCCAATAAGCCCGTCACTCTGATAACGCCGCAGCACGGGGGTCACCCCCGTTGCTGTGGCCGTGGTGAAGCCCCATGAGAAATACGCTGCTGCTCATAAATGACCAGATCTACCGCGCCTGCATCGGCATTGCCGGTGTGTCGATTCTGGTCATGACCCTGATTATTCCCTGGGGCATTTTTGCCCGTTACGTGCTGGGCAGCGGGTCCAGTTGGCCCGAGCCCACCGCCATTTTGCTGATGGTGGTGTTCACCTTTTTTGGCGCCGCGGCCAGTTACCGCGCCGGTGCCCATATGGCCGTCGGCATGGCAACCGAGCGCATGCCGCCGAACGTGCGCAAGCTGCTCGCGATTGTGGTGCAACTGCTGATGGCGCTGATCTGCGTGTTCATGATCGTCAAGGGCGCCAAATTGTGCGCCGGCACGTGGAACCAGTACCTCGGTGAAATGCCCTCACTGCGGGTTGGCATCTCGTACCTGCCGATCCCTATCGGTGGCGTGATCACGCTGATCTTCGTACTGGAAAAACTGCTCCTCGGCGACCAAAGCAAGCGCCGCGTCATGAGCTATGACGTTGAAGAAGCAATGGAGGCCAAGTAAATGGATGCGCTGATACTGTTGGGCAGTTTTATTGTGCTGATCCTGATCGGCATGCCAGTGGCCTATGCCCTGGGCCTGTCGGCGCTGATCGGTGCCTGGTGGATCGATATTCCGTTTGATGCCCTGATGATTCAGGTGGCAGGCGGCGTTAACAAATTCTCGCTGCTGGCCATTCCCTTCTTTGTGCTGGCCGGCGCGATCATGGCCGAAGGCGGCATGTCCCGGCGCCTGGTAGCCCTGGCTGGCGTGTGCGTGGGGTTCGTGCGCGGCGGCCTGTCGCTGGTGAACATCATGGCCTCGACTTTCTTCGGCGCCATCTCCGGCTCATCGGTGGCAGACACCGCCTCGGTGGGTTCGGTGCTGATTCCGGAAATGGAAAAAGCCGGCTACCCGCGTGACTACTCCACCGCCGTGACCGTTAGCGGCTCGGTGCAGGCGCTGCTGACACCGCCCAGCCACAATTCGGTGCTCTACTCGCTGGCCGCCGGCGGCACGGTGTCGATCGCGTCGCTGTTCATCGCCGGTATCGGTCCAGGACTGCTGCTGAGCGCGGTGATGATGGTTCTGTGCATGATCTTCGCCCGCAAGCGCAACTACCCCAAAGGTGAAGTGATCCCACTGCGCCAGGCACTGAAAATCGCCGGCGAAGCCCTGTGGGGCCTGATGGCCATGGTGATCATTCTCGGCGGCATTCTCTCCGGCGTGTTCACCGCCACCGAGTCGGCGGCGATTGCCGTGGTCTGGGCGTTCTTCGTGACCATGTTTATCTACCGCGACTACAAGTGGCGCGACCTGCCCAAGCTGATGCACCGTGCGGGGCGAACCATCGCCATTGTGATGATCCTGATCGGCTTTGCCGCCAGCTTCGGCTACATCCTCACCTTGATGGAGATTCCCACCAAGATCACCGCCGTGTTCCTGACCCTGTCGGACAACCGCTACGTGATCCTGATGTGCATCAACGTGATGCTGTTGATGCTGGGCACCGTGATGGACATGGCGCCGCTGATCCTGATCCTCACCCCGATCCTGCTGCCAGTGATCACCGGCCTGGGTATCGATCCGGTGCACTTCGGCATGATCATGCTGGTCAACCTGGGCATCGGCCTGATCACACCGCCGGTAGGCGCGGTACTGTTCGTCGGCTCAGCCGTGGGCAAGGTGACGATCGAAGCCACCGTTAAAGCCCTGCTGCCGTTCTATGTGGCGCTGTTTGCAGTGCTGATGGCCGTGACCTATATCCCTGCCATCTCCCTGTGGCTGCCGAGCGTGGTGCTGTAAGCAGCATCCCCATCGGCCCGCCAACCGCCGCCTCAGGGCGGCGGTTGCGTCTTACCCCAAGGACGATCTCTGCGATGCCCACAGCCCTGCCCTTCCCCCGCCTGCTGGCCGTGCTGATCCTGGTGTTCACCTCCAGCTCGTTCGCCGCCAACCACATCGCCGCGCGCATTGCCTTCGATCACCAGACCGGCCTGCTGCTGGCGATTCTGTGCCGCTCCGGCGTGACCCTGCTGCTGCTTGCCTGCCTGGTGCTGTGGCGGCGCGAGTCGCTGCGCCTGCCGCGAGGGAGCTGGGGCTGGCAACTGCTATTGGGGCTGCTTATCGCCCTGCAGAGCTTCTGCGTCTACTCGGCCGTGGCGCGCATACCGGTGGCCCTGGCGCTGCTGGTGGTGAACCTGGCACCGATCCTCCTCGCGCTGTTGACCTGGGCCCTCGGTGGCGCCGCGCCGACCCGGCGCACCGCGTTGCTGATGGGGATGATTCTGCTCGGCCTGGTTTTCGTCCTCGACGTACCCGCCCGCCTGGCCGGCCAGGCGGGCAGTGAGCCGCGCTGGCTGGCGGGGGTGCTGTTCGGCTTCAGTGCGGCGGCGGTCTTCGCCTGCGCCTTGTGGATCACCGACCACAAGCTGGCACGCATTCCCGGCACCGTGCGCAGCCTGCTGACCATGTCGGTGGTGTTCAGCAGCGCCGCGCTGGCTGGCAACAGTGGGCTGCTCGAAGGCGGCATGAGCCTACCCAATGCCAGTGCCGGATGGTGGGCGCTGGGCTGCCTGATCGTCCTCTACGGGATGGCCTTCTCGACGCTGTTCATCTGCATGACGCGGCTGGATCTGGCGCGCAACGCGCCGGTGATGAATGTCGAGCCGGTTGCCAGCCTGCTCTTCGGCTGGCTGATTCTCGACCAGCTACTCGCTGCCGGGCAGATCGTCGGCGGGGTGATCGTGCTCGCCGGTATCGTGCTGCTCACGTACCGCAAGCAGGCTTGAACGAGCATGCAGAGTCTTAGAGCGCTGCCGCTTCTTCGTGTGCCTGACGCAACCGCTCGCGGCTGTTGGTCAGGTGCAGGCGCATGGCGGCGCGGGCGGCATCGGAGTCCTGACGGGCAATCGCCTCGTAGATTTCCTCATGCTCGCGGCTAAGGCGCGCCAGGTAGTGCTGCTGGTCATCATGAGCCAGGCGCGCCGAATTGAGACGGGTGCGCGGAATGATGCTGGTGCCCAGGTGGGTCATGATGTCGGTGAAGTAGCGGTTGCCGGTGGCCAGGGCAATCTGCAGGTGGAACTGGAAGTCCGAGGCCACCGCGTCGCTGCGGTGCGCGGCACTGTGAAAGGTATCCAGCGCGGCACGCATGGCCGTCAGTTGCTCGGGGCTGCGGCGCGAAGCCGCCAGGCCGGCGGATTCCACTTCCAGGCTGATGCGCAGCTCGAGGATCGCCATCACATCGCGCAGGGTGACGATGGTGGCCGGATCGATGCGAAACCCACTGGGGCTCGGCGTATCGAGCACGAAGGTGCCGATGCCATGCCGTGTTTCCACCAGGCCGGCGGCCTGCAGGCGCGAAATCGCTTCACGCACCACGGTCCGGCTGACGCCCTGGGCTTCCATGATCGCCGACTCGGTCGGCAGCTTGTCGCCGCGCTTGATCTGGCCATCGATGATCTGCTGCGACAGCACGCTCACCAGCTCCTGCGCGAGACTGCGGTGTTTGCGGCGAGCGGGCAGCGGGGAGCTGGGGATATCCATGTCTGGGGTCGGTCTCGGCGATCAGCGGTGCGGCCATCATATCCCAGGCAGTTGTACGACAACACCGTCAACAGCAGAAAACTCGGCGCCTTGCGCGCGCCCCACTCCGCCAACCCGTCAACAGGAAGCCCGCCATGACCGCCGCTGCGCTGATTCTCGAAGACACGCTGACGCGCCTGGTGCTGCGCCCCGACCTGGGCGGCAGCATCGCCAACTGGAGCCTGCGCAACAGCGGCCTGCCCCTGCTGCGGCACGCGGACCGAACCGCCCTGGAGGCGGCTACGCCACGTCGCCTGGGCTGTTTTCCGCTGCTGCCCTGGTCCAATCGCATCGACCAGGGCGGCTTCGCCAATCCGGATGCCTGGCTGGACCTCACGCCCAACAGCGATGATCCGTACCCGATCCACGGCACGGCCTGGCAACAGGCCTGGTCGGTCGTCGAGCAGAGCCGCCAGCAGGTGCTGTTGCGCCTGGACAGCGAGGAACCGTTCGCCTACAGCGCCGAACAGCGCATCCACCTGGACGGCGGGCGCCTGAGCATCGAACTGCAGGTCACCCATCGGGCCACCGCGCCAGCCTGGTATGGCCTGGGCCTGCACCCCTATTTCCCGCGCACCGCAAACACCCAGTTGCAAGCCCCCGCCGCCGGCGTATGGCAGGGCGGCGGCGCCGCCCTGCCGAGTGAGCTGACGCCCCTGCCCAGCGGCTGGGACTTCCACAGCTTGCAGCGGCTGCCCGCAGAACGGGTGGACCATGCGTTCTCCGGCTGGAACGGCCAATGCCGCATTCACCAACCGGACCTCGGCTACGACCTGGATTGCAGCGCCAGCCATTGCGCCTATTACTTGCTGTTCACCCCGCCGGGGCAGGGTTTCTTCTGTATCGAACCGGTCAGCCACCCGATCAACGCCCACCACCTGCCCGGTCGCCCCGGCCTGCGCCTGCTGTCCAGCGGTGCCAGCGCCCGCATGGGCTGGAGCATGAGCATTCGGCTGACTGGCTGAAAGAAATCGAACTACGCCCGGTACGGCAATTCCAACGACCAAGCCATCTCGACTGGAGCCTGTGCCAAACGACTCTCCATCCCCTGCACCACCCTCGCCTTGCTCTGCGCTTTCGCGCCGGACGCTGACTTATGGCGCGACGTTCTCTGGTCCGATTCCACCACCGCCTAGCCCTCTATGACGTTCAACGACAACGAGCTGCCGCCCACCGCTCGCGAGGATGCCAGCGCCTTCATCGTCAGCGCAGGACAGATCCGCGGCGTCCATCTTGAGGCGGCGCTGCAACGCACCCGCAACTACAGGCCCGCGACGCGGAACTGGCCCAGGCGCTGCTGATTCGGCCGACGACACCGCCCACACAGTAGAGTGCAGCGGCTAGACTCCAGCCCGAGATCGGGACTGGAGAAGCAGGGATGGCAAGGTCATTACTACTGATGCTGCTGGCGAGCTTGCTCGGTGGCTGCCAATTACTGGCACTGGACCGACAGATGCAGCTGGCGCAGCACACTCAGGTGCTGATCCCCGGCAGCCTGGATGCCAGCGCGACTCAGGAGGCGCTGGTCGCCCTGTTCGCCGGTGAGCGCCTGCTGGCCTATCGCAGCGTACAGCCAGGCGGCCTGTTCTACTTCAACATGGCTACCGGCGACTACCAGTTGCTGGCGTTCGAGGACCGCAACGGCAACCTGCGCCTGGATGCGGACGAGCCACGCCACTGGTTGCCGCAGCCACATACCGCGCCCTTCCAGTTGCAACCCACGGCAGAGCAGCGTGCCGCGCTGGGCCAGCTCAATCGGCTACGTCCGGGCCCTGCCGACGACAGCCCGCTACCCGCACTCGACCTGAGCCTGGAACGCCTCTCCCATGACCTGCCACGCGTACGCCACAACTACCTGCAGGTGGTGGATTTCGACGACCCGCGCTTCTCCGTCCAACGCACGGAACAGGGCGCCTGGCAGCCGCTGGATTTCCTCAGCGAGGTCGGTTACGGCCTGTACCTGCTGCAGCCATGGGACGAGGACAAGGAGCCAATATTCCTGGTGCATGGCATCAACAGCTCACCCACCGTGTGGCGTGAACTGGCCGCCAGCATCGATCGGGAACGCTATCAGCTGGTGCTATTCCATTACCCCAGTGGCCTGCCACTGAACAACAGCGCCTACCTGCTCAACGAGGCGATCCGCGATGTGCGGCTGCGCCTGCGGCCCACGCGTTTCCACCTGTTCGCCCACAGCATGGGCGGACTAGTGGCGCGTCGTACCGTGCAGCTGCTGGAGCCGGGCTCCAGCGACGAGGAACTGTGCCTGTTCGTGACCCTGGCCACGCCCTGGGCCGGACACCCCTCGGCAGCTTCCGGGGTAAAGAACGCGCCGGTCAACGTACCGGTATGGCGTGACATGGCCCCTGGCAGCGCCTACCTGCAACAGCTGTTCGCCACCGCGCTGCCGGCACATATCCGCCAGTGGCTGCTGGTCGCCTACGCCGGCAACAGCCGGATGATCGCCGAGCCCAACGACGGCACCGTGCCGCTGGCTAGCCAGCTGCACCCAGCCGCCCAGGACGAGGCCGAACACCTCTACCTGCTGGAAGAGAACCACACCGGCATCCTGCACAGCGCACGCAGCACGGCGCTGATCGGGCGCGCCCTGGATGGACTGCCGGCCGAAGGTTGCCAACCCCAATAACGCGCAGTACAGAAACGAAGAGGCCGCCGGTGGGCGGCCTCTTCGCTGTCGCAAACGCTTACTCGCGGTAGTCGTCCATCGGCACACAGGCACAGAACAGGTTGCGGTCGCCGTAGACGTTGTCCACGCGGTTCACCGCCGGCCAGTACTTGTGTGCGCGGGTGTGTTCGGACGGGGTCACGGCCACCTCGATGCTGTACGGACGCTCCCACACCCCGGTCACGTCGGCCAGGCTGTGCGGCGCGCGCTTGAGCGGGTTGTCCTCGGCCGGCCATTCACCGCTGGCGACTTTGCCGATCTCGGCGCGGATGCTCAGCATCGCCTCGATGAAACGATCCAGCTCTTCCTTGGACTCGCTCTCCGTGGGCTCGATCATCAGCGTGCCCGGTACCGGGAAGCTCATGGTCGGCGCGTGGAAGCCGTAGTCCATCAGGCGCTTAGCCACGTCTTCCTCGCTGATCCCGGTTTCCGCCTTGAGCGGACGCAGGTCGAGGATGCACTCGTGCGCGACGCGCTCGTTGCGGCCGGTGTAGAGCACCGGGAAGGCGCCGGTCAGCTGGCTGGCCAGGTAGTTGGCGTTGAGGATCGCCACTTCTGTGGCATCGGCCAGTTGCGGGCCCATCATGGCGATGTACATCCAGCTGATCGGCAGGATGCTCGCGCTGCCCCACGGCGCAGCGCTGACCGCGGTGTTCTGCGGGTTCGGGCCCTGCAGCTCGACCACCGGGTGGTTGGCGACGAACGGCGCCAGGTGCGCACGCACACCGATCGGGCCCATGCCCGGGCCACCACCGCCGTGCGGGATGCAGAAGGTCTTGTGCAGGTTCATGTGCGACACGTCGGCGCCGATATCAGCCGGACGGGCCAGGCCAACCTGCGCGTTCAAGTTGGCGCCGTCCATGTACACCTGGCCGCCTGCCGCGTGGATTACCTCGCAGATTTCGCGGATGCCTTCCTCGTACACGCCGTGGGTCGAGGGGTAGGTGATCATCAGGCAGGCCAGCTTGTCGGCGGCCTCGGCCACCTTGGCCTTGAGGTCGTCGAGGTCGACGTTGCCAGCGGCGTCGCAGTTCACCACCACCACGCGCATGCTCAGCATCTGCGCGGTGGCCGGGTTGGTGCCGTGGGCCGAGGCCGGGATCAGGCAGATGTCGCGGTGCTCGTCGCCGCGGCTCTGGTGGTATTTGCGAATCGCCAGCAGGCCGGCGTATTCGCCCTGGGCACCGGAGTTAGGCTGGGTGCAGATGGCGTCGAAGCCGGTGATCGCGCGCAGCCACTCTTCCAGCTCGTCGATCATCAGCTTGTAGCCCTGGGCCTGCTCGACCGGCACGAAGGGGTGCAGGTTGGCGAACTCCGGCCAGGTCACCGGGATCATCTCGCTGGTGGCGTTGAGTTTCATGGTGCAGGAGCCCAGCGGGATCATCGACTGGTTCAGCGCCAGGTCCTTGTTCTCCAGGCACTTGAGGTAGCGCAGCATGGCGGTTTCGCTGTGGTGCGTGTTGAACACCGGGTGGCTCAGGTAGCTGGAACTGCGCAGCAGCGCGGTGGGGATGCCCTGGGGCAGCTCACCGGCATCCAGCTCGGCAATCGACAGGCCGTGGTCGGCGCCGAGGAAGATCGCCAGCA
>JBBNAI010000061.1:0-2061 GCA_037994305.1 Pseudomonas sp. | reverse complement strand
CGCTGATTCCCACTGTTCGGAGGTCGTATGTACTGGGCTGAGTTTCTCACTGTGGCGTTGATCCACCTGCTGGCCGTGGCCAGTCCGGGGCCGGATTTCGCCATCGTGGTGCGCGAGAGCGTGGCCCACGGCCGCCGTGCCGGGATCTGGACGGCGCTGGGTGTGGGTACGGGGATCTTCGTGCATGTTGGCTATTCGCTGCTCGGCATCGGCCTGATCGTGTCGCAGTCGATCGTGCTGTTCAACGCCCTGAAATGGCTGGCGGCGGCCTACCTGTTCTATATCGGGATCAAGGCTCTGCGCGCCAAGCCAGCCGGCGAGAATGCGTTGGAGGTGAGCGCGGATGCCGAGGGGCGCTCGCCGCGTGGCGCCTTCATGACCGGTTTCGTGACCAATGGTCTGAACCCCAAGGCCACGCTGTTCTTTCTCTCGCTGTTCACCGTGGTGATCAACCCGCACACGCCGCTATTAGTGCAGGCCGGCTATGGCGTGTACCTGGCGTTTGCCACGGCGCTGTGGTTTTGCCTGGTGGCGCTGCTGTTCAGCCAGCAGCGGGTGCGCGCCGGTTTTTCGCGCATGGGCCACTGGTTCGACCGCCTGATGGGTGCGGTACTGGTCGGGCTGGGCATCAAGCTGGCCTTTACCGAACTGCGCTGAGCCCTGCGCATAAAAAAGCCCCGCCTAGGCGGGGCTTTTTCTTTCTGTCACCGATCAGAGCAACTCGATGGCCACGGCAGTGGCTTCGCCGCCGCCGATGCACAGTGAGGCCACGCCGCGCTTGCCGCCTTTGTTGCGCAGGGCGTTGATCAGGGTAACGATCAGGCGCGAACCGGTGGAGCCGACAGGGTGGCCCTGGGCGCAGGCGCCGCCGTAGACGTTGACCTTGGTGTGGTCCAGGCCGTGCTCGCGCATGGCCAGCATGGTGACCATGGCGAAGGCTTCGTTGATTTCGAACAGGTCGACGTCGTCCTTGCTCCAGCCGGTTTTCTTGAACAGGTTGCTCATGGCGCCGATTGGCGCGATGGTGAACTCGCTCGGGTCCTGGCTCTGGGTGGCGTGTGCGACGATCTTCGCCAGCGGCTTGAGGCCGCGCTTGGCCGCTTCCTCGGCGGTCATCAGGACCAGGGCGCTGGCGCCATCGGAGATCGAACTGGCGTTGGCGGCGGTGATGGTGCCGTCCTTCTTGAACGCTGGCTTGAGGCCCGGGATCTTGTCCAGGTTGGCGTTCAGCGGCTGTTCGTCGTCCTTGACCACGACCTCGCCTTTACGGCTGGTGACGGTGACCGGAACGATCTCGCTGGCCAGCGAACCATCGGCAATGGCGGCCTGGGCGCGCTTCAGCGACTCGATGGCGTAGGCGTCCATCTCTTCACGGCTGATGCCGTATTTGTCGGCGGTTTCCTGGGCGAAAGAGCCCATCAGGCGACCGGTGCGGGCATCTTCCAGACCGTCGAAGAACATGTGGTCCTTGATCTCGCCATGGCCCATGCGCAGGCCGGTGCGGGCCTTCTCGAGGATGTACGGGGCGTTGGACATGCTCTCCATGCCGCCGGCGATCATGATGCTGTTGCTGCCGGCCTTGAGCGCGTCGTGGGCTTGCATCACGGCTTTCATGCCGGAGCCGCACAATTTGTTGATGGTGGTGCAGCCAGTAGCGGCAGGCAGGCCGGCATTCAGCGAGGCCTGGCGGGCCGGGCCCTGCTTGAGGCCGGCGGGCAGTACGCAGCCCATGATCACTTCTTCCACGTCGCCAGGCTGGATGCCGGCACGGGCCACGGCTTCGCGGATGGCGATGGCGCCCAGTTCCACGGCGGGTACACCGGACAGGCTGCCCTGGAAACCACCCATGGGGGTGCGGGCGCCGCTGACGATGACGATATCGGACATCGGGATTACCTCTTGTTGGAAAATTGGCTACTACGCAATTGGGGGGATTCTACTGCGTGACCAAAAGTAGCCAAAGAGTCACGGGGAAAATCATTCTTTGGGCTGATTAATGGTCTGGGCGAGGGCTCTAGATTGGTCGCTAGAGAACAATATCCAGAAAAGGTACCCGCCATG
>JBBNAI010000060.1:0-7743 GCA_037994305.1 Pseudomonas sp. | reverse complement strand
GCCGCGCAGAGCGCGGCTTTGAATGTGGTGGGCCCACACGGACTTGAACCGTGGACCAAAGGATTATGAGTCCTCTGCTCTAACCAACTGAGCTATAGGCCCTCAGAAGTGCGCGGATTATACCGGTGCCTTTTGCTGTGGACATGAAAAAGCCGCGCATTGCGCGGCTTTGGAGATGGTGGGCCCACACGGACTCGAACCGTGGACCAAAGGATTATGAGTCCTCTGCTCTAACCAACTGAGCTATAGGCCCTCAGAAGTCGGCGGATTATACCGGCGCCTTTTCCGTGCTGCCAATCGGCAATGGGCCGAGGAAGTTGCTGGCGAAGGACTCGGCCGAGAGCGGGCGGCTGACGACATAGCCCTGGATCTGCTGGCAGCCTTCGGCGGCGAGGAAGAGTTCCTGAGCTTTGGTCTCTACCCCTTCGGCGATCACGGTGAATTGCAGGCTGCGGCCCAGGGCGATGATGGCGCGGGTAATGGCCGCGTCATCCTGGTCTTCGGGCAGGCCTTGGATAAAGGACTTATCGATCTTCAGGGTATCCAGCGGCAGGCGCTTGAGGTAGCTGAGCGAGGAGTAGCCGGTGCCGAAGTCGTCGATGGCCAGTTGCAGGCCCAGGGCCTTGAGCTCGTGGAGGATGAGCAGGGCTTCTTCGGCTTGGCTCATGATGAAGCTCTCGGTGATCTCAAGTTGCAGCTTGCTTGCATCGAGGCCGAAGTCGCTGAGGGTGCCGGCGATGTGTTCGGCCAGCTTGGCCTGGCGCAATTGGCTACCGGACAGGTTGACCGACAACGGGCCGAAGGGCGCATGGCGGTTTTGCCATTCGCTCAGTTGGCGGCAGGCTTCCTGCAGGGCCCAGTCGCCGAGTTGGAGGATCATGCCGTTTTCTTCAGCCAGGGGAATGAAGCGATCCGGTGGAATGTCGCCAAACACTGGGTGGCGCCAGCGCAACAGGGCCTCGGCGCCAATCAGTTTTTGTGTGCTCAGGCACAGCTTGGGCTGGTAGTGCAGGCTCAGTTCGTTGCGCTCGATGGCGCGGCGCAACTCGTATTCCAGGGTCATGCGTTCGGTGGCCTGGAAGGTCAGGCTGCGGGTATAGAACTCGATACGGTTGCGGCCTTTGGCTTTGGCGCTGTACATGGCTGCGTCGGCGTTCTTCACCAGGGTGGCGACGTCGGTGCCGTCCTCGGGGAACAGGCTGATGCCGATGCTGGCGCTGATGAAGAACTCGTGCTGCTCGGCCTGGAACGGGGCACTGAAGCAGGCCAGCAGCTTGGTCGCGACGCGCTCGGCATCGCGTGGCTGGTGCAGGCCGGGAAGCAGCACGATGAACTCGTCACCACCCAGGCGCGCGACGGTGTCGATGTCACGCAACTGCTCGCGCAGGCGCACGGCGATGCTCTGCAGCAATACATCGCCGACCGGATGGCCGAGGCTGTCGTTGATGTGCTTGAAACGGTCGAGGTCGAGGAACAGTACGGCGCCCTGGCGGTCGTCGGTGCGTGCATCGGTCAGCGCGGCATTCAGGCGATTCTCGAACAGCAGGCGGTTGGGCAGGCTGGTGAGTGGGTCGTGGTGTGCCTGATAGTCGAGGCGTGCCTGGGCCTGCTTGAGCGTGCTGATGTCGGCGAACACGCCGACGAAGTGCGTGATGCTGTCACTCTGGTCGCGTACGGCGCTGATGGTCAGCCATTCGGGATAGATTTCGCCATTCTTGCGGCGGTTCCAGATCTCGCCCTGCCAGTGCCCTTCGGCTGCCAGCTGGTGCCACATGGCGGCGTAGAAGGCGCTGTCGTGCTGGCCGGAGGAGAGCAGGCGCGGTGACTGGCCGAGTGCCTCTGTTTCGCTGTAGCCGGTGATTTCGCTGAAGGCCCGGTTGACCGCACTGATGCGCTGGTCGAGGTCGGTGATCATCACGCCCTCGGCGGTGCTCTCGAATACGGTAGCGGCCTGGTGCAGGCGCTCCTGCATCAGTTGGCGCTCGGTAATGTCGCGCGCAATGGTGAGCATGCACGGTTCGTTGTCGATCATGATCGGCTGTGCGGCCAGTTCGCCCAGGCGGCGCGTGCCGGTGCGGGTGCAGATCCAGGCGCGGAAGTCACGTGCCATGCCTTGGCTACGTACCAGTTCGGTCAGCCGGTCGCGGTCCGCCGGGTTGGCCCATAGGCCGATCTCCGTGGTGGTACGGCCGATGACCTGGGTCAGCTCATAGTCGGTAATGAGGCAGAAACCTTCGTTGGCCTCGAGCAGTTGGCCATCACTCAGGCGAGTGATCAGCAGGCCATCGGGCGAGGCGTGGAAGGCTTTGGCGAATTTCTCTTCGGAAATCTGCAGCTGCTGCTGGGTGTGCTTGAGCTCCGTGATGTCGCGTACGGCCACCACCAGCGCGGCGCAGCCATCCACTTCGACTGGCTGGGCGGAAATCAGGCCGGTGAACCGTTCCCCATTGCTCCGGCGGAAGGGCATTTCCAGGTTGTTCAGGGCTTCACCCTGCATGCGTTGCAGCAGGTTCGTGCCGATTCCGGGGACGCCCCAGATATCCAGCTCTGTGGCGGTTTTGCCCAGTGCCTCGGCGCTGTTGATGCCGAGTTGTTGTTCGAAGGTATGGTTGATGGCGATCAGGACGCCGTCACTGCGGCGGGCGATCACCAGGATGTCGGGGCAGTTGTGGAACACCGAGCTGAACTTGGCCTCGGCCTGGCGTGCTTCGCTGATGTCGATCATCAGGCCGCGCATGACGCGGGCACCATTCAGTTGGCTCAAGGTAATGATGTCGCGCACCCATACCGAGCGACCATCGGCGGCGAGCATCCGGTAATCCAGGCTGTGGTCGTGGCCTTGCTGGCTCTCGCCGCGGCTGTAGGTGAGCGCCACTTCGGCGTCGTCCGGATGCAGGTGGCGCTGCCAGAAGTCGGGTTGGAACCAGTCGCGTAGCGGATAGCCCAGCAGTTTCTCGGCCTGCGGCGACACGTAGGTGAACAGGTAATCGTCCAGGCGCATTTCCCAGGCCACGGCGTTCAGGCTCTCGACCAGGCCGCGGTAGTGCTGCTCGCTGATGCGCAGTTGCTGTTCCAGTGTTTTGCGGCTGTTGACCTCCTGGCGCAGGCGGCGGTTGATGCGCAGGACTGTGCCAAGTATCAGCAGCACAGCCAGTAACGCAGGTAGGCCATACAGCAGGACTTCTTGCCAGACTTCGCGGCGATCGAGCACGCCACCGACCCAGGGCTCCTGCAGGGCTTCTATCTCTGCGGGAGTCAGCTCGGCGAACAGTTTGTCGAGGATCCCAATCAGCGTTGCCTGGTTGTGCCGCGCGGCCATGGCCAGCTGGTAGCGATAGGGCGTTTCACCGCTGATGTAGAGCCCTTCGAGTTTTAGCTGGCGCATGCTCCAGACGCTGGAGGCGAGGTCGCCAACCAGTGCGTCGGCCTGTCCGGTGGCGACGGCCTGCAGTGCGGCGTTGACGCTGGGTACGGGCAACAGGTTGAGATCGGGGTTTCGTGTGCGTAGCAGTTCGTGTGGGGCATAGTCCTGCACCACGGCTACCTTGAGGCCGTAGAGGTCTTCCAGTCGCCGCGGCTGCGGCCCACCCAGGTGGGCGATGATGACGATGGGGAAGTCCAGGTAGGGGCGGGTGAAGGCCAGATCGCGCTGGCGCTCCGGGGTAGCCATCACCCCTGGCAGCAGGTCGATGCGCCCAGCCTTGGCGCCGGCCAGTACTTCGCTCCAGCTGCTGGGTTCAACCGGCTGCAGTTTTACCTGCAGGCGTTTTTCGATCAGTTGTACGTAGCCAGCTGCGAGGCCCTGGTAATGGCCCTTGCTGTCGCGAAACTCGAAGGGTGGCCAGGAGGCGTCGATGCCGAGGCTCAGTTGCGGGTGCGCCTGCAGCCAAGCTTGTTCTGCTGGGCTGAGGGTGAGCGCCGCTGCCGGGGTCGCCCAGAACGCCAGACACAACAGGAGAATGGCCAGCAGACGCGGCATGCAGGCAGCTTCCGGAGAAATGCAGATAGGTTCAGTGTAGTTCGCGGCGGGTGTAGAAAACAAAACCCCCGGTCGGGGCCGGGGGTTTTGTATTTACTCGTCGAGGAACGACCGCAGGTGTTCGCTTCTCGTCGGGTGGCGCAGCTTGCGCAGCGCCTTGGCTTCGATCTGACGAATCCGCTCGCGGGTTACATCGAACTGCTTACCCACTTCCTCAAGGGTGTGGTCGGTATTCATGTCGATGCCGAAGCGCATGCGCAGGACCTTGGCTTCACGGGCAGTGAGGCCGGCCAGCACTTCGCGGGTGGCTTCCTTGAGGCTTTCAACAGTCGCCACGTCGATCGGCGATTGCATGCTGGAGTCCTCGATGAAGTCGCCCAGATGCGAGTCTTCGTCGTCGCCGATCGGGGTTTCCATGGAGATCGGCTCTTTGGCGATCTTCAATACCTTGCGGATTTTGTCCTCGGGCATTTCCATGCGCTCACCCAGTTCTTCCGGAGTAGGCTCGCGGCCCATTTCCTGAAGCATCTGACGCGAGATGCGGTTGAGCTTGTTGATCGTCTCGATCATGTGCACCGGAATACGGATGGTGCGGGCCTGGTCGGCGATCGAGCGAGTGATCGCCTGACGGATCCACCAGGTGGCATAGGTCGAGAACTTGTAGCCGCGACGGTATTCGAACTTGTCCACCGCTTTCATCAGGCCGATGTTGCCTTCCTGAATCAGGTCGAGGAACTGCAGGCCGCGGTTGGTGTACTTCTTGGCGATGGAGATAACCAGGCGCAGGTTGGCCTCGACCATCTCTTTCTTCGCCCGGCGAGCTTTCGCTTCACCGATGGACATACGGCGGTTGATGTCCTTGATTTCGGCGATGGCCAGGCTGGTGTCGGCTTCCAGTGCGATCAGCTTCTGCTGGCAGCGCTGGATGTCGGCCTGCAGGTTACCGATGGCCTCGGCGTACTTGGCCTTGCCTTTGGCCAGCCCTACGGACCAGCTTTCGTCGATTTCGTTGCCGGGGAACAGCTTGAGGAAGTCGGCACGCGGCATGCGGGCATCACGCACGCAGAGCTGCATGATGGCGCGTTCCTGGGCACGAACCTGCTCCAGCGAGCCACGTACGCGCTCGACCAGCACTTCGAACTGTTTCGGAATCAGCTTGATCGGCATGAACAGCTCGGCGAGGGCGAGCAGCTCATTGTTAGCCTGCTTGCTCTGGCGACCGTGCTTCTTCAGCGCCTTGCGGGCCTTTTCCATCTGCTCGGAGACGGCGCCGAAACGACGAGCGGCTTCTTCCGGATCCGGACCACCATCGCCTTCTTCCTCCTCGTCGTCACCGTCGCTTTCTTCCTCGTCCTCGGTTGCCTCGGCAGCCGGGGTCGCGGTTTTCAGATCGACCGGTACTTCTTCAGCCGGCACGCTGCCGTCATCCGGGTCGATATACCCGCTGAGAATGTCGGACAGGCGACCACCTTCGCTGGTGATGCGCTGGTATTCGGCGAGGATGCCGTCAACGGTGCCCGGGAAGAAGGCGATAGCGCCCATGACTTCCCGAATGCCTTCCTCGATCCGCTTGGCGATTTCGATTTCGCCTTCGCGGGTCAGCAGCTCCACGGTACCCATTTCACGCATATACATGCGCACGGGGTCGGTGGTGCGGCCGATGTCGGTTTCTACTGCAGCCAGAGCGGCAGCCGCTTCCTCAGCGGCGGCTTCGTCGGTGTCGGCTTCGGCCAACAACAGGGCATCTGCATCCGGAGCGGTTTCGAATACGTTGATCCCCATGTCGTTGATCATGCGGATGATGTCTTCCACCTGTTCCGGGTCGGAAATCTCCTCCGGCAGGTGGTCGTTGACGTCCGCGTAAGTCAGGTAACCCTGCTCACGACCACGGGCGATCAATTCTTTCAAACGAGATTGCTGTTGCGCTTTTCCGGACATAACACCCTATCCACTGAAGGTCTTGGCGGGCTGAAAATAAGCCGAGGATTATACCCGATTAAGGGACTCAGGCGCCAGTTTGGCTCTTGTCGCTGGAGGAAGAAGAGAGGCTGAAGTGCTCTCTGAGTAAGGTTTTCTCTTCCGGCGTGAGCTCGCTGGGGCTTTTTTGCATGACGCTGCGTAAGAGTTGCTCGCGCCGTTTCTGCAGTTGACTGTGAGCAAGTGTAGTAATGGTGTCGAAGAACTGCTTTTCAAGATTGTCCTGATCAATCAGCCATTCCTTTTCCGCCAGTGCCTGTAGCAGGCGCCCTTGCGCGGTGCCGTGCCAGCGGGCGATCAGCTGCAGTGAGCGCAGCCCGGGGGATTTCTGCAGGGCGCCGAGCAGGGCGACCAGCAGTTGTGCGTAGGTGTCGTCTTCGGCGGCGAAATGGCTGACATCCTCGACCTTTTGCGCCAGCGTCGGGTGATGCAGGAGGGTGCGCAGGGCGGTCAGGGTCGGTGATTCGACGCTGACGGCCTTGCGTGGCGTGCGTGGCTGATCGTCGCGGCCGCCTTTTTTCCAGTTGCCGTCCTTTTTCCACGGCTTGCCTTCGCCTTTCTTCCAGTTCTTCTTCGGTTCGAAGTTGTCGTCGGCAGGCGGTTCGATATGGTTGGCGTAGTCGGCAATGTCGCCATAGTCCGGCTGGGCGTCGTAATAGCTGTCGCCCGAGTATTCGTTGCTGGGCGTCGGTGTGGCGGGCGCTGGCGCGCTGCGTGCGACCTGGCTGAGGGCTTCGCCATTGAGGCCGGTGATCTCGCCGAGACGCTGGCGCATCAGGGCGCGCAGGTTGTTGCCGGGGATCTTGTCGATCAGCGGTGCGGCCAGTGTCACCAGGTGTGCCTTGCCTTCCAGGGAGCGTGGGTCGGCTTCCTCGCTCAGTTGCTGGAAGAAGTACTCAGCCAGTGGCTGGGCGTGCTGGTTGATGCGGGCGCGGAAGGCGTCGGTGCCTTCGGCGCGGACCAGGCTGTCCGGGTCTTCGCCGTCTGGCAGGAACAGGAAGCGTGCGCGCCGTCCGTCTTGCAGGCTTGGTAGGGTCGATTCCAGGGCGCGCCATGCGGCCTTGCGTCCAGCGCTGTCTCCGTCGAAGCAGAACAGCACGCTGGGCACCAGGCGGAACAGGCGCTTGAGGTGTTCCTCGCTGGTGGCGGTGCCGAGGGTGGCAACGGCGTTGCGCAGGCCTTGCTGAGCCAGGGCGATTACGTCCATGTAGCCCTCGACCACCATGATCTCGTCGAGGTCGCGGTTGCTCTTGCGGGCTTCGTACAGGCCGTACAGCTCCTGGCCCTTGTGGAAGACCGGGGTTTCCGGCGAGTTCAGGTACTTGGGCTTGTCGTCGCCCAGTACGCGGCCGCCGAAGGCGATGATGCGCCCGCGGCTGTCGCGGATCGGGAACATCACCCGGTCGCGGAAGCGGTCGTAGGTGCGCTTGGTATCGGCGTTCTCGATCAGCAGGCCGGCGTCGATCATGGCTTTCTGCTGCAGGCTATCGCCGCCCAGATGCTTGAGCAGGTTGTCCCAGCCGGGCGGGGCGAAGCCGAGGCCGAAGTCGCGGGCGATCTCGCCAGACAGGCCGCGGCCCTTCAGATAGGTCACCGCAGCCTTGCGCGTCGGGTGGCTCTTCAGCGCCTGGCGGTAGGAATCGGAGGCGGCTGTCAGTAGCGGGTAGAGCGGTGAGTCGGTTGGCTGGCGCGGCTTGTGGTTGCGACCGCCTTCCTCGCGCGGGATCTCCATGCCGGCGCGCTTGGCCAGCTCTTCGATCGCCAGGGGGAAGTCCAGGCTGTCATGG
>JBBNAI010000059.1:0-9635 GCA_037994305.1 Pseudomonas sp. | reverse complement strand
TTACCTAGCCACGGACTGTTGCCAGCCGTGCGGTGCGCTCTTACCGCACCTTTTCACCCTTACCGGCGCTTGCGCGCTTAGGCGGTTATTTTCTGTGGCACTTTCCGTAGGCTCACGCCTCCCAGGCGTTACCTGGCACTCCGCCCTTTGGAGCCCGGACTTTCCTCCCCCTTCTTGCGAAGGCGGCGACTGTCCGATCGACTCTCCAGCGCCAAGGGTAGCGACCCGAACGCCTCAGAACAAGCTCAAGCGTCCTTTTGCCGCTCAAGCGCAACCTGATAAAGCAGGTTTTTGCGCACCCCGGTGATCTCTGCAGCCAGTGCTGCCGCGCGCTTGAGCGGCATTTCACCTAACAGAAGATCGAGCACGCGCAGCGCTTCACCACTCACCGCCTCATCGCCCTCGGGCTCCTGCCAACCGGCCACCAGCAGCACACACTCGCCACGCTGCTGGTTGCTGTCGGCGGCCACCCAGTCGTGCAGCTCACCCAACGGCAGCCCCTTGAGGGTCTCGAAGGTCTTGGTCAGCTCACGCCCCAGCACGGCCTGGCGATCGGCGCCGAACACATCACGCATATCGGCAATGCACTCGAGAATGCGATGAGGTGCCTCATAGAAAATCAGGGTGCGAGAATCCTCAGCAACCTGCTGCAGACGTGACTGACGCCCTACGGTCTTGGCCGGCAGGAAACCCTCGAAACTGAAACGATCGGAAGGCAACCCAGCCGCCGACAGCGCCGCAACCAGCGCACATGCGCCCGGCACAGGCACCACCCGCACCCCCGCAGCCCGCGCGGCGCGCACCAGGTGGAAGCCCGGATCGGAGATCAATGGCGTGCCGGCATCGGAGATCAGCGCAACATCCTCACCCGCCTGCAGCCTGGTGAGAAAGCGCCCACCCTGCTCGCGCTCATTGTGTTCATGACAGGCCGCCAGCGGCGTGGCTATCCCGAAGTGCTGCAGCAGGCGGATCGAGTGACGCGTGTCTTCCGCAGCGATCAACGCCACCTCGCGCAGGATGCGCAGGGCGCGGGCGCTGATGTCGTCGAGGTTGCCGATGGGCGTGGCGACCACATACAACGTGCCGGCAACGACATCGGAAACGGCGGAAACGCTCACAGGCACACCTCGAAAAGTCGGAAAGCGCGCATTGTAGCCCGTTTCGCCGCAGCGGCATCGCACGGGGCGCGGGCCTTGGGTACAATTCCGCACTCATCTGATCAAGTACCAGGAACGTTTACATGATCGCCTGCCTGCGCCCGCTTTCCGCTCTCTGCCTCGCCGGCTTGCTCGCCGCCTGCGCCAGCTCGCCCTCGTCCAGCCTGGGCGAACTGCCGCGCACACCGCAAGCCAGCATCGAACAGCTGCTGCAGCAAGCCGCCACCAGCCCAGCCGAAGAGGCAGCATCGCTGCGCCTTTCCGCTGCCGACCTGGCCTACCAGCAACAGGATCTGGGCCGCGCCACGCGCATCCTCGAAGACGTGCCACTGGAAGGCCTGAAGCCAGCCCAACAGGTTTTCGCCAGCACCCTGAACGCCGAGCTGGCGATGGCACGCAACAAACCGAAAAACGCCCTCAGCGCCCTGCAGCACCCGAGCCTGGAACGCCTCGGCGAACTGCCGGTTGAACAACAGGCGCGCACCCAGCTGGTCCGCGCCCGTGCACTGGAAGCCGATGGCCAGACGCTGGCAGCCGCCCGTGAGCGCGTATTCATCGCCCCACTGCTCAGCGGCAACGCCGCTAGCACCAACCACGAGGCGATCTGGAGCCTGGTCGCCAGCCTGCCGCAGAGCCAACTGCAAAGCTCCGGCGACAGCGATCTGGATGGCTGGCTGAGCCTCGCCCTAGCCACCAAGAGCGCCGGCACGCCAGACCAACAGCTTGCGGCCATCGAGGCCTGGAAGACCCAGCACCCACAGCACCCGGCCGCCGAGCAGCTGCCGCAACAACTGAGCAAGCTCAAGGAGTTGGCTGGCCAGCCGCTGCAGAAAATCGCCCTGCTGCTGCCGGAGCAAGGCCAACTTGCCGCTGTAGCCCGCGCCCTGCGCGATGGCTTCATGGCCGCCCACTACCAAGCCCAGCAGGCCGGCCAGAACCCACCTGAAGTGCAGTTCTACGACAGCTCGCGCCTGGCCTCGCTGGATGATTTCTATCGCCAGGCCCAGGCCGATGGCGTGCAGTTGGTGATCGGCCCACTGGAGAAACCGCTGGTCAAACAGCTCAGCGAGCGCCCGCAGCTGCCGTTGACCACCCTGGCCCTGAACTACAGCGACGCCGGTCGCGAAGCCCCAGCGCAACTGTTCCAGTTCGGCCTCGCCGCCGAAGACGAAGCCCGGGAAGTAGCTCGTCGCGCCTGGGCCGACGGCATGCGCCGTGCCGTAGCCTTGGTACCACGCGGCGAATGGGGCGACCGCGTCCTGGCCGCCTTCCAGCAGAGCTGGCAGAACGCCGGCGGCAGCCTGATCGCCGCCGAGCATGTCGACCAGCCGGTGGAACTGGCCCAGCAGATCGCCGACCTGTTCCAGCTGCGCGAAAGCGAAAGCCGCGCCAAGCGCCTGCAGAGCACTCTCGGCACCGCCGTCGCCGGCCAGCCGGCACGCCGCCAGGACATCGACTTCATCTTCCTCGCCGCCACCCCACAGCAGGCCCAGCAGATCAAACCGACCCTGGCCTTCCAGTACGCTGGCGATGTGCCGGTCTACGCCACCTCGCACCTCTACACTGGCGGCACCAACCCGGCGCAGTACATGGACCTGGAAGGCATCCGCTTCTGCGAAACCCCCTGGCTGCTGGACGCCAACGATCCGCTGCGCCAGCAGGTCGACAGTCAATGGCCGCAAGCCGCCGGCAGCCTCGGCCGCCTGTACGCCATGGGTGTCGACGCCTACCGCCTGGCGCCGCGCCTGAGCCAACTCAAGGCCCTGCCCGAGAGCCGCGTCGAAGGCCTGTCCGGCAACCTCAGCCTGAACCCGGCACAACGCATCGAGCGCCAACTGCCATGGGCCGAGTTCCGCAATGGCCAGGTCCAGCGCCTGCCGGACAGCAGCAATCAATAGCAAGGGCGAAACCGGTCGCGCCGCCGAAGCACAGGCGCGCGACCATCTGGAACGCAATGGCCTGCGCCTATTGGCGCAGAACTGGCTGTGTCGCCGCGGCGAGCTCGATCTGGTCATGCTCGACGGCGATACAGTAGTATTCGTCGAGGTTCGCTACCGGCGGCACAGCGGCTGGGGCGGCGCTCTGGAAAGCGTCGATGCGCGCAAGCGCGAACGCCTGGCCTTGGCCGCACAGCACTTCCTCCAGCAAGAGAGCCGCTGGTCCAGATCGCCCTGCCGTTTCGACGTGGTGGCCATCAGCCCCGGCCAGCACACTGAATTGAACTGGCTACAGAACGCCTTTGAAACGTGAATAAGCCCGATCAAGAATTTCTAGTCGACCCGCACCAGGCGCTTCCGCTACAAAGCCGGACAACGCCCAGCGCAAAGGTTCGCATTGGCGCCCCAACCAGGGCCACCCCCGACTTCCCCGGCTGCTCCAGCCCGTACATCGAAGGTCATCAGTGATGGACATGCAATCCCGAATTCGCCAGATGTTCCAGGCCAGCATCGACACCAAGCAGCAGGCCATGGAAGTGCTAGTGCCCTTTATCGAGCACGGCAGCCAGGTCATGGTCAATTCGCTGCTCAACGAGGGCAAGATCCTCACCTGCGGCAACGGCGGCTCAGCTGGCGACGCCCAGCACTTCTCTTCCGAGCTGCTCAACCGCTTCGAGCGCGAGCGCCCCAGCCTGCCCGCCATCGCCCTGACCACCGACAGCTCGACCATCACCTCGATTGCCAACGACTACAGCTACAACGAGGTGTTCTCCAAGCAGATTCGCGCACTCGGCCAGGCCGGCGACGTACTCCTGGCGATCTCCACCAGCGGCAACTCGGCGAACGTGATTCAGGCCATCCAGGCCGCACATGATCGCGAAATGGTTGTCGTAGCCCTGACCGGGCGTGACGGCGGCGGCATGGCTTCCCTGCTGCTGCCGGAAGACGTGGAAATCCGCGTGCCCTCCAAGGTCACCGCACGCATCCAGGAAGTGCATCTACTGGCTATCCACTGTCTGTGCGACCTGATTGACCGCCAACTTTTCGGGAGTGAAGAATGACCCGCAATCCGCTGATCCTTGCCACCCTGGCTATTGCCCTGACCCTGGGCGGCTGCAGCAACCGCAGCATCGGTAACAAGATCGATGACCAGTTCCTCGAGCCGTCCGTAGCCAACGAGATCTCCCGCAGCCAGGCCGATCTGAGCTCGCCGACCTCGCACATCGTGGTCACTGCCTATAACGGCGTGATCCTGCTCGCCGGGCAAACCCCGCGCGCCGAGCTGAAAGAGCAGGCCGGCCAGGTCGCCACCCGCGTACAGGGCGTGAAGAAGCTGCACAACGAGCTGCAGGTACTGCCACCCAACTCGCTGACCGCGCGCAGCAACGACGCACTGATCACCAGCAAGCTGAAGACCCTGATGCTGGCTGACAGCAACGTCCCCAGTACGCGGATCAAGGTGGTAACCGAGAACGGCATCGTCTACCTGCTGGGCCTGGTTACCCGCGCAGAAGGCGCCAGCGCCACCAGCGTGGTGCAAAGTGCTTCTGGCGTGCAAAAGGTGGTCAAGCTGTTCCAGTACACCGACTGACCCACCGCGCAGCCATGAAAAAGGCGATCCCGAGGGATCGCCTTTTTTATTTCACTTGACCACTTTCAGGCTCGGCCGTCCGCTGGGTCGAGGCGGCTCACCGCCAGGAGGACCATCATCCTCCGGACCATCCTCGACCTCACCATCGATCTCATCATCGATCGGCGGCTCCAACTCGAAGACCATGCCCTGGCCATTTTCCCTCGCATAGATGGCCAGCATGGCCCCTGCCGGGATGAACAAGGAATGGGCCACGCCACCGAAGCGCCCCTCAAAACTGACCGCCTCGTTATCCATGTGCAGGCTGCGCACGGCACTCGGCGACACATTGAGGACAATCTGTCCGTCATTGGCAAAACCGGCCGGCACACGCACGCCCGGAAACTCTGCATTTACCAACAGATGCGGCGTGCAGTCGTTATCGACTATCCACTCGTACAGCGCGCGAACCAGATAGGGGCGACTGGAGTTCATGACTGGGTGACCTCCTGCAATCAACGCATATCGCGTTCGACGTTGGACAGACTGGCCTTGAAAGCCTCGCGGGCAAACTGCCGCTCCATATAGTCCAGCAACGGCTTGGCCGGTTTGGGCAGTTCGATACCCAGCAATGGCAAACGCCAGAGTATGGGTAGCAGACAGCAATCAACCAGGCTCAGTTCTTCACTGAGGAAGAATGGCTTGTCAGCGAACAGGGGCGAAACCCCGGTCAGGCTTTCCCGCAACTCCTTACGCGCCACAGCTTTCAACGCTTCCTTGCCGCGCGGCTCGAGAATCTGGTCGACCAGCTTGCACCAGTCACGCTGGATACGATGAATCAGCAAGCGACTATTCGCCCGAGCCACCGGATACACCGGCAACAGCGGAGGATGCGGATAGCGTTCGTCGAGGTATTCCATAATCACGGTAGATTCGTACAACGACAGATCGCGATCCACCAGGGTCGGCAAGCTGCCATACGGGTTGACCTCGGCCAGTTGAGCCGGGCAACGACCACCCTCGACGTCGATGATTTCAGCGCTTACGCCCTTTTCGGCCAGCACCAGACGCACGCGGTGGGAGTAATGGTCGGCAGGGTCGGAATAGCAGGCCAGCTTATTGGGCGCGGCCATGGCGTCCCTCCTCAATTAACAGAATTGCAGAAACAGAAAAACGCACGCGCCCATGATGGGCGCGTGCGTCTACAGCGGTACAGCGATAGATCAGTGCACGTCCTTCCAGTATTCGCGCTTGAGCAGGTAAGCGAACACGAAGAAGAAGGCCAGATACAGCAGCACGTAGGTACCAACGCGCTGGCTTTCCAGCTTGACCGGGTTGGCCGAGTAAGCCAGGAAGGTCACCAGGTTGTGCACGGTCTCGTCGAACTCCGCCTCGGTCTGAGTACCGGACTTCGGCACGATGGTCAGCTGATCGCAGGCCTCGTGAGTGATCGGTGCACCGGTCAGCGGATCATATTGTTTCTTACCATCTTCGACCGACTGGATCTGCTTGCAACCAACGACCTGGCGACCTTGCAGACCGACCAGTACGTTAGGCATGCCGACGTTCGGGAACACGGTGTTGTTCACACCCCACGGACGCTTGGAGTCCTCGTAGAAGGAGCGCAGGTAGGTGTACAGCCAGTCGGTGCCGCGCACACGCGCAACCAGGGTCAGATCCGGCGGTGCAGCACCGAACCATACCTTGGCATCGTTGGGCTGCATGCCGATCTTCATGTGGTCGCCGATCTTGGCACCGGTGAACACCAGGTTTTCCATCATCAGTGCTTCCGGAATGCCCAGATCGGTGGCTACACGCTCGTAGCGCTGGAACTTGGCACTGTGGCAGCCCATGCAATAGTTGGCGAAGGTACGCGCACCATCCTGCAGAGCGGCTTTGTCGCTCAGGTCGATGTCGACCTTGTCGAGATGGACTTCATGGCCACCGGAAGCCAGCGCCAGGGCTGGCAGAGCAGCGAATACAAATGCAGCAAGTAGCTTTTTCATCAGCCAGTCACCCTTTCCGGAACCGGTTTAGTCTTCTCCATCCGGGTGTAGAACGGCATCAGGATGAAGTAGGCGAAATACAGAGCAGTGCAGATCTGCGACAGCAGGGTGCGGCCCTCAGTCGGCGCCAGAACACCCAGCACGCCAAGGATCACGAAGCTGATGCAGAACACCAGCAGCCAGATTTTGCTCATCCAGCCCTTGTAGCGCATCGACTTGACCGGGCTACGGTCGAGCCACGGCAGCACAAACAACACGGCAATCGCAGCGCCCATGGCGATAACGCCCAGCAGCTTGTCCGGAACGGCACGCAGGATCGCGTAGAACGGCGTGAAGTACCAAACCGGGGCAATGTGCTCAGGCGTCTTGAACGGGTTGGCCTGTTCGAAGTTCGGCTTCTCGAGGAAGTAACCACCCATTTCCGGGAAGAAGAACACGATGGCGCAGAACACGAACAGGAACACCACCACACCAACGATATCTTTCACCGAGTAGTAAGGGTGGAAGGCGATACCATCGAGCGGGATGCCGTTCTCGTCCTTGTGCTTCTTGATGTCGACGCCGTCCGGGTTGTTCGAACCCACTTCGTGCAGGGCCAGGATGTGCAGCACAACCAGACCAAGAATGACGATCGGCAGCGCAATCACATGCAGGGCGAAGAAGCGGTTCAGGGTGATCCCGGAAATCAGGTAGTCACCACGGATCCACATAGTCAGGTCATCGCCGATCACCGGAATGGCACCGAACAGCGAGATGATCACCTGGGCACCCCAGTAGGACATCTGACCCCACGGCAGCAGGTAGCCCATGAAGGCCTCAGCCATCAGGGCGAGGTAGATCAGCATGCCGAACACCCACACCAGCTCACGCGGCTTCTGGTAGGAGCCGTAGAGCAGGCCGCGGAACATGTGCATGTACACCACGATAAAGAACGCCGAAGCGCCAGTGGAGTGCAGGTAGCGGATGATCCAGCCGAACTCCACATCACGCATGATGTATTCGACGGAGGCGAAGGCCTCCTCGGCGGATGGAGTGAAGCTCATGGTCAGCCAGATACCGGTCAGGATCTGGTTAACCAGCACCAGCAGTGCCAGGGAGCCGAAGAAGTAGAAGAAGTTGAAGTTCTTCGGGGCGTAGTACTTGCTCAGATGGTCTTCCCACATCTTGGTCGCGGGGAAGCGCGCATCGATCCAGGCCATGAACTTTTCCATCATGCTTTCTCCTGGTCTACGCCAACGATGATGACGTCATCGGACTCGTACGAGTGCGGTGGAACCGGCAGGTTCTTCGGCGCGGGCTGAGCCTTGTAGACACGACCGGCGAGGTCGTATTTGGAACCGTGGCACGGGCAGAAGTAACCACCAACCCAGTCAGCACCCAGATCCGCCGGTGCAACTTCCGGACGGAAGGACGGCGAGCAACCCAGGTGAGTACACAGACCGACCAGCACCAGCAGCTCGGGCTTGATCGAGCGGTTCTGCGGATCGACATAAGTCGGCTGCGCGGAGTCCTTGGATTCCGGGTCAGCCATCTTGTCGTGGATCTTGCCCAGATTGGCCAGGATCTCGTCAGTACGGCGCACGATGAACACAGGCTGGCCACGCCATTCAGCAACCATCTGCTGGCCGGGCTCAACCTTGCCGATATTCACTTTCACCGGTGCACCAGCGGCCTTGGCCTTGGCACTGGGGAACCATGACCCCACAAACGGAGTCGCAGCACCCACCGCTCCAGCAGCACCCACCACAGAGGTGGCCGCTACCAGGAAGCGACGCCGGCCTGCATTCACGCCGTCATTGCTCATTCAGTCGTCTCCCATCAGCTTTGTGGCCTGTTGTTCAGGCCTCTACTAAGTAATAAATCGGGCCGCACAAAATTTGCAGAATGGTAAAGAAAAGCCCCTTTTCTGACAAGGTAATTACTGGATACAAATACCTTGAAAGCCTTGCCAATCGGGCCTTCGGCCAATGCGACCAGTTGTCGCACAGCAAAAACAGGCGGCAATAAAAAACGCCCAGCTCCGAAAAGGAGACTGGGCGCTTTTGAACGTAGCAGCGAATTAACGCTTGGAGTACTGCGGACGCTTACGCGCTTTACGCAGACCAACCTTCTTACGTTCCACTTCACGAGCATCACGAGTCACGAAGCCTGCTTTACGCAGAGCTGGACGCAGAGCCTCGTCGTAGTCCATCAGGGCACGAGTAATGCCATGACGGATCGCACCGGCTTGACCGCTGACACCACCACCGAGAACGGTGACGTAGATGTCAAACTTCTCGGTGGTCTCGGTCAGCTCCAGCGGCTGACGCACGACCATACGAGCGGTTTCGCGACCGAAGAAGGTATCCAGGGTGCGGTTGTTGATGGAGATCTTGCCAGTACCTGGACGCAGAAAAACGCGCGCGGTAGCGGTCTTGCGACGGCCAGTGCCGTAGTTTTGAGTCGCCGACATAATGAACTATTCCGTTAAATCTTCAGTTCTTGGGGCTGCTGAGCAGTGTGCGGGTGAACAGCACCCTTGTACACCTTCAGCTTGCGGTACATGTCGCGACCCAGCGGGTTTTTCGGCAGCATGCCCTTGACCGCGGTCTCGATCACGCGCTCGGGAGCCTTGGCGATCAACTTCTCGAAGTTGATTTCCTTGATGCCACCCGGGAAACCGGAGTGCGAGTAGTACATTTTGTCGGTGGTCTTGGCACCGGTTACACGCACCTGCTCGGCATTGATCACAACGATGTAGTCGCCGGTATCAACGTGCGGGGTGTATTCCGGCTTGTGCTTGCCACGCAGACGGCTTGCAATTTCAGTAGCCAGACGACCCAGGGTCTGGCCAGCAGCGTCGACGACGTACCAGTCGCGCTTAACAGTTTCCGGTTTTGCAGTAAAAGTCTTCATTCGCTATAGCCTCAGGGGCCGCCTGAAAATAAGACGGCGGATCTTACTGAATAGTGCTTGCTTTGACAAG
>JBBNAI010000058.1:0-39478 GCA_037994305.1 Pseudomonas sp. | reverse complement strand
GCCTGCCGGGTGCCCGTGCACTCAAGGCCGAAGTCATCGCCGAAGGCGCGGTATCTGCCGCCTGGCAACTGGGCGATGGCAGCCGGCTGCGCATCGACCTCAACCTCGGTAGCGCCGATGTCTGGATCACCCCGCCGCCCCTCAGCGCGGCGGTGATCCATGTCACCGGCGTTGACAGCGCCGGCTACCGGTTCGGCGCCCTGCCCGCCCATAGCCTGGCGGCCAGCCTGGAGGCACGCCATGAGTGATGAGCGCCTGGCCAGGCTGGCCCAAGCGGCGGGCTTCAGCCTGCACTGGACCGACGCCAATGGCCGCCCGCAATACGTGGCGCCCGATGCCCAACGCCTGCTGCTCGATGCTCTCGGCTATCCGGCCCAGAGCCCACAGCAGATCGACGCGGGCCTGGCCGACCTGCAGGAGCAGCAGCGCAGCGCGGGACCAGATCCACTGATTACCCTCGAGCAGGGGCAGATGTTGTCCCTGAAAGAACACTTCAGCCCCTACAGCCCGTTCCAGTTGATCCTCGAGGATGGGCGCCACATCGACGCCCGGCTCGATGCGAACGGCAACCTGCCGCCCATCAGCGATTGCGGCTACCAGCAACTGCGTATCGGTGAACGGCAGCTGACGCTGGCCGTGACCCCGGGCATCTGCCGCAGTGTCCAGGAACTGACCGGGCGAACCCGCAGCTGGGGTATCACCGCGCAGCTCTACTCCTTGCGCCGAGCCCACGACGGCGGCCTGGGCGACACCCTGGCCCTGGAAACCCTGGTTAGGCAAACGGCAGCCAAGGGCGCCGACGCGCTGGCGATCAGCCCGGTGCACGCGATGTTCGCCGCCTACCCGTACCAATACAGCCCCTATTCGCCCTCCAGCCGGCTGTTCTTCAACCCACTGCACGCCGCGCCGAACGGGCTTCTCGGCGACGCTGCCGTGAACGCCGCCATCGCCGCCTGCGGCCTGCAGGATGAACTGCAGCGCCTCGAGCACCTGGAACTGATCGACTGGCCAGCAGTGGCGCTTAGCCGCCAGCGCCTGTTGCGCCACCTGCATCAGCAGCTCGCCAGCCTGCCCGCCTGGTTGCAAGCCGACTTCACCACCTTCTGCTGTGAGGGTGGCGATGCGCTCAGCCAGCATTGCCGTTTCGAGGCGCTGCACCACCATATGCTCGACAGCGGCCAGCCAGGCGACTGGCGGGCCTGGCCAGAGCACTACCGCAACCCGCTGGACCCAGCCGTGCAACAGTTCTCCCGCGAACATGCCAACGACGTGGCCTTCCATGCCTTCTGCCAATGGCTGATCGCCCGCGGCCTGCAACGCGTGCAGGAAGTCGCCCGCGATGCCGGCATGGGCATCGGCATCATCGCCGACCTGGCGGTGGGCGCCGACGCCGCTGGCAGCCAGGCCTGGTCACGCCAGGCCGAGCTGTTGCCCGCCATGACAGTCGGCGCGCCCCCAGACGTGCTCAACCGCGCCGGACAGAACTGGGGCGTTTCCGCCTTCTCGCCCAGCGGGCTGCGCCAGTACGGTTTCCGCGCCTTTATCGAAATGCTGCAGGCCAACCTTACCCATGCCGGGGGCATTCGCATCGATCATGTGATGGGGCTCAAGCGCCTCTGGGTGATCCCCCAAGGGGCGCCCTCCGAGGCCGGCGCCTACCTCAACTACCCCTTCATCGACCTGCTGCGCCTGCTCACGCTGGAGTCCTGGCGCAACCGGGCGCTGGTCATCGGCGAAGACCTCGGCACCGTGCCCGACGGCCTGCGCGAGGAACTGGCGCGGCGCAACATTCTTGGCATGCGCGTGCTGTTGTTCGAGCAGCACGACGGCCGCTTCATCGCACCGCAACACTGGCCGCGCGACGCGCTGGCCGTGACCACCACCCATGACCTGCCCAGCGTCGGCGGTTGGCTCAACGGGCACGATATCGACTGGCGTCTGCAGGCCGGCCACTGCAACCAGGAGCAGACCGATGGCGACCGTCACGGCCGCGAGCGCGAATCCGCCGCATTGGTCAGCGCGCTGGTCGAGAGTGGCCAGCTGGCCTCGGCCGACAGCCTGGGCGAGGAGCGCCTGGAGGCCAGCATCGGTTTCCTCGGCAGCACGCCCGCGCCCTTGGTCCTGGTACCGCTGGAGGACCTCACCGGGCAACTGGAGCAACCCAACCTGCCCGGGCCGGGTGATACCCACCCGAACTGGCGGCGCCGCATGGCACATCCGGCGGCCAGCATCCTGGAACAACCCGGCACCGCCCGCCGCCTGAGCCGTCTGGCGGCGGCACGCCAGGAGGCCGAGCATGACTGAGCTACGCGCCAGCCTGCGCCTGCAATTCCACCCGGGCTTCACCCTGGATGATGCCGTGCCGCTGGTGCCGTACTTCGCCCGCCTGGGTATCAGCCATCTCTATGCCTCGCCGCTGCTCACCGCACGCCCTGGCTCGACCCATGGTTACGACGTGGTCGACCCGACCCGGATCAATCCCGAACTGGGTGGCGAACCGGCGCTGCGCCGCCTGGTTGCAGCCTTGCGGGCGAAACGCATGGGCCTGCTCCTCGACATCGTCTCCAATCACATGGCCGTCGGTGGCGATGCCAACCCCTGGTGGCTGGATGTGCTCGAGTGGGGCGCGAACAGCCCCTACGCCGATTTCTTCGACATCCAGTGGCAGTCCCATGACCCTGCCATGTATGGCCAGCTATTGGTGCCCTTCCTGCGCTGCGACTACGGCGAAACGCTGGCCGCCGGCGACATCGCACTGCACTTCGATGCCAGCAGTGGCACCTTCCACGCCCAGCATTTCGAGCACCGCCTGCCCATCACGCCGCCGAGTTATGGCGAGCTCCTGCGCAGCAGTGGCGATGCCGCGCTGCACGCCCTGGCGCACAGCTTCGACAACCTCGCAGGTCATCCACAGGCCAGGCAGGAGGCGCGGCACCTGCACGCGGAGCTGCAACACCTGGGGCAGCCAGACGCCAGCGGCGAAGCCATCCAGCACGCCCTGCGCCATTACCTGACAGACAGCGCCGACGGCCTGCAACGGCTGCACGCGCTGCTCGAACGCCAGCATTACCGGCTGGCGCACTGGCGCACGGCGGCAGACGACATCAACTGGCGGCGCTTCTTCGACATCACCGAGCTGGGCGGCCTGCGGGTGGAGCGCGCCGAGGTCTTCGAGGCCACCCACGGCAAGATCTTCGAGCTGATCGAGCAAGGCTTGGTCGACGGCCTGCGTATCGACCACATCGACGGCCTGGCCAATCCCCGCGCTTACTGCCGGCGACTGCGCCGACGCGTTGAAAGCCTGCTGCACAAGCGCCCGCCACTGCTGATCGGCGAACACTTCCCGATCTACGTGGAAAAAATCCTCGGCCACGGCGAGCAACTGCCCGGCGACTGGGGCGTCGATGGCACCACCGGCTACGAGTTCATGAACCAGCTGTCGCTGCTGCAGCATGACCCGGCCGGCGAACAGCCGCTGTCCGCGCTGTGGCACCAGCTCAGCGGGCGCAGTGAGGACTTCCTCGAGGAAGCCCGCGAAGCCCGTCACCTGGTGCTGACCAGTTCACTGGCCGGCGATGTCGAGGAAGTCGCCCAGGGCCTGCTGCAGATTGCCCGCAACGACCTGTTCACCCGCGACCTGACACTGGGCGCGATCCGCCGCGCGCTGATCGAATTGATCGTGCACTTCCCGGTGTACCGCACCTATGCCGGGGCCTGCGGGCGTTCGGCGCAGGACCAGGCGCTGTTCGCCAGCGCCCTGCAGGCCGCCCGCAGCACGCTGGCCGAAGTCGATTGGCCATTGCTGGAACACCTCGACCACTGGCTCGGTGGGCAGCCCTTGCGCGAGTTGCCGCCTGGCGCGCCTCGCCAGCTGCGGGCCAAGGTCCTGGCGCGTTTCCAGCAACTGACCTCACCAGCGGCCGCCAAGGCCGTGGAAGACACCGCCTGCTACCGCTCCGGCGTGCTGCTTTCACGTTACGACGTGGGCTTTGATCCCCAGCATTTCAGCGCCCCGCCGGCCGGCTTCCATCGCCAGTGCCAGCAGCGTGGCGCACGCTTGCCCAACAACCTGCTGACCACCGCCACCCATGATCACAAGCGCGGCGAGGACAGCCGTGCACGCCTGGCCGTGCTCAGCGAACGAGCCAGCTGGTTCGTCGAGCAGGTGCAAGCCTGGCGCTGCCTGGCCCTGCCGCTGCGCAGCGATGAGCAGGCCCCCACCTGGGCCGATGAACTGCTGCTGTACCAGACCCTGCTGGGCAGCTGGCCGCTCGACCTCGACAGCGCCGATGCAGCGGCAATGCGTAGCTACTTCGAGCGACTGGTGCGCTGGCAGGAAAAAGCCCTGCGTGAAGCCAAGCTGGCCAGTAGCTGGAGTGCACCAAACACCCGCTATGAGGACGCCTGCCGGCTGTTCCTCGAACGCCTGTTGCTGCACCCCGAAGGGCGTGAACTGCGCGAACAGATCGCCGCTGCCGTCGCCAGCCTCGCGCCGGCTGGCGCCCTCAACAGCCTCGCCCAGTGCTTGCTGCGCATGAGCGCACCAGGCGTGCCGGATCTCTACCAGGGCACCGAGTTCTGGGACTTCAGCCTGGTCGACCCGGACAACCGCCAGGCCGTCGACTACAACGCGCGCATCCAGGCGGTGCTCAGCCGGCCGAACATCCGCGAGGTACTGGCGCACTGGCAGGATGGCCGCATCAAGCAGTGGCTGATCCGTAATGTGCTGGCCATCCGTTATGCCCGCAACGCGATCTTCCGCAACGGCGGCTACCTGCCGCTGACCGTGGAAGGCGAGCAGGCCGGCCATGTGCTGGCGTTTTCGCGCAGCCTGGACGATGTGCACCTGCTGGTGATCGTGCCCCACCAGGCCAGCGCCCTGCTTGGCGACTGCGCCATGCCACAGGTTCCGCCGCAGCGCTGGGGCGACACCCGCATCGTGCTGCCGGAGGGCTTCGCCGATGGCAGCCTGAGCAGCATTTTCTCCACCCAGCTGCTGCAGCCGGCCCAAGGCTGCCTGGCCGTGGCGGAGGCCCTAGCGGACTTTCCCGTCAATCTGCTGATTCTCAAACCCGCCCTGCAGGAGACACCGTCATGAGCATCGATGAAGGTCGTATTCGCGAATTTGCCTACCAGATCTGGGAAGCCGAAGGGAAACCCCAGGGCCAGGAAGAACGGCACTGGGCCATGGCCAGCAAGCTGGCCGAGGCCGAAGCCCAGAGCGAAGCACAGCCGCTAACCCGCAGCCGCCAGATCAGCAAGCCCCGGGCAGTGACCCTGGCCGAAGTGGAAGCCGAGGCGGACAAGCCAGAGCTGCTGAAGAAACCCCGAGCCCGCAGCGCCACGCCGAAAAAACCCAAGGCCTGACCCCGCCGCCAGCCACCGCTACAAGGAGCGCCCATGACCCGGCCACAGCAGCCTTCCTCCGCGAGCGGCGAGACACGCCCCCGCTCCCGCGTGTCCGAAGGTCAACCCTTCCCGCTGGGCGCCACCTGGGATGGCCTGGGGATCAATTTCGCGCTGTTTTCCGCGCACGCCACCAAGGTCGAGCTGTGCCTGTTCGACAGCAGCGGCGAAACCGAAATCGAACGCATCGAGCTGCCCGAGTACACCGACGAGATCTGGCACGGCTACCTGCCCGATGCCCATCCGGGCCAGGTCTACGGTTATCGCGTGCACGGCCCGTATGAGCCGCTGGCCGGGCACCGTTTCAACCCCAACAAGCTGCTGATCGACCCTTACGCCAAGCAACTGGTGGGCACCCTGAAATGGTCCGAGTCGCTGTTCGGCTACACCATCGGCCATGCCGACGGCGACCTCAGTTTCGATACCCGCGACAGCGCGCCGTTCGTGCCCAAGTGCAAGGTCATCGACCCCGCCTACACCTGGGGCAATCACCAGACCTGTCGCGTGCCGTGGAACAAGACGGTGCTCTATGAGGCCCACTTGCGCGGCCTGACCATGCGCCACCCGGCGGTGCGTGAAGAGCAGCGTGGCACCTTCGCCGGGCTGATGAATGCCGACGTGATCAAGCACCTCCGCAAGCTCGGCGTGTCGTCCATCGAGCTGCTGCCGGTGCATGCCTTCGTCAACGACCAGCACCTGCTGGAAAAGGGCATGAACAACTACTGGGGCTACAACAGCATCGGCTTCTTCGCCCCACACCCGCGCTACCTGGCCAGCGGCCATATCAACGAGTTCAAGGAGATGGCCGCGCACCTGCACGATGCCGGCCTCGAACTGATCCTCGACGTGGTCTACAACCACACCGCCGAGGGCAACGAGCTGGGCCCGACCCTGTCCATGCGCGGCATCGACAACGCCAGCTACTACCGCCTGCGCGCCGACGACAAGCGCTTCTACATCAACGATTCGGGCACCGGCAACACCCTCGACCTGAGCCATCCCTGCGTGCTGCAGATGGTCACCGACTCGCTGCGTTACTGGGCCACCGAGATGGGCGTGGACGGCTTTCGCTTCGACCTGGCGACCATCCTCGCCCGTGCCCATGACGGCTACGACGAACGCCACAGCTTCCTCGTTGCCTGCCGTCAGGACCCGGTGCTGAGTAAGGTCAAACTGATCGCCGAACCCTGGGACTGCGGCCCCGGCGGTTACCAGGTCGGCGGCTTCCCGCCAGGCTGGGCCGAGTGGAACGACAAGTTCCGCGACAACCTGCGCAGCTTCTGGAAAGGCGACGAAGGCCAGTTGGCCGAACTGGCCAGCCGCCTGACCGCCTCCGGCGACCTGTACAACCAGCGGGGCCGGCGGCCCTTCACCTCGGTCAACTTCATCACCGCCCACGACGGCTTCACCCTCAACGACCTGGTGTCGTACAACGACAAGCACAACGCCGACAACGACGAGAACAACCAGGACGGCAGCAACAACAACCTGTCGTGGAACCACGGCGTCGAAGGCCCCAGCGATGACCCGCAGATCGTCGAGCTGCGCTTTCGGCAGATGCGCAACTTCTTCGCCACCCTGCTGCTGGCGCAGGGCACGCCGATGCTGGTGGCCGGCGACGAATTCGCCCGCACCCAGCACGGCAACAACAACGCCTACTGCCAGGACAGCGAGATCGGCTGGGTCGACTGGCAGCTCGACGCACACGGCGAAGACCTGCTGCGCTTCGTCACGCGGTTGATCAAGTTGCGCATGAACTACCCGATCCTGCGCCGCGGGCGTTTCTTCGTCGGTGCCTACAACGAGGACCTGGGCGTCAAGGACGTGACCTGGGTGTCGCCCTGTGGCGCGGAAATGAACGAGGAACAATGGCACGACGCCAACGCCCGCTGCCTGGGCATGCTCCTCGACGGCCGCGCCCAGCCCACCGGCATTCGCCGCAGCGGCGCCGATGCAACCTTGCTGCTGGTGGTCAACGCGCACCACGACATGGTCAATTTCCGCCTGCCCGAGGTGGCGCTCGGCAACGCCTGGATCTGCCTGCTCGACACCAATCGCCCCGACGAACGCGAGCACGCCCGGCATGCCTTCGACAGCGAGTTTGCCGTCACCAGCCGCTCGCTGCTGCTCTTCGAACTGCAGCGCGACGAAGCCCAGGGCTGACCCGCGGCGGCACCACCCAGCCGCGCGCACCCGATCACCGGCAGGCAGGTGGCGCACAAATAACCTGAACCGCGCCCGCCCCCTCCAGTCGCACTAGTAGGTGTCGTCAATCCGCCAGCCACACCGGCTCGGCGCTATCCACAGACATTCCCGGGCACACCCCGCGAGCCCTTGGAGGAACCGCGATGAATCTACTTCAGGCATCCCGCCCCGATCACACGCCCGCCTCGACCGACAAGGGCTCGGACGAGATCGAGGCCGTGCATGGCGAGAAGCTGGTGGACGACGCCGTCGAGGAAGAACTGCCACCCACCCGCCCAGAGGACGTGCGCAAACCCGCGGCGCGCCCTGAAGCAGCCAGGTAACCCAGGCGACTCAGCCCATTTGGAACACTGCAAGGAGCGGCCCAGTGACGACCCCAGCCCGCCATGACAGCGAGCGACTGCCCGTCGTGCAGGCGCTGAAGATTCTCACGGTGAACACGCACAAGGGGTTCACCGCGCTCAACCGGCGCTTCATCCTGCCCGAGCTGCGCGATGCCGTGCGCACCACTGGCGCCGATCTGGTGTTCCTGCAGGAAGTGCTCGGCTCCCACCAGCGCCACGCCCAGCGCTACAGCACCTGGCCCGCGACCCCGCACTATGAGTTCCTCGCCGACAGCATGTGGCCGCAGTTCGCCTATGGGCGTAACGCGGTGTACCCCGATGGCGACCACGGCAATGCGCTGCTCTCGAAATTCCCGATCATTCGCCACGAGAACCTCGACGTGTCGATGGGCCTGCATGAACAGCGCGGGCTGCTGCACACCGTGCTGGATGTACCCGGCCACGCCGAGGTGCATGCGATCTGCGTCCACCTCGGGCTGCGCGAAGCACACCGGCAGAAGCAGCTGGACCTGCTCTGCCGCCTGCTCGACTGCCTGCCTGCCGACGCGCCGGTCATTGCTGCCGGCGATTTCAATGACTGGCGCCTGCGCGCCGATGAGCTGCTGGCGGCGCAATCGATGCAGGAAGTCTTCTCGCGCGAGCAGGGTGAGCCCGCCAGGAGCTTCCCGGCGCGCTGGCCACTGCTGCGACTCGACCGCATCTACCTGCGCAACGCCATCGGTCATCGGCCACAAGTGCTGTCCACCCGGCCCTGGTCGCACCTGTCCGATCACGCGCCGCTGAGCGTGGAGGTTCACCTATGAATCACCAGTGGCGCGAAGGCAATCAGGTGGAGCTGCTGATCAATGGCGAGGACTTCTTCACCCGCGTGTTCGAACGCGTCCGCGCGGCCCGCCACGAAGTGCTGATCGAGACCTTCATCATCTTCGAAGACCGCGTCGGCCAGCAGTTGCAGCGCGAGCTGATCGCCGCCGCCGAGCGGGGCGTGCGCATCGAGCTGACGGTGGACGGCTACGGCACCGCCGACCTGAGCGGCGAATTCGTCGCAGCCATGGTCCAGGCCGGGATCAACGTCCATCTCTTCGACCCCAGCCCCAAGCGCCTGGGCATGCGCCTCAACCTGTTCCGCCGGCTACACCGCAAGGTCGTGGTGGTGGATGGCGAGTGGGCCTTGATCGGCGGCATCAACTACTCGGCAGACCACCTCACCGACAGTGGCGCCACGTCCAAGCAGGACTATGCGGTGGAAGTGCGCGGGCCGGTGGTGGCGGACATCCACCACTCGAGCTTCTCGGTCCTGCGCCCGGCGCAACTGCAGCGCAGCCAGCTGCAGCCCGTGGTACGCCATGTCGGCCAGGTGCGGATGCTCCTGGCGGTACGCGACAACAACCGCCACACCACCGATATCGAACAGGAGTACCTGCGGGCCATTCGCTCGGCTACCACGCGCATCGTGCTGGCCAATGCCTACTTCTTTCCCGGCTACCGGCTGCTGCGCGAAATCCGCAATGCCGCCCGTCGCGGGGTCAAGGTCACCCTGATCCTGCAGGGCCAGGCGGATATGCCCTGGGTCCGTGGTTTTTCCAGGCTGTTGTACAACTACCTGCTGCGCGATGGCGTGGTGATCCAGGAATATTGCCAGCGCCACCTGCACGGCAAGGTGGCGCTGATCGACAGCGAATGGTCGACCGTGGGCTCCAGCAACCTCGACCCGCTGAGCCTGGCATTGAACCTGGAAGCCAACCTGATCATCCGTGACAGCGCCTTCAATCAGGGCTTGTACGAACACCTCAGCAGCCTGGCGAGCGAACACTGCAAGCGCATCAGCCAGGAACGCATCATTCGTGGTTACTGGTGGCGTGCGCCGCTGATCTTCCTCTGCTTCCACTTCCTGCGCCGGGTTCCGGCGATTGCCGGCTGGCTGCCGGCGCACGCACCGAACTTGCAGTCGTTCACGCCGGGCAACATCGAGGAAAGCGAGAACTCCTGCTTCCAGTCGGGGAAAGTGCCATGAGCGCCGCCAGCAGCAAGCCGAAGAACCCCTGGCTGCTCTGGGGCCAGCGCCTGCTGACGCTGTCGTTCTTCATCCTGGTGCCGGTCATGCTGTTCATGCTGGTGAAGAACCTCGACTGGCAGGACGTGCGCCACGCCTTGCAGTCATTCAGCCTGCGCACTTTGCTGCTGTGCGGCGCAATCACGGCCCTGAGCTACCTGATATTCAGCTGCTACGACCTGCTCGGGCGGGCCTACACCGGCCACCAGTTACCGGCCAGGCAGGTTTTGCCAGTAGCGTTCGTCTGCTACGCCTTCAACCTCAACATCAGCTCCTGGGTCGGCAGCATTGCCTTGCGCTATCGCCTGTACTCGCGCCTGGGGCTGAAGGTGGCCACCGTCACCCGCGTGCTCAGCTTCAGCCTGGTGACCAACTGGGTGGGCTACATGCTGATCGCCGGCCTGGTGTTCTCGCTGCGCCTGCTCGATCTGCCGGACAACTGGAAGATCGGCGCCACGGGCCTGCAACTGTGCGGTTTTGCCCTGCTGGCAGCGGCGTGCACCTACCTGTTCGCCTGCCGCTTTGCCACGCGCCGGGCCTGGAGCTTTCGCGAGCATGAGCTGACCTTGCCGTCCTTGCGCCTGGCCCTGCTGCAGGTGGGGCTGGCGGCGCTCAACTGGTCGCTGTCCGCGCTGGTGGTGTTTCTCCTGCTCCCGGACAAGGTGCCCTACACCGCCGTGCTGGCCATCATGCTGATCAGTAGCATTGCCGGGGTGATTACCCATATCCCGGCGGGGCTTGGCGTACTCGAGGCGGTATTCATCGCCCTGTTGCAGCACCAGATAGCCCAGGGCACCGTGCTCGCCGCGCTGATCGGCTACCGGGCCATCTACCTGCTGCTGCCATTGCTGGTGGCTTGCGTGGTCTACCTGGTCCTGGAGAAACGGGCCAAGACCCTGCGCCGCCGCTCGCGCACCCGCTCTCTCAAGCCCCATGGCCAGAATTCTTGAGCGTCGGGAGTAGCCCCTGAAAGGCTAGGTGGGTGCTTCGCTCGCCAGCGTCTCGCCTGGCTCGCTTTGCGCCGCGACGATGCGGCTACTGCCGCAGCGGCTGCAACATTGGCACAGGACATTTTCATTGCCCAGGTGCAGAGGCGTGGCGTCTGCCCACAGGCAGCCTGCAATAAAACAGATGAGTTTCATCACCCTCTCCTCACGGCGCCGCCGCAGGAATGCTGTCCTGAGTTTCGACTCATGGTGCGGGCGCAAGGTTTTACTTTTTTATCGAAGAAAAAGAGGGAACCGAGGATGGTGTGGACAGGGTCTATCCACCAGTAGGCCACGGAATCCGGCGCTTACAGGAGGTTCCCCGATGTCCGACACATACCTGTTTTTGATCAGCTATCGCCTGGACTCCCAGGCCAGAACGACCGAAGTAGAGAGCGAAGCCGAGATCCTCACCCCGGAGCAGGCGCGCTTTCACCTCGAGTCGCTGCATACCTCGGTACTGCCAGCAGAGATCACCGACGTACAGGTGCGCCCGCTTGCGCAGTCGAGCCAGGGCGCCCCCGCCGGCCACAAACTCTACCCCTGAGCCCAGCCATGAAGAATCTGGAAACACCAGCGACCAAGCTGGCCATCTACGGTGCCAGTGGCACGGTTGGCAGTGCCTTGCTGGTTGAAGCGCTGAGCCGCCAGTACGAGGTCACGGCCATCCTCAGCGACCTCAACGCGCTGCCGTCGCGCCCTGGCATTCGCACCCAGCAGGGCAACCTGTTCGATGCGCTCAGCGTCAGCCAGAACGTCGCCGGCAAGGATGCAGTGATCTGCGTGCTGTGCAGCGAGTGCCTGCCGGCCGGTACGCAGAATCGTTCGGCACACGAGTTCGAACAGGTCTACGACGCCGTCAGCGCCCTGCTCGATGGCCTCGCCCTGGCCGGTGTGCGACGCCTGCTGCTGGTCGACGGTTTTGCCTGGCTGGATGAGGCCGACGACGGGCTGCCCCAGCCCGCGCACCACCTGCAGAACCGGCTGCTGGACAGCCAGATCGCCTGGACCCTGGTGGACACGCCCGCCCAGGCCGACGAGCGGCTGAGCCTGGGCAACTTCCTGCACCCCAGCGATGTCGCCGTGCATGGCCTGCGCCAGTTCGCCGCCGGCCTGCTCGACGAGTTGATGCTGGCGCTGCATGTACGCCAGCGCATTCGTATCTACAGCACGGCAGAGGAGGCTTCGCTATGAGCCTGGCCAGCATGATCCTGTTGATGATTTCCGCCTGGTTCCTGGTCGCCGCCGCCATGCTCTGGGGCATGTTGCGCCTGGTCCGGCGTGCGGCGTACCAGCGCCCGCCGACGGTGATCCCCCAGGCGCCGCCGGTAGCCCGCGCTAAACGCAAGATACCCCGCGTGCGCCCTGCACACCCGCTACCGGCGCAAGCCTTTCGCGCGGCCCAGCACTATCTGCAGCGCTGAGGCCGGGCCCACTCACCCAACCTGGAACTAGCAGTCATGAGCCTTCACCCCGTCCCGGATGTATTTCATCAGCAACTGCAAAGCGCCCTGGTCGACTGTGCCTCCGTGCACTTCGAGGATGCGGCCCACTACGCTCGCGCCAATGGGCTGCAGGCCCATACCGAATTCGCCAGCGGCGCGCAGCTCGAACTGCGGCTGATCGTCAAGCGCCCGAGCGACAGTGTGCCGTGCGCCTACCGCATAGCCGGCGTGCCGGGCAGCCGCACGGTGGTCCACGAGAAATCCTTCGGCCGCGAAGTGCAGCGCCTGGAAGCGCCCCTGGAGTCGATCAACCAGACCTTGGTGGAAACCGAGCTGGCCGCCTTCTTCATCAAGGCCACTGCGCTGCCCCTCAGCTATGTGGCGGCGCGCCATTCGCCGGGTTTCCTCTAGCCGCCCTCACTTTTTGTGCAGCGGCACATTCCAGATGTCTGTCGCGTACTCGCGGATGGCCCGGTCAGACGAGAACCAGCCCATCCGCGCACAATTGAGGATTGCCGACTGCCACCAGCGCTGGGGCTCCTGCCAGTAGCGATCGACCCGGCGCTGGGCGTCCCAGTAGTCATCGAAGTCGGCGCAGACCATGAAACGGTCGTCGAACACCAGCGAATCCACCAGGCCCACATAGCGCCCCGGGTCATCCGGTGAGAACACGCCTTCGCGTATCGCTTGCAGGGCCAGCGTCAGACGCTCGGACGAGGCGATCAACGCGCCCATGTTGAGGTCGCCGGACTGCTTGCGCATCTCCACCTGGGCCGCGGTCATGCCGAAGATGAACATGTGCTCGCGGCCGATCTGCTCGCTCATCTCCACATTGGCGCCATCCAGGGTGCCGATGGTCAGTGCGCCGTTGAGCGCGAACTTCATGTTGCTGGTGCCCGAGGCCTCCAGGCCGGCGGTGGAAATCTGCTCGGAGAGATCCGCCGCCGGGATGATCATCTCGGCCAGGCTGACGTTGTAGTTGGGGATGAACACTACCTTGAGCAGCCCGCGCACCGTGGGGTCGTCGTTGATCGTGCGGCTGAGGTCGTTGGCCAGCTTGATGATCAGCTTGGCCTGGTGATAGCTGGCCGCCGCCTTGCCGGCGAAGATCTTCACCCGTGGCGCCCAGTCGGTGGTCGGGTCATTGCGAATCGCCTGGTACAGGGCAACGGTGTGCAGCAGGTTGAGCAGCTGGCGTTTGTATTCGTGGATGCGTTTGACCTGAACATCGAAGATCGCCGCGGTATCCACGCTGATGCCCAGGCGTTCGTGAATCAGCTGCGCGAGTGCGGCCTTGCCGTGCTGGCGCTGCGCGGCAAAGCGCTGGCGCAGCTTCTTGTCGCCGGCATGCTTGGCCAGCCCACCGAGCACGGTTTCCGGTGAGTCGAGGACTTCGCTGCCCAAGGTATCGACCAGCAGCTGGGTCAGCAGCGGGTTCACCTGGAACAACCAACGGCGGAATGTCACGCCGTTGGTCTTGTTGTTGATCCGCTCGGGATACAGGCCGTGCAAGTCGCGAAACACCGTCTTGCGCATCAGCTCGGTATGCAGCGCCGAGACCCCGTTGACGCTGTGCGCGCCCAGGAATGCCAGGTTGCCCATGCGTACGCGGCGGCCCTGGTCTTCCTCGATCAGCGACACCGAGCGGAGCAAGGCGAAGTCATGGATGTCCTGCGCGCGCAGGGCATCGATATGGTAGGAGTTGATCAGGTAGATGATCTGCATGTGCCGGGGCAACAGGCGCTCCATCATCGACACCGGCCAGGACTCCAGGGCCTCGGGCAGCAAGGTGTGGTTGGTGTAGGCCAGCGTCGCCACCGTCAGCTGCCAGGCATCGAACCAGCTCAGCAGGTGCACGTCGACCAGCAGGCGCATCAGCTCGGCCACGGCAATCGAGGGGTGGGTATCGTTGAGCTGGATGGCGACCTTTTCCGACAAGCTGCGGATGTCGCCATGCAGCTCCATGTGCCGGCGCAGCAGATCCTGCAACGACGCGGAAACGAAGAAAAACTCCTGGCGCAGGCGCAGCTCCTGCCCCGCCTCGGTGCTGTCCGCCGGGTAGAGCACCCGCGAGATGCTTTCCGCCCGTACCACTTCGGCCACCGCACCGAAGTGGTCGCCGGCATTGAAGCGGTCCAGTTGCAGGTCTTCCTCGGCCCGCGCGCGCCACAGGCGCAAGGTGTTCACCGCCGAACGCCGCCAGCCCACTACCGGGGTGTCATAGGCAATGGCGCGCAGGGTTTCGATGGGTTGCCAGAGGTGACGCGGGATGTCGCCCTCCTCGGTATGGCTGACCACGCTGCCGCCGAAGCCGATGCTGTAGCTGACCTCCGGACGCTCGAACTCCCAGGGGTTGCCGAAATCCAGCCAGGTTTCCGTCTGTTCCAGCTGCCAGCCTTCGTTGATCGCCTGGCGAAACAACCCGTGTTCGTAGCGAATCCCGTAGCCGTGCGCCGCCAGGCTGAGGGTCGCCATGCTTTCCATGAAGCAGGCGGCCAGGCGGCCGAGCCCGCCGTTGCCCAAGGCGGCGTCCGGCTCCACCTGGCGCACCTGTTCGAGGTCTACGCCCAGCTCCGCCAGGGCCTGCCGGGCAGTATCGAGCAGGCCGAGGTTGCTCAGGTTGTCCACCAGCAGGCGACCGATGAGGAACTCCAGGGACAGGTAGTACACACGCTTGTGCTGGCGTCGGTCGACGTCGGCCGTGGCCTCTTCCCACTGATCCACCACGTGGTCACGTGCGGCCAGCGCGACCGCTTCGAACCAGTCATGGTCGAATGCATTGCTGGGGTCCTTGCCGACCACGTATTTGAGCTTGGCAAGAATGCTGTCCTTGAATGCCTTCACGCCATTGCTGGCGGGGCCGGATTCCTCAGACATGGCAGGCCTCATAAGTCATTGGCTGGGAGAAGCGCTCAGGCGCTCTGGCGCAGCCTTTCATGGACAATCCGGGCGGGCTGCTGCAGCAGTGCACGCTTGCTGCTCTGGCGCGCGTCGCTATCGCGGATCTCATCGAGCAGATCGTGGCCATGCAGGGTCAGGTGATGGGCAATCAGCTCCGGCTCACCGTCCCAGGACTGATCCAGGGAACACTCGACCAGGCCGGCGTGGTGCATGAGGTGCAGGTGGTACTTGACCGATGTGGCGCAGTGCTCTGCCAGGGCTTGCGGTGCGTAGTGATGGCCGAACTCCAGGCACTCGATGCGCAGCAGCAGCTCCTTGATCAACTCCCAGTCTCTTTTCATGTCCTGCCTCCCTATGCCTATGCATTGCCGGGGCAGGTGTTTGCCCCTCGATTTTAAGTGCACGAGGGTGCCGGGTTAGTTCCATCTTTTGTCGCCTGCGCCCGCTTATCAGAAACGCTGAACTCATCGGCTGCCACTGGCTTCAGAAACAGCACACCCCCGAACTCCAGAGTCAGGAGATTGCGATGGATAGGCGCACAGTGGTGCTAATACTCGGCGCGCTGGCCAGCTCCACGGCCATGGCCGAAGCCTGCAAGGTCAGCCAGAACGCCAACAGTGCCCAGGTTCCCGCCGTGGTGCTGGAAAGCTGCTACGAGTTCACCGGTGTCCCGGCGGGCACTATCGACTGGTCGTGCAGCAACGAGAGCAACCAGCCGCAAGGCAGCGACAAGCAGAAGGTCGCGACCTGCAGCCGCGACTACAAGGCGCGCTGCTCAGCCACCCTGACCCAGGAATCGCTGGCCAACCATCGCTCTACCGGCGAGGGCCAGGCTGGCAATCTGGACAACCTGCCGGATGACGCCAAGGTCATCACCTACTACTACAGCCTGGAAAATCGTCAGCAGGCGCGGATCGACTGCGAAAACAGCCGCGGCACATGGACAGCGCAAGGAGCGGCCAATCTGGCGTCGCCCTGTACACCGTCGATACGGGCCCGTCCGAGCACGAACGGGTAGTTCACCAGATCATCGGGCGCAAGATTGCCGCGCTGCTGGGCACCGCTTTCCTCGGTGACTATGACCCCGCCCGCCACCGTGGCTGTTATTTAATCCCCGATGAAACCCTGGTAGGCGAACACTGCTGCCGGCAGTTGGGCATCCATGGCGTGGACGACTTCTATGGCGGCGCCATTGCGCAGCCGTTCATGTCCACCAAAGCCATCACCCATCCCTTGTTTGAGCGCCCGACTCGGGTTCCCCCTGGCTGGTCCGAGGACTTTGCCCAGCAGGCCGCCAGCGCCATTCTTGGCGGCTACACGGTGTTCGACCAGGGCGACGCGCAGCGCGCCGGCGAGAGCCTGCTGCAACAAGGACCGATACGCATGAAGCCGGTGCGCGGCAAGGCCGGCCGGGGCCAGGAAGTGATCGAGGACCGCCAGCAGTTGCTGGCCTGCATCGCCGAGCAGGATGCCGACGAGGTGGCCACCTGGGGCCTGGTGGTCGAGGAAAACCTCACCGAGGTGGTCACCTTCAGCGTCGGCCAGCTGCAGGTGGCCGGGATCACCGCCAGCTATTACGGCACCCAGCGGCTGACCCGCGATAACACCGGAACAGAAGTCTACGGTGGTTCGGAATTGGTAGTGGTGCGCGGAGACTATGCCGAACTGGGCCAATTGCGCATGTCGCCCCAGGCCGGTCGGGCCGTCGAGCAGGCGCAGGTGTACGAACAGGCCGCCATCGCCTGCTTCGGGCTGCTCGCCTCGCGGCGCAACTACGACGTGGCCCAGGGGATCGATGCCCTCGGCCAATCACGCTCCGGGGTGCTCGAGCAATCCTGGCGCGTGGGTGGCGCCAGTGCAGCGGAGATCTTTGCCCTGGAAGCCTTCAGCATCGACGAGACGCTGCAGTGCGTGCGCGCCTCGACCTATGAAACCTATGGCGAGGGCGCCCCGCCGGACGATGCCATCCCGCTGTACAGCGGCGACGAGCCAGGGCTGGGCATCCTCAGCAAGTACGTAAAGGTGGAGGCCTATGCCAGCCCACAGTGAAACGGTGGATATCCACGTGGATGATGAAGTGATCGCCGGCACGTTGCTGTCGCCGGAGCAAAAGGTACCCGGGATTCTCTTCGTACATGGCTGGGGCGGTAGCCAGCAGCGTGACCTGGCGCGGGCCAAAGGCATCGCCGGGCTCGGCTGCGTGTGCCTGACCTTCGACCTGCGCGGCCATGAGAAAACCATTGCCAGCAAGCAGACAGTCACCCGCGAACACAACCTGGCGGACATCGTCGCTGCCTACGACCAGCTGGTGAATCACCCCTCCATCGACAGCGAGAAAATCGCCGTGATCGGCAGCAGCTACGGCGGCTACCTGTCGGCCATCCTGAGCACCGTACGCCCGGTCAAATGGCTGGCACTGCGGGTGCCGGCGCTGTACTGGGATGGCGAATGGAGCCGCCCCAAGTACCTGCTCGACCGCGAGCGCCTGGCGCTCTACCGCAGCATGCCGTGCGAGCCTAGCCACAACCGTGCATTGGCCGCCTGCGCCGAGTTCACCGGGGACGTATTGCTGGTGGAGTCGGAGCACGACGACTACGTCCCGCACACCACGCTCATGAGCTACCGCGCGGCCTTCGAGAAGGCCCACTCGCTGACGCACCGGATCGTCGATGGCGCCGATCATGCCTTGAGCAACGACAGCGACCAGAAGGCCTACACCTCGATCCTCACCAGCTGGATCAGCGAGATGATCATCGGCGCGCGGACCGCCGACTACCCGCATCACTCGGCTACCTACTCCTGATACCCACGGAGGTCTCCCATGCTGCGTCATCGCTTGATGGTCGTGTTACTGACGCTGGCCGCTACCCCGCTGCTGGCCGCGCAGCCCGCACCCGCGCTCGATAGCGTGGTCGCGCATACCGCCCAGGCCGCTGCGTTGCAGATGCAGGCAGCCGAACAGGCTCTGCGCCAGAGTCAGTCAGCGGACGTCAAGGACTTCGCCCTGGGCGTGATCGACAGCCACAGCCGCAACAAAGCCGACCTGGAAGCTTTCGCCCGCAGCAGCAACAGTGCCCTGCCAGACGCCAGCAGCCTGGCTGAACAGGCCAGGAACAAGGTCGAGCAATTGCCCGAGGAACAGTTCGACGCGGCGTATGCCGCCAGCCAGGTCAAATCCTACGAACAGACCATCAACCTGCTCGCCCAGGCAGCGGACCACAGTGGTGACAGCGAACTGCAGCGCTTCGCCAGCGCGCGCCTGCCGGAACTCAAATACCAGCTGGTCGCGGCACGCCAACTGTCCCGCAGCCACCCGCTGCCCTAACGTAAAAGGCGCCGAGCATGCTGGGACTGCACACACTAGGCCTGGCACGGGCCATGGGGCGGGTCAGCCCGAGACTGGCTCCATGAGCTTCAGCATGTGGTTGCTGGTTCTCGGCAGCCTGCTGCTGATCCTCGGATTGGCCTCGGCCTACCTGCGCCTGCTCCCGGTCACCACCTCGGCGCTCTACCTGCTGTTCGGCTTCGCCATCGGCCCGCTGGGGCTGGGCATCTGGCAGCAGGACCTGGCCGATGTTGCCAGCTGGCTGGAGCACCTGACCGAGGCCGCCGTGTTGCTGTCGCTGTTCATCGGCGGGCTCAAGCTGCGGCTGCCACTGCGCGCCGTTGAATGGCGGGCCGCCTGGCTGCTGGCCGGGCCGGTGCTGGTCGGCACGATCATCGGGCTGACGCTGCTCGGCCACTATCTGCTGGGCCTCGACTGGGGCGTGGCGCTGCTGGTGGCTGCGATCCTTTCGCCGACCGATCCGGTACTCGCCAGCCTGGTCCAGGTCAGCCACGCCAGCGATGAAGACCCGTTGCGCTACGCCATTTCCGGTGAAGCCGGGCTCAACGATGGCATCGCCTTCCCCTTCGTCATCGCCGGGCTGCTGGTGATCGGCTTCGAACACCAATGGCCGGCCCATCCGGCACAGGAGACCTTCGACTGGTTGCTGCACTATGTTCTGTGGGCAATCCCCGCCGGCCTGCTGCTGGGCTACTCGCTAGGGCATGGGGTCGGCCGGCTGGTGATCCACCTGCGTGCGCGGCAAACCGACACCAGCATATCGGCCAATGACTTCCTCGCCCTGGCGCTGATCGCGCTGTCCTATGTCGGAGCGGAAAGCATCGAAGGCCTGGGCTTTCTCGCCACCTTCGCCGCCGGCCTGGGCCTGCGCCACGCCGAGGTGGCCGCCAGCCAGGGGCATGACGAGCCGGCGGAAACCCGTGCTCACAGTGCAGCACCGCGTGAGGAGGGCCAGGTACACGCCATCGTCGAATTCGGCGAGGACAAGGCCGAGCACCCGAAGGTCGCGGCCGGCGCGCTGATGATGGACATCCTGTCGTTCGGCGGCCTGCTGGAGCGGATTCTGGAAGTGTTGTTGGTGACGCTACTGGGCGCCCTGCTCTACCAGCACTGGGACTGGCGGGCGGTGCCGCTGGGGCTGGGCTTGTTTTGCGTGGTGCGGCCGCTGATGGCCCTGCTGCTGATCGGTGGGACGCTCATCTCGCCGAAGCAGCGCCTGTTGCTGGGCTGGTTCGGTGTGCGCGGGATCGGCAGCCTGTATTACCTCAGCTATGCACTCAATCAGGACCTGGCGGCAGGCGTTGCCAGCACGACCAGTGACCTGGTGCTGAGTGTGGTAGCGATGAGCATCGTGCTGCATGGGCTGACCACTCAGCCGCTGCTCGATCGCTACGAGCGGCTCAAGCGTCATCCGCAGGCGAACGACACCCGAGCCGAGAACGATCAGGCACGGCGCTGAGCGACGGTGTTGCGCAGGGCCTTGATCTGATCGTGGTTGCGCAGCACACCGGCATACTGGCGCTGCACCAGTTCACGCACATTCAGCGGCAGCTCTTTGTCCAGGGCCTGGGAGTAGTGCTTCTTGGCCACGTCCTCACCGCGCTCGCACTCGTTGAGAATGGCCTTCTCGTCCTTGCCGGTGACCAGTGCCTTGAGGTCGACCCAACGGCGGTGCATGTCGCCACCGACGCTGGTGGTGTCCTCCGGCGTGCCGCCGAGGCCGAGCACCATGGCCTGCAGTTCTTCGGCGGCTGCCGAACACTCGCGGGCGCGGTTGTTGAACAGGTTCTTCAGCTCGCTGCTCTTGACGTCCGCAGCGCAGGTGCGGAACCCGGCTTCGCCGTCCTTGCTGGTTTCGATCAGGTCGTTGAGTACGTCGATGGTTTTATCCAGGTTGTTGCTCATGACAGGTTTCCTTGCCGGGCTTGCCGGCTGCGGGTGGATGCTGACCCGGAGGCCTCGTCGCGGGATGCGCCGGACTCGTGAAGAGGCTGGCGCTAATGACGCGGGGTGCGCTCCTGGTGCCGGGCGGTGCGTGAGTCGCGCCGCCTATGGGGATGACCCGACGTCTGCGCCAGGTGTTCCCCCTATCTGATCGGCGGTTGAGACTCAGCCACGGGCCGGCGCGAGGATCAGGCAGCCCAGCGGCGGCAGGTCCAGCGCCAGCGAGCAGCTTTCGCCGTGATGGGATTCATGCTGGCTGAGCACCTCGCCATGACTGCCCGCCGCCGAGCCTTGGTAGCGTTCGTCATCGCTGTTCAGGCAGACCCGCCAGGCGCCGGCCTGCGGTACGCCAACGCGGTAACCCAGGCGCGGCGTCGGGGTGAAGTTGTGCACCACCAGCAGGGGCGAGCCGTGCTGGTCCAGGCGCAACCAGGCGTAGACGCTGTTGCTCTGGTCATCGCCAATCAGCCAGCGAAAGCCCTCCTGTTGCCCATCCAGCTGGTGCAGCGCCGGCTCGCGGCGCAGCAGGTCATTGAGGTCGCGCAGCAGGTGCTGCACACCGAGGTGCTCGCTGTAGCGCAGCAGGTACCAATCCAGCTCATGGTCGTGATTCCACTCGCGCCACTGGCCGAACTCGCAGCCCATGAACAGCAGTTTCTTGCCGGGATGGCTCCACATGAAGCTGAAATACAGGCGCAGGTTGGCGAATTTCTGCCAGCGATCGCCCGGCATCTTGTCCAGCAGGGAACGCTTGCCGTGCACCACTTCGTCGTGGGAGATCGGCAGGATGAAGTGCTCGGAAAAGGCGTAGAGCAGGCCGAAGGTCATCTGGTGGTGGTGATGGCTGCGGTGCAGCGGGTCTTCGCTGATGTACTTCAGGCTGTCGTGCATCCAGCCCATGTTCCACTTGTAGGAGAAACCCAGGCCGCCCTCGCGGGTGGGCCGGCTCACACCCGGCCAGGCAGTGGATTCCTCGGCAATGATCAGTGCGCCCGGAACATCCGTGCTCACCACATCGTTGAGGTGGCGGATGAAGTCGATGGCCTCGAGGTTCTCGCGGCCGCCGTGGCGGTTGGGAATCCACTCGCCATCCTTGCGTGAATAGTCGCGATAGAGCATCGACGCCACCGCATCCACACGCAACGCATCGACGTGGTAAACCCGCAGCCAGTGCAGCGCCGAGGCCAGCATGAAGCCATGTACCTCGGTGCGCCCGAGGTTGTAGATGTAGGTATCCCAGTCCTGGTGGAAGCCCTCGAAGGGATGCGCGTACTCGTACAGCGCGGTGCCGTCGAAACGCCCGAGGCCGTGGTCATCAGTGGGAAAGTGCGCCGGCACCCAGTCGAGAATCACGCCGATCCCGGCCTGGTGGCACTCATCGACGAACCGGGCGAAATCCTCCGGGCTGCCATAGCGCGAGCTGGGGGCGAACTGCGACAGCGGTTGGTAACCCCAGGAGCCGCCGAAGGGGTGCTCCATGATCGGCAGCAGCTCGATATGGGTGAAGCCCATGTCCAGCACATAAGGGATCAGCTGCTCGGCCAGCTCATGCCAGCTCAGGTGGCGCCCGTCCGGCCCACCCTCGCGGCGCCAGGAGCCAACATGCACTTCGTAGATCGACAGCGGCTGCGCATGGCCCTGACGCTCCTGGCGCGTGCTCATCCATGCGTCGTCATGCCAGTCGAAATGCTGCGTGGCGGCCACCACCGAGCCAGTGGCCGGCGGTAACTCGGTCGCCAGGGCCAGCGGATCGGCCTTGAGCGGCAACACCCCTTCGGCGCCAAGAATCTCGTACTTGTAGACCTCGCCCGCCGCCAATCGCGGCACGAACAACTCCCACACCCCGGTAGGCTGGCGCAGGCGCATCGGATGGCGCCTGCCGTCCCAGCCGTTGAACGCACCCACCACCGAGACTCGCCGTGCGTTTGGCGCCCACACGGCAAAACGCACACCGTCCACGCCTTCGTGGTTGGCCAGTTGCGCACCAAAACTCTTGCCCAGTTCGCGGTGGTTACCTTCGGCAAACAGGTACAGGTCGATCTCGCCGAGCAATGGACCGAACGCATAGGGGTCTTCGGTTTCCTGGCTGCCCTCGGCCCAGTGGATGCGATAACGGTAGCGCCCGCGCTGCTCGCGACGAATCTGGAACAGGCCGGGCGTCGACGTCTGCTGCAACTCGTCGAGCGCGGCGCCACTGTCCCCATCGAGCAGTTCGACGCGCAGCGCGCCGGGCAGGTAGGCCCGCACGGCATCGCCATGCGGCCCGAGCACGGCAAACGGGTCCGGATGCTCGGCGCGCACCAGGGCCTGGATATCGGATTCAGCCAGTTTCATTCGTGTGGGTTCCCCAGCAGGTGCGTGCTCAGTTCCACCAGGCCGTTCAGCGGTACGTCGAGCCAATCGGGCCGGTAACGCACTTCGTAAAGGATTTCGTAGGCAGCCTTTTCGATGCAGAACAGCGCCAGGGCCATGCCCTCGCCTTCACGCTCATGCCAGGCATGGGGCAACCGCGCGGCAACGATCCGGTAGGCGTCGTAAAAGGCCGTGCGCGCCTGCCGCAGGTAGACCGCGGCAACGGTCTGCCGCGCCTGTTCGGCAGCCCTCGAGGCATCGGCACTCTGCGCATTGCGCATGGCCATCGCGGCGGCGTAGTCGAAGGAGCGCAACATGCCGGCAACATCCTTGAGCGGGCTGCTCTTGGCCCGGCGCTGCTCCAGGCTGCGCGCCGGCTCGCCCTCGAAATCGATCAGGTAGGCGTCGCCCTGGACGATCAGCACCTGCCCCAGGTGCAGGTCGCCGTGCACACGAATGCGGATGCCACCACCGGCATGCGCCGCCAGCCGCTCGACCAGTGCCTGCAGTTCGTCGCGGCGGGCCAGCAGCCAGTCGGCGCCAGAACGGCTGTGCTCGGTCAGGCTGTCGCGAGCAAGGGCCACGGCGTCCAATGCTTCACGCAATTGCGCGGTAATGCTGCTGGCCCACTCGCTGGCATCGTCCACGCTGGTCTGTGTGTAACCAAAGGCTGGGTCGTCGCTGGGTTGCGCCAATACCAGGTGCATTTCCCCCAGTCTGCGTCCGAGCATATGGGCGAAGCTCTCCAGCTCGGCCATGGCGCTGTACTGGTTTTCCGCACCGGACAGGCCGCCAGCCAGCTCATCGCGAATGGCCCGCTCCAAGGTGTTCTGCGTCCAGGACCAGGCATCGCCCTGGTTGCTCAGGTAGCCCTGCAGAATCATCAGCGTGTGACTGCGTCCCTCGCTGTCGACCCGGCGCACCTCACCCAGCAGCGGCGCGATGTTGCCGTAGCCCTGGGCAGTCAGGTAACCGCCCATCTCCGCCTCCGGATGCACCCCGGCATACACCCGGCGCAGCAGTTTGAGCACCATGCGCTCGCCAATCACCATCGAACTGTTGGATTGCTCGGCGGAGATCAGCCGGGTTTCCTCGCCGGGCACCGCCTCGACACCGGCAAAGGCCGAGGTCGGCAGGAACTGCAGCTCGCTGTCGCCACAGCGCAGTACATGAGCACTGTGCAGGTGGCCCAGCACTTCGTAGGTGAACGCCGGCAAGGCGAAGGCATCGGTGAGCAGCCCCACCTGGCGGCCTCGGCGCAGGCGTGCCAGCGCCAGTTGCTGGGGCAATGGGCTGCCGGGCTGGTGCTCGTCGACATAGGCCAGCGGTAGTTGATAGCGGGCATCGCCGACCTCCAGCTCGCAGAGCACGCACAGGTCACCGAACGCGGTGGCGTAGAGCAGGGTCGGGATGTCGAAGCCGTCGCCCTGCGTGGCGAACCAGCGGCGCTTGGCCAGGTAGGTGCGCAGGATGTCCTGCTCCAGCACAAAGCGACCGGGTGGCTGTAGCAGTTCCTGCAGGTCGCGCTTGATCACCAGGGTGGTCAGTTCCGGCATGCGCTCGACCGGCTGCGCATGCCAACTGGGCATCTGCGCCTCGTCGGCGAGGAGAAACCAGTAGAAGCCATAGGGAGGCAGGGTCAGCAGGTAGTTGAGCTGGCCAATCGGCGGAAACGAGGTACCGCCGACCATCTCCACCGGCACCTTGCCCTCGTAGACCGACAGCTCCAGCTCGGCCGCCTGCGCTGCGCGCGAGACGTTGGCCACGCAGAGGATCAGCTCGTGTTTGCCATCCACCCCGGTGAACTCGCGGGTGTAGGCGAGGATGCGCCGGTTACTCGGCGCGAGCATTTTCAGGCTGCCGCGGCCAAAGGCCTTCTGCTGCTTGCGGATGGCCAGCATGCGCCGGGTCCAGTTGAGCAACGAATGGGCGTCGCGCAATTGCGCTTCGACGTTGATGCTCTGGAAGCCGTACAACGGGTCCATGATCGGCGGCAGCACCAGGCTGGCCGGGTCGGCACGGGAGAACCCACCGTTGCGATCCACCGACCACTGCATCGGCGTGCGCACGCCATCACGGTCGCCGAGGAAGATGTTGTCGCCCATGCCAATTTCGTCGCCGTAATACAGAGTCGGCGTGCCCGGCATCGACAGCAACAGGCTGTTGAGCAGCTCGATACGTCGGCGGTCGCGCTCCACCAGTGGCGCCAGGCGTCGACGAATACCCAGGTTGATGCGCGCCCGGCGATCGGCGGCGTAGTAGTTCCACAGGTAATCGCGCTCGACGTCGGTGACCATTTCCAGGGTCAACTCATCGTGATTGCGCAGGAAGATCGCCCACTGGCAGTTGGCCGGAATGTCCGGCGTCTGGCGCAGGATATCGGTGATCGGGAAGCGGTCTTCCTGGGCGATGGCCATATACATGCGCGGCATCAGCGGGAAGTGGAACGCCATGTGGCACTCATCGCCCGGCCCGCCGTTCTCACCACCGAAATACAGCTGGGTGTCTTCCGGCCACTGGTTGGCTTCGGCCAGCAACATGCGGTCCGGGTACTTGGCATCCAGCTCGGCGCGGATCTTCTTCAGCACGACGTGGGTTTCCGCCAGGTTCTCGTTGTTGGTGCCGTCGCGCTCGATCAGGTAGGGAATGGCGTCCAGACGCAGGCCGTCGACGCCCAGGTCGAGCCAGAAGCGCATGACGCTGAGCACTTCCTTGAGCACCTGGGGGTTGTCGAAGTTGAGGTCCGGCTGATGCGAATAGAAGCGGTGCCAGAAGTACTGGCCGGCCACCGGGTCCCAAGTCCAGTTGGATTTCTCGGTATCGAGGAAAATGATTCGCGTGCCCTGGTACTTCTGGTCGGTATCGGACCAGACGTAGAAGTCCCGCGCCTTGGAGCCCTTCTTCGCCTCGCGCGCACGCTTGAACCAGGGGTGCTGGTCCGAGGTGTGGTTGATCACCAGCTCGGTGATGATGCGCAGGCCGCGCTTGTGCGCCTCGGCGATGAAGCGCTTGGCATCGGCCATGCCGCCGTAGTCCGGGTGGATGCCACGGTACTCCGCGATGTCGTAGCCATCGTCACGGCGTGGCGAGGGGTAGAACGGCAGCAGCCAGATGGTGTTCACGCCCAGGTCGGCGATGTAGTCGAGCTTGTCGATCAGCCCCGGGAAGTCGCCGATACCATCGTTGTTGGAATCGAAGTACGACTTCACATGCACCTGGTAGATGACCGCATCCTTGTACCAGAGCGGGTCGTCGATGAAGGCGGCTGGTCTGCGTTTCTTCGCCATTGTTAGTCCTCTCAGGCGGCCGGCCGGATGCGCCAGATGCCGAATGGCAGGTGCCATGGCTCGATGCGCATCCACTGGGTTTTCCCTTGCCAGGTCCAGGTGTGCCCATTCATCAGGTCTTCACCGTGCAGGGTGGCATCCTCAGGCAGGCCGAACTCCCACAAGGGCAGCTCGAAATGCGCTTCCTGGGCATTCGCCGGGTCAAGGCTGACGGCCACCAGGATGAAATTGCTCAGGTCGGCCGTGCGCTTGCCGAAGTACAGGATGTTGTCGTTCCACGCGTTGTAGGCCTGAAAGCCCAGGTGGGTCTGCAGCGCGGGGTTGAGCTGGCGGATGCGGTTGAGCTGGGCAATTTCGGCGACGATGTTGCCGGGTGCCTGGTAGTCGCGCGGACGCAGCTGGTACTTCTCCGAGTCGAGGTATTCCTCCTTGCCAAGCACCGGCGCGGACTCGCAGATTTCGAACCCGGAGTACATGCCCCACAGGCCCGAGCCCATGGTCGCCAGCGCGGCGCGAATGAGAAACCCGGGGCGCCCGTTGTGGTGCAGGAAGTAGGGGTTGATGTCTGGCGTATTGACGAAGAAGTTCGGCCGATAGCAGTCGCGCCACGGCGGCTGGTTGAGCTCGGTGAAAAAGGCTTGCAACTCGGCCTTGGTGTTGCGCCAGGTGAAGTAGGTGTAGCTCTGGCTGAAGCCGAGCTTGCCCAGGCGCGCCATCATCGCCGGCCGGGTGAAGGCCTCGGAGAGGAAGATCACCTGCGGGTGATGCCGGCGCACCTCGCCGATCAGCCACTCCCAGAACGGCATCGGCTTGGTATGCGGGTTGTCGACGCGAAACAGGCTGACGCCCTGCTCCACCCAGCCCAGCACCACATCCCGCAATGCCAGCCATAGGTCTGGGGTAGCCGCCTCCGCATAGAAGTCGACGTTGACGATATCTTCATACTTTTTTGGCGGATTCTCCGCATGGCGGATGCTGCCGTCCGGACGCCAGCTGAACCAGCCCGGATGCTCGCGTAGCCAGGGGTGGTCGGGAGAACACTGAATGGCGAAGTCCAGGGCTATTTCCAGGCCCTGCTCGCGCGCCGCGCTCACCAGCGCGCGAAACTCTTCCAGGCTGCCCAGTTGTGGGTGCAGCGCCTCATGCCCGCCGTCCTCGCTGCCAATCGCATAGGGGCTGCCGGGATCATCCTCACTCGCCTTGAGCGAGTTGTTCGGGCCCTTGCGGTGGGTGCGTCCAATGGGATGGACAGGTGGGAAATACAGCACATCGAAACCCATGGCCGAGATATCCGGCAGGCGTCTCTGCACATCCCGGAAGGTGCCGTGGCGCTGTGGATCGCCGCTTTCCGAGCGAGGGAAAAGCTCATACCAGCTGGCGAATTCGGCCAGCTGGCGTTCCACATCCAGTGGATAGACCGGGCTGCGCACCACATGGGGACGGTGCTCGGCACGGCTCAGCAAGGCACTGGTGGTCGGTGCCAGGAGCAGTGCCACGCGCTCGTCTAGGGTACTGCGGCTGGCGAAGTTGGCCAGCAGCTCGACGAACTCGCTGGACAACTCCGCCGGCCCCATGGCCGCGATATCCAGCAGCAACTGGCGGCCCTCTTCCACCTCCAGCTGCACATTGACGCCTGCCGCGTACTTCTTGCTCAGCTCGTAGCAGTAGCTGGCGTAGATGTCTTGCCAGGCCTCGATGGTGAACTCCGCCCGGCCAACCTCGGTGGGTACCAGGCTGGCATTCCAGCGATCATTGCCCAGCGGCTGCAGCGGTACCCGCTGCCAATCGGCTGCGCCCACCATCCGCCACAACAGCGATGCCGCCAGTTGGTCATGGCCATCGGCAAAAATCACCGCACTAACCGGCAATGCACGGCCACAGATGCACTTGGCGGCGAAACGTCCACTCTCCACTTGAGGCGCCACGGCCTCGATGGCGATCCGTGGTTCCTGTGCGGCTTGCATCGCAGAAGGAAAGGCGTCTGCGTGGGGATTGGTAAGCATCGCTGCTCGCTCCTTGGCGCCAGGCAGGAAGGCTGAATAGACGATTCAACCTGTGTGGGGCACATGAAATTCCGAGCCCGCCTGCCGCGCAAAAGTTCAGACTGCTTAGCGACTAGAGATAGATGCCATCGGCATACAGCACGCCGTACTGCGGGTGAATGTCGCAGATCGCCCTGAGCATCGCCTCGGCAGCGCTCTCAGCCTGATCGACGCAGGCGCAACGCGGGTCGATCACCCACAGCGTGGTCACCCGGCTGTAACGGCATTTGGGCTGGTAGCCGATCAAACCGACGAAGCCCGAGCCGCTGGGCATGGCGTCGGTCCACGCCGTGACATAGTCGAACTCGCGGAACATGGGGCCTCCTCAGGAACGCTCCGGCCGCTCGAACGGGGTCAGAGAGTGCAGAATCAGCAACGCCAGCAGCGTGCCCAGCACCGCTGTCGCCTGGCTACCAAGACCCACGGTGATACCAATGGCGGTGCTGAACCACAACGAGGCGGACGTGGTCAGGCCCTTGATGTACTGGCCGCTGTCGCTTTTGAGGATGGTGCCGGCGCAGAGGAAGCCAATGCCGGAGACGATGCCCTGAATGACCCGGCTCATGGCGTCAGCGGGGGCATTCTCGAGTTCCAGCACCATGACGAACAGCGCCGCGCCGAGCGTGACCAGCATGTGGGTGCGCAAACCGGCGGCCTTGCCCTTGGCCTCCCGTTCAAAACCCAGCAGGCCACCGAGGATCGCGGCCAACAGCAGGCGCACGCTGGTACGGGTGACCAGCTCACCATCGGCAAAATCGGCGAACTCGTCACGGACGACTCGCACAACTGTCGCGATCAGCTCCATGTCACACCACGCCTGGCCCGGCCTGGCACGCGCCTGCTGGCCAGTGCCCCTGAATCACCGCGCACACCCCGCTTGCCTGGCTTGTAGGCCACTGTCGGGAACCAATGATGGGGATAAAGCGGATTGGCTCTGGTCATGACCAGCCACCTCAAACGAACGAGTCGTAGAGGAGTGATCCTGACTCGCCACGCAAAGTTGCATGGATTTTCTGCAGGCGGTCATAGGCGCTCAAGAACCATGGGGCGCTTCGCATTGAATTGGCCCAGGCAGCCGATGGGTTCTGAGCATCAGAAACGGGCCGATGAATCCGCAGCCAGAAGTAGCAGTCTGCTAGAGGCCAACAGAGCTTGAAGCGACTCGTTGCCAGGCCGAAACACCAACTCGCGTCGATTAGAAGGCATGGTTTTGATGTATATGTCTGGTTAAACCACGAGGCTACGGTCGCGTGGCGAGATTTTCTCTAGCCTGGGAGACACCGGCATGTCGCAACCGACACAAAAGCTTCGTCTGAATGCACTGATTGCCTTAGTGGTGGGCTCGATGATTGGCGGCGGCATTTTTTCCTTGCCGCAGAACATGGCCGAACGTGCCGATGCCGGTGCCGTGCTGATTGGTTGGGCCATCACGGCGGTGGGCATGCTCACCCTCGCCTTCGTCTTTCAGACCCTGGCCAACCGCAAACCCGAGCTGAACTCCGGGGTGTATGCCTACGCCAAGGCCGGCTTTGGCGACTATATGGGCTTCTCCTCTGCCTGGGGTTACTGGATCAGTGCGTGGCTGGGCAATGTCGGCTATTTCGTTTTGCTGTTCAGTACCCTTGGCTACTTTTTCCCTGTCTTTGGCCAAGGCAACACGCCGATCGCCATCGGCTGTGCGTCGTTGTTGCTATGGGCCGTGCACTTCCTGGTGCTGCGCGGGATCAAAGAAGCGACGTTCATCAATCAGCTGACCACCGTGGCCAAGGTGGTGCCATTGCTCACCTTCATTGCGATTGCCGCCGTCGCCTTCGATGCAGACATTTTCACCCGCGATATCTGGGGGAGCAGCAACCCCAACTTCAGCAGCGTGATGGATCAGGTCCGCAACATGATGCTGGTGACCGTGTTTGTATTTATTGGCATCGAAGGCGCCAGTGTCTATTCGGCCAGGGCCGAGAAGCGGGCAGATGTAGGCCGTGCCACGGTGATTGGCTTCCTGGGGGTGCTGGCGCTATTGGTATCGGTGAACGTTCTATCCCTCGGGATCATGAGCCAACCGGAGTTGGCCGCTCTGCAAAACCCGTCCCTGGCGGTGGTGCTGGAGCGGGTTGTAGGTCCCTGGGGCGCGCTGTTTATCAGCATTGGCCTGGCCATTTCGTTGCTTGGTGCCTTGTTATCGTGGGCACTGCTGTGCGCGGAAATCCTCTTTGCCACGGCCAAAGACAAAACCATGCCGGCGTTCCTCAGAAAGGAAAACGCCAACCACGTACCGGTCAATGCGCTATGGCTGACCAATGGGATGATTCAGCTGTTCCTGCTGATCACGCTGTTCTCCGCCGGGACTTACACCAGCCTGATCTACCTGGCCTCGTCGATGATCATGGTGCCGTACCTCTGGTCGGCAGCCTATGCCCTGCTGCTTAGCCACCGCGGCGAAACCTACGAGCAGTCCAGAGCCGAGCGCACCAAGGACCTGATTATCAGCGCCATCGCCCTGGGCTACGCGGTCTGGCTGCTGTACGCCGGCGGAGTCAAATACCTGCTGCTGTCAGCCCTGCTGTATGCGCCTGGGGTGGTGCTGTTTGCCAAAGCCAAACATGAGCAAGGCGAACCGCTGTTCACCACCATCGAGAAAGGAATTTTCCTCTGCGTCATCCTCGCCGCGGGCATAGCCGCCTACGGCTTGTATAGCGGCGTACTATCGCTATGAGGACCCGCCGGGCGCTTTTTCAGGGATGCGCCCGAGGCAGGGCCGTGGGTCTACGATAAACAGAGGCTTTCGCTGGAATACGTGCAGCGGATGATGGGGCATTGGGGAAATGCCCCTCCTTCTTACCCCGGCACAGATGAGGAGCAGGCAGCGGAATAGCAGAGGGTTCAGGCCGGTTTACGACGCTGAACGGGGGACGGGCTTTTCCAAATGACGCCCAAACAAAAAAGGCGACCCTTTCGGATCGCCTTCTAAGTCCCGCGCAGGACGGGTTTTTTTGGTAGGCACAATTGGACTCGAACCAACGACCCCCACCATGTCAAGGTGGTGCTCTAACCAACTGAGCTATGTGCCTGCAATGGCCGCGCATTTTACGGATAGGCCCGAAGCTGTCAACACCTTTTTAGCTAAGTAGCTGAAAAAGTGGATTTTTTGCTAACCACACAGAGCGTTAAATATTTTGCACAGAGGCTAGCCGGGCATTTTCAAGTCGAGTAGCATCGCTCTATTCGTAAAAAATAAAGAACAAAGGTTCCAATATGACGCACACCCCCTATCCCCAGTCCTACTACGCCGCCTCCGCCAACGCGGTGCCGCCACGTCCAGAGCTGCAAGGCGAGACGGAAACCGACGTTTGCATCATCGGTGCGGGCTACACCGGTCTTTCGACCGCGCTGTTCCTGCTCGAGAACGGTTTCAAGGTCACCGTACTGGAAGCCGCGAAAGTCGGTTTCGGTGCGTCTGGGCGTAACGGCGGGCAGATCGTCAACAGCTACAGCCGCGACATCGATGTGATCGAGCGTACCGTCGGCCCCAAGCAGGCTCAGTTGCTCGGGCAGATGGCCTTCGAAGGCGGCCGCATCATTCGTGAGCGCATCGCCAAGTACAACATCCAGTGCGACCTGAAGGACGGCGGCGTATTCGCAGCCAACACTCCCAAGCACATGAAGCACCTGGAATCGCAGAAGAAGCTGTGGGAACGCTACGGCCACACCCAGCTGGAACTGATGGATGCCAAGCGCATTCGTGAAGTGGTCAACACCGACAGCTATGTGGGCGGCATGCTCGACATGAGCGGCGGCCACATCCACCCGCTCAACCTGGCCCTCGGCGAAGCGGCGGCTGTGGAATCCCTCGGTGGTGTCATCCACGAGCAAAGCCCGGCCATTCGCGTCGAGCGTGGCGCCAACCCGGTCGTGCACACCCCCAATGGCCGCGTGAAAGCCAAGTTCGTGGTGGTTGCCGGCAATGCCTACCTGGGCAACCTGCTGCCCGAACTGGCCGCCAAATCGATGCCATGCGGCACTCAGGTGATCACCACCGAACCACTGTCCGAGGAAGTGGCCAAGAGCCTGCTGCCGCAGGACTACTGCGTCGAAGACTGCAACTACCTGCTCGACTACTACCGCCTGACCAGCGACAAGCGCCTGATCTTCGGTGGCGGCGTGGTCTACGGCGCACGTGACCCGGCCAACATCGAAGCGATCATCCGTCCGAAGATGCTCAAGACCTTCCCGCAACTGAAAGACGTGAAGATCGATTTCGCCTGGACCGGCAACTTCCTGCTGACCCTGTCGCGCCTGCCGCAGGTCGGTCGTATCGGCGACAACATCTACTACTCGCAAGGCTGCAGCGGCCACGGCGTGACCTACACCCACCTGGCCGGCAAAGTCCTGGCCGAGGCCCTGCGCGGCCAGGCTGAGCGCTTCGACGCCTTCGCCGACCTGCCGCACTACCCGTTCCCGGGCGGCCGCCTGTTCCAGGTTCCGTTCAGTGCTCTCGGCGCCTGGTACTACAGCCTGCGCGACAAACTGGGCGTCTAAGCACCGCCCAATAAAAAACGGCGCCTCAGGGCGCCGTTTTTGTTTGCCTTGCGATCAGCTCGGCGTGGTCACGTATTTCGCCAGGCGCTGATCCTGGCTCATCACATCCAGGGTTGCCGCCAGCACTTGCTCACTGTTGGCATCGGCACTGGAGAATATGCTCGAGAAGTGCTCATGAGTGACGGCGGCGAAATGCTGCCGATCATCACCGCTGACACCCAGCAGCGTGGCATAAGCGTCGAGTGCCTCGCCCTGCCCTTTGGCCATGTCTTCGGCAATGCTGTCGAGCATGCCGTTCATGGCCAGCATCGAGCGGCCGCCGTAGCCGAGCTTGACGCTGGAGTCGCAACCATTGGTGCCCGAGGTCAGGCCGAATGTGGCGTTCCCGGAGGTGCCGTTGGTGGTGGTTGCCAGCAGATGCGGCACCAGGCCACGTTGCCCCTCGAACAGCATGTTGCCCCAACCGCAACCACCACCGCCCGCCTGGTCGGCGTGAGCGATGCCAGTTGCCAGCAACGGCATGGAAGACAGCAGGGAGATCATGATGACTTTACGCATAAGTATTACTCCTGAAGGATTTCCTTTTAGCGGATCGACACCAACACAGCGGAACAGCAGAAAGTCGCACTCGCCCATCAAGGCGAACCGAGAACCTTTCAAGCACGCCGAAGGAACGAACAAGAAAGGTATAGCCAGAAACTCACCAATGCGCCCGCCAATCAGTGCATCGAGCCGGTAGGACATCGCTCTCGGCACGCAGCCATTTGCCAGCCGACACCGCAGCGGCAGGTGCAATGAGGGCACACTTAAGGCAAAGACATTGGACAGGAGCCCCGGCAGAACAGGCCAGCCAATGCCTATGTAGGTCTGTCGACTTGTCCTGAACCTGCCCGGAGAAATCAGCCAGTCGCGGCTGGCAACTGAGCACCATCACGTTGCAGCACGGTTGCCGCACTACACGCCGCCAGCAACACCAGCGGCGAGGCGGCCAGGAGCAATCCGCTAACCCCTGCCCCTGCGGCCAGCAGCTGCCCGGCCATCAACGGCCCGCTCATCGAGCCCAACCGTCCAACCGCCACGGCCACACCCACGCCCGTGGCGCGCACGTCACCGGGGTAAATACGCGGCGCCAACGCATAGAGAATCAGTTGCCCGCCAACAGCACAGGCACCGGCCAGAGTCCCTGCCAGATAAAGCCCCTGCAGCAGCTCGACATGCCCCAGTGCGGCAAAAGCGACGAGCATGCCTGGGTAGGCCAACAAAACCGCCAGCAGTGACCGGCCCTTGTCCATGAGTCGCCCCGCCAACAGTGAGCCACCCACGCCACCGAGGTTGAACAGCACCTGGATAGCCGCTGCATCCAGACGGCTCAGGCCACGCTCGGTCAGGAGCGTCGGCAGCCAGTTGAGCAGCATGTACAGGATCGTCAGCGTGCAGAAGCAGCTGCACCACAGCAGCAGCGTGGTAAGGCTACGCCGACGCCCCAGCAACTCACTGGCGCTCTCTGCCAGCGTCAGCTGCCGTCGGTCCGCGACTCTCGACTCCGGCAGCCAAAGCATCAGCAACAGCGCAATCAGCAGCGGAGTCACGCCGCCGACGTAGAACACCGCCCGCCACTCGCCGCCAATGGAGAACATGCCGATCAGTGCCGCGCAGGCACCGCCCAGGGGAACGCCGCAGTAGGTCAGGCTGACCGCCATGTTGCGCAACCCCGCACTGGCTACCTCAGAGGACATGGCAATCAGAATCGGCAGCGCGGCGCCCATACCCAAGCCAGTAATCAGACGCGCCACCAGCAGTTGTTCGTAACTGGCGCTATGCGCCGTCAATAGCGAGAACAGGCCGAACAGGATGACCGCGACGATCAGCACTCGCTTGCGCCCCAAACGATCAGCCAGCCAGCCGCCCAGCACCGCCCCCGGGAGCAGCCCGATCAGCCCAGCAGTGAATAGCCAGCCCAGGGACGCTGGAGTCAGCATGAATTCGCGAACCAGATGGGGAGCTGCAACCCCCATGGCCTGCAGGTCGAGACCTTCGAGCAATGCAACGATGAAACAGAGCCCTATCGTACGCAGGGAGCTGCGCTGGGCGGCGGTTGAGCTGGACATGTAAACCTCGGTTTTATTCTTGTAATGGCAACGCTTGGCGCGCATGAAGCGCATGGGAATGGCTACCGCGAGAGACACAGCCCTGGCGGTCGCCCTGGAGCATTGAGTGGTGCCGGATGGATCGGCATGAGCAGCACCTTCACCGGTAAGCCGGATTTTCTAGCAGCAGCGCCATGCCCTGGCCGCCGCCGATACAAGCGGCGGCGATGCCGTAGCGGGCATTTCGTGCAACGAGCTGGCGAGCGACGCTATGCGCCAGGCGCAGGCCGGTGGCCGCCAGTGGATGGCCAAGGGCAATGGCACCGCCGTGACGATTGAGCCGTGCCGGGTCCAGATCCAGGTCACGCTGCACGGCCAGCACCTGGGCACCCTGGGCCTCGTTGATTTCCAGGCTGTCGATGTCATCCAGGGTCAACCCAGCCCGCTGTAGAAGCAGGCGGATGGCCGGTGCCGGGCCGATGCCCATGATTTCCGGGGGAACCCCTACCACCGCGCTGGCGCGCAGCAGGGCAAGGGGTGCCTCGACATCGCGGGCGTCGCCCACCAGTGCGGCGGCGGCACCATCCACCAGGGCACAGCTGTTACCGGCAGTCTGCACGGAGCCCGGCGTGACCGGCGCCAGGGCCGCCAACGCCTCCAGGCTGGTTTCCCGTGGGTGGCTGTCATGCGCCACGTGAGTAACCTTGCGTGGCAAGGTCAGCTCACGGGAGCAATAGCCTGGCAACTCGTACCGGGCTGCGACCACCGGCACGAGTTCCTCGTCGAACCAGCCACCGGCCTGGGCCGCCAACGCCTTCTGGAAGCTGCCAAGGGCAAAGGCGTCCACCTCATCCCGGCGCAGGCCATAGCGCTTCGCGAGGTTTTGCGCCGTGTCGATCATGGTCTGGCCGATGGCCGGATCCAACAGCGCCTCCCAGAGGAAGTCCTTGAAACCCACTGGCGCGCCCAGGCGAAAACCGCCCCGGTGCTCGTAACTGGCAATGGGGTTGCGTGACATCGACTCGCTCGCCACGCACAGCGCGAGCCGCGCGGTTCCCGTCGTCACCTGGTTGCCGGCCTGGCGCAACAACTCCAGGCCGGTGCCGCAAATGCGCTGTACCGCCAGCGCGGGAACCTCCAGCGGCACGCCGGCATACAGGCCGATGTGCCGGGGTAGCATGTAGGCGTCGAAACTGGCCTGAGCCATGCTACCGGCCAGCACGCTGTCTACCTGCCAAGCCGCGATGCCAGCACGGGCCAATAGCCCACGCGCGACATGGATGCCCAAGTCAATCGGCGAGACCTGCGCCAGCGACCCGCCGTAGTCCACCCAGGGCGTGCGCGCCGCCGCGAGTAGCGCGACGTGCTCGAAGGATTCGAACTGCCCCATCACACCCAACCCTCTGCCACCACGCAGCACACGCCAGGATCGGCATAGAGGCTGTCGATCAGTACCGCGCGGCGGGACAGCACGGCGCGCTGGTTGAGCGAGCCCTTGTCGGTGATCTCGCCAGCATCCAGGCTCGGCGCCTCACTCATCGGACAGACCCAGGCGATGTGGGACGCCAGGCCCGTGGCCTCGCGATTGAGTTGGGTAAGCAAGCCAGCCAGCCACTGCCGTACCGGTGCGGCCGCCAGTACCTGCTCGGCGCTGGCCCCGGCAGACAACCCGGCCAGTTCGCGGCAAGCCGGCAGGTACGGGAAAACCAGCAAGCCAATGCGCTGGCGATCGGCCCCTGTCACCACGACGTCCTGCACATAGGGCGCGCCCTGCAGGATCACCCGGGTACGCAGCGGACCGACGCTGACAAATACACCAGTGGACAGCTTGAAATCCTCGGCGATACGTCCATCGAACATCAGCCCCAACTGGGGCTGCTGGGCATCGGCAAACTTCAGCGCATCACCGGAGCGGTAGAAGCCCTCCTCGTCGAACGCCTCGATCGTCTGCTGCGGCGAGCGCCAGTAGCCGGCCATGATGTGCGGCCCGCGAAAGCGCGCTTCGAGCTTGCCCTCGGTCGGCACCAGCTTGACCTCGCAACCCGGCGCCGGCAGGCCGACATAGCCGGCCATCGACAGCGGCCCGGTGGTGAAGGTGCAGGACGGCGACGCCTCGGTCATGCCCAGGCCGGCCATCATGCGGATGCGCTCGCCGCAGTGCTGTTCGGCAATCCGGTCGAGACGATCCCAGACACTCTGCGAAAGCCCGGCCGCGGCAAAGAAGAACAGCTTGATACGGGCGAAGAAGCGCTCGCGTAGCTCGGCGTCGCTCTCCAGCGCGCCGACCAGCTCCTCCCAGCCCTTGGGCACGGTGAGGTAGGCCGTCGGCGATACGTCCTTGAGGTTGCGCAGTGTCTCGGCCATGCCCTGGGCCGTGGGCTTGCCGCCATCCACATACAGGCTGCCACCGTTGTAGAGGACGATGCCGACGTTGTGGCTGCCGCCAAAGGTGTGGTTCCACGGCAACCAGTCGACCAGCACCGGTGGCTCGGCAGCGAACTCGGGAAAGGTCTGCAGGAGCATCTGCTGGTTGGCGCAGAGCATGCGCTGGGTAGTCGGTACGGCCTTGGGCAGCTTGGTCGAGCCGGACGTGAAAAGGAACTTGGCGATGCTCTGCGGCCCGGTCGCGGCAAAGGCCGCCTCGGCCTCGGCGCCGCCGGGACGGCGCAGCAACTGGGTGAACGCGATGCTGCGCCGCCCGGGCAATTCGCCACGGGTGAACACCAGTGGCATCTCCACCGGCGTCAGGGTTTCGATAGCGCGCTGGAACGGCTGGGCATCGGCGGCGAACACCAGGCCGGGCTGCAGCAGGTCGAAGATGTGCCGCAGCTTGGCCAGGTCCTGCGACAGCAGCGCATAGGCGGGCGACACCGGGCAGTAGGGAATGCCCGCGTACATGGCGGCGAACGCCAGTTGCAGGTGCTCCAGGTCATTGCCCGAAAGGATCACCAGCGGCCGCTCGGCAGACAGGCCGTACGCCAGCAGCGCCTGGGCAATGGCCCGCACGTTCTCCAGCATCTCGGCATAGCTGATGCGGCGCCAGGCGCCATCGGCCGTGCGCTCGGCCACGAAGGTCACTTCCGGCTGCACCGTCGCCCAGTGCAGCAGCCGATCGAGCAGGCGCTCGGGCAGCGGCTCCAGGTCTTCGCGCGGGCGCAGGTAGATCGCACCGTCGCGGCCCGGGATGATTTCGACGGCCGGATTGCCGATGGCCACCGGGCGATAGCGCACCGTGCTCGCCCCGCACTGCGCTACAGATTCAACATTCACTTCGCCTTTCCTCTCTTTCAGCGTCCAGCACACAGGCCCGCAATGGGGCCGCAGCGCTGGGCGCACAACTTGTTCTTGTTATGTCGAGCCGGACGCTGCCGGGCGGCGCTAGGCCGACCGGCAGCCAAGCGGACGATTCAAATCGGGTAGTGACGTGGGCCGTTCTGCACCGTGACCCAGCGCAACTGGGTGAAATGCTCGATCGAGGCGCGGCTGCCAAAGCTGCCGTAACCGCTGGACTTGACCCCGCCAAACGGCATCTGCGCCTCGTCGTGCACGGTCGGGCCGTTGATGTGGCAGATACCGGACTCCACCCGCTGAGCCAGGGCCAGGGCGCGCGACACATCGCGACTGAAGATCGCCGCCGACAGGCCGAACTCCGAGTCATTGGCCAGGCGCAGCAGTTCTTCATCGCCCTCCCCGCGCAGCACCACGGCAACCGGGCCGAAGGACTCCTCGCGGTACAGGCGCATCTGCTCGGTCACGTCATCCAGCAGTACCGGCTGCATCACGCTACCCTCGAGCCCGCCACCGGCCACCAGGCACGCGCCCTTGGCCACGGCATCATCCACCAGCGCCTGGATGCGCTGGCCAGCCGCGGCATCGATCAGCGAACCCAGCACTGCCTCACCCTGCTGCGGGTTGCCGGCACGCAGCTTGGCGACCCGGAAAGCCAGCTTGAGCACGAAGGCATCGGCCACCTTGGCATCGACGATCAGCCGTTCGGTGGACATGCAGATCTGCCCCTGGTTGAAGTAGGCGCCGAACACCGCGGCATCCACCGCCGCGTCCAGATCGGCGTCGTCCAGCACCAGCAGCGGCGCCTTGCCGCCCAGCTCCAGCAGCGCCGGCTTGAGGTGGCGCGCAGCCAACTCGGCGACGATGCGCCCGACATGGGTGGAGCCGGTGAAGTTGACCCGGCGCACCGCCGGGTTGGCGATCAGCCGGGCGACGATGGCCGGCGCATCTTCCGGCGCATTGCTGATCACGTTGACCACGCCATCGCCCAGGCCAGCGTCGTGCAGCACCTGGCCGATCAGGCGGTGGGTAAAGGGGCTGAGCTCGGAAGACTTGAGCACCACGGTGTTGCCACAGGCCAGCGGCATGGCCAGCGCCCGTACACCGAGAATCACTGGCGCGTTCCACGGCGCGATGCCCAGCACCACGCCGCACGGCTGGCGCAGGCCCATGGCGAAACTGCCGGGCACGTTCGAGGGGATCACCTCACCGAGAATCTGCGTGGTCATCGCCGCCGCTTCGCGCAACATGCCGGC
>JBBNAI010000057.1:0-2025 GCA_037994305.1 Pseudomonas sp. | reverse complement strand
ACGCCGAAGGCGGCGACCTGTCGGAGGAGGAATTCGGCCTCAAGGCGGCCCGCGAGCTGGAAACCAAGATCCTCGAACTGGGCGCCGAGAACGTCGCCGCGTTCGTCGCCGAACCCTTCCAGGGCGCTGGCGGCATGATCTTCCCGCCGGCCAGCTACTGGGCGGAAATCCAGCGCATCTGCCGCAAGTACGACGTGCTGCTGAGCGCTGACGAAGTGATCGGCGGCTTCGGTCGCACCGGTGAGTGGTTCGCCCACCAGCACTTCGGTTTCGAGCCGGACACCCTGACCATCGCCAAGGGCCTGACCAGTGGCTACATCCCCATGGGCGGCCTGGTGCTGAGCAAGCGCATGGCCGAGGTGCTGGTGCAGCAGGGCGGTGTGTTCGCCCACGGCCTGACCTATTCCGGCCACCCGGTGGCGGCGGCCGTGGCCATCGCCAACCTCAAGGCGCTGCGCGACGAAGGCATCGTCACCCAGGTGAAGAACGACACCGGCCCGTACCTGCAGAAGCTGCTGCGCGACACCTTCAGCGATCACCCGCTGGTGGGCGAAATCCAGGGTGTCGGCCTGGTCGCCGCGCTGCAGTTCGCCGAGGACAAGGCCACCCGCAAGCGCTTCGCCAACGAAGGCGATATCGCCTGGGGCTGCCGCACCCACGGCTTCGACGAGGGGCTGATCATTCGCTCCACCCAGGGCCGCATGATCATGGCCCCGGCCCTGGTGGCGACCCGCGCCGAACTCGACGAACTGGTGGAGAAGACCAAGCGCGCGGTGGACCGCAGCGCCCGTGAGCTGAATCTGTTGTAAGTGGCCATTCCAGGCTTCAGGTATTCCGTAGCCCGGACTTCAGTCCGGGAGCGGAGTCACCAGCAGGCCCCGGACTGAAGTCCGGGCTACTGCTGGCTCCTGCAGTGCTCCACCGTTTTATTGCGTGAACCGTGGCGCCCGGCAGCGGGTGTCAGCCCAGAACAAGAACCCCGGCCCGACAGAGGCGGGGGTCACGGAACCCTTGGCCAGTGGCCAATTACTGCCCCGCTATTCAACCAATAACTAAAGCCGTCAGGCTGTGGGAGTGTTCCATGCGCAAGTCCTTGCTCAAGCGTACCTCGCTGTCCCTTCTAACCGCGGCACTCGCCGTCGGCGCCGCCGCTAGCGCCCAGGCTGGCAGCCTGACCATCGGCCACACCACCTGGGTCGGCTACGGCACCCTGTACCTGGCTCGCGACCTCGGCTACTTCAAGGAGCAGGGCCTGGATGTCGACTTCACTGTGATCGAGGAGTCGGCCATGTACATGGCGGCCCAGGCCTCCGGCAAGCTGTCCGGCTCGGCGTCGACCATCGATGAAATCCTCAAGTACCGCTCCAAGGACTTCTGCTTCAAGGCCGTTGCCGCACTGGATGAAAGCCACGGTGGCGACGGCGTGCTGGTGGGCAAGGACGTCACCAGCCTGGAGCAGCTCAAGGGCCAGTCGGTCGCGGTCAACGAAGGCTCGGTGTCGCAGTTCTGGCTGTCCTACCTGCTCAAGCAGAAAGGCATGAGCATGAGCGACCTGGAAATCCAGAACATGACCGCCGACGACGCGGCCACCGCCTTCATCGCCGGCCGCGTACCGGCGGCCGTGACCTGGGAACCGCACCTGTCGCTGGTCAAGGCCAAGGGCCAGGGCAAGGTGCTGATCGACAGCAGCGAAACCCCCGGCGTGATCGTCGACGTGGTGGCGCTGTCCTGCGACGTGATCGACAAGCAGCCGGATGACGTGAAGGCGCTGGTCAGCGGCCTGTACAAGGCAGTCGAGTACACCAAGACCCATCCGCAGGAGGCCTACGCGATCATGGCCAAGGGCGTAGGCGGCTACCTGTCCGATCCCAAGGATCTGGCCGAAGCGGCCAAGGGCGTGAAGTTCTACGACCAGGCCATGAGCGAGAAGCTGCTGGGTACGCCGGGCAAGTCGGGTGACATCGCCGGCATCATCAAGCTGGCCAACGACACCTGGACCAGCCTGCAGGGCAAGCCCTACAACGT
>JBBNAI010000056.1:0-6753 GCA_037994305.1 Pseudomonas sp. | reverse complement strand
CCTCCACGCCGGTGGTGTCCCCTTACCGAGGGTGACCAAGCATGCAAGAAAGCGTGATGCAGCGCATGTGGGACAGTGCCCACCTATCCGGTGGTAACGCTGCCTATGTGGAAGAGCTCTATGAGCTTTACCTGCACGATCCCAACGCTGTGCCAGAAGAGTGGCGCACCTATTTCCAGAAACTGCCGACTGACGGGAATTCCGCCACCGACGTTTCGCACTCCACCGTCCGCGATCATTTCGTGCTGCTGGCCAAGAACCAGCGTCGCGCTCAACCGGTATCTGCCGGGAGCGTGAGCAGTGAGCACGAGAAGAAGCAGGTGGAAGTCCTGCGCCTGATCCAGGCATACCGCATGCGTGGCCACCAGGCTGCGACGCTCGACCCGTTGGGTCTGTGGCAGCGTCCGGCTCCGGCTGACCTGGCGATCAACCATTACGGTCTGACCAACGCTGATCTTGATACCACCTTCCGCACCGGTGAGCTTTACATCGGCAAGGAGGAGGCGACTTTACGGGAAATTCACGAAGCGCTGCAGCAGACATATTGCCGCACCATTGGCGCCGAGTTCACCCACATCGTCGATTCCGAGCAACGCAAGTGGTTCCAGCAGCGTCTGGAAAGCGTACGCGGTCGCCCGGCATTCTCCGTGGAGGTGCAAGGTCACCTGCTTGAGCGCCTGACTGCGGCCGAGGGCCTGGAAAAATACCTGGGCACCAAATACCCGGGTACCAAGCGTTTCGGCCTGGAAGGCGGGGAAAGCCTGATTCCGCTGCTGGACGAGATCATCCAGCGCTCTGGCTCCTACGGCACCAAGGAAATCGTCATCGGCATGGCCCACCGTGGCCGCCTGAACGTATTGGTCAACACCTTCGGCAAGAACCCGCGCGACCTGTTCGACGAGTTCGAAGGCAAGAAGGTCGAAGGCCTGTCCTCTGGTGACGTGAAGTACCACCAAGGTTTCTCCTCCAACGTCATGACCCCGGGTGGCGAAGTGCACCTGGCGCTGGCATTCAACCCGTCCCACCTGGAAATCGTCTCTCCGGTGGTTGAGGGATCGGTGCGTGCTCGCCAGGACCGTCGTCAGGACGTCAGCGGTGACAGCGTCCTGCCGATTTCCCTGCACGGTGATGCGGCATTCGCCGGCCAAGGCGTGGTCATGGAAACCTTCCAGATGTCGCAGACCCGCGGCTACAAGACTGGCGGTACCATCCACCTGGTGATCAACAACCAGGTCGGTTTCACCACCAGTCGTCCGGAAGACTCGCGCTCCACCGAGTACTGCACCGACGTGGCGAAGATGATCCAGGCGCCGATCTTCCATGTGAATGGCGATGATCCGGAAGCCGTGCTCTTCGTTACCCAGCTGGCCGTTGACTACCGCATGCAGTTCAAGCGTGACGTGGTCATCGACCTGGTCTGCTACCGCCGTCGCGGTCACAACGAGGCCGATGAGCCAAGTGGCACCCAGCCGCTGATGTATCAGCAGATCGCCAAGCAGCGCACCACCCGTGAGCTGTATGCCGAAAGTCTGATCAATGGCGGCCGCCTCGATGGCACGAGCGTGCAGACCAAGATCGACGAGTACCGTAACGCTCTGGATAACGGTCAACACGTGGTCAAAAGCCTGGTCAAGGAGCCGAACAAGGAACTGTTCGTCGACTGGCGCCCGTACCTGGGCCATGCCTGGACTGCTCGTCACGACACCCGTTGCGACCTCAAGACCCTGCAGGATCTCGCCGGCAAGCTGCTCGACCTGCCGGAAGGTCTGGTTCTGCAACGTCAGGTCGCCAAAGTCCTGGAAGACCGGGTCAAGATGACCGCCGGTGCCATGCCGATCAACTGGGGCTACGCCGAGAACCTGGCCTACGCCACGCTGCTGCAGGCTGGTCACCCGGTGCGCATCACCGGTCAGGACGTTGGTCGAGGTACCTTCTCGCACCGCCATGCGGCGCTGCACAACCAGAAGGACGCGACCACCTACCTGCCGCTGCAGAACCTGTTCGAAGGCCAACCGAAGTTCGACCTGTACGACTCCTTCCTCTCGGAAGAAGCGGTACTGGCCTTCGAATATGGTTACTCGACCACCGTGCCCAACGCACTGGTGATCTGGGAAGCGCAGTTCGGCGACTTCGCCAACGGCGCCCAAGTGGTGTTCGACCAGTTCATTTCCAGCGGTGAGCACAAGTGGGGCCGCCTGTGCGGCCTGACCATGCTGCTGCCGCACGGTTATGAAGGGCAGGGGCCAGAGCACAGCTCTGCGCGTCTGGAGCGTTACCTGCAACTGTGCGCCGAGCACAACATGCAGGTCTGCGTACCGACCACCCCGGCGCAGATCTACCATCTGCTGCGTCGCCAGGTGATCCGTCCGCTGCGCAAGCCGCTGGTCGTGCTGACACCGAAGTCGCTGCTGCGCCATCCGCTGGCCATCTCGACTCTGGAAGATCTGGCTGAAGGCTCGTTCCAGACCGTCATTCCCGAGATCGATACGATCGATCCGAAGAAGGTCGAGCGTCTGGTGCTGTGCAGCGGCAAGGTCTACTACGACCTGCTGGCCAAGCGTCGCAACGAAGGTCGCGAAGACATCGCCATCGTGCGCATCGAGCAGCTCTATCCGTTCCCGGAAGATGATCTGGCCGAGGTTCTGGCGCAGTACAAGAACCTCAAGCACATCGTCTGGTGTCAGGAAGAGCCGATGAACCAGGGTGCCTGGTATTGCAGCCAGCACCACATGCGTCGTGTCGCCAGCGCCCACAAGAAAGGCCTGTTCCTCGAGTACGCCGGTCGCGATGCTTCGGCAGCGCCAGCTTGCGGTTATGCCTCGATGCACGCCGAGCAGCAGGAAAAACTGCTGCAGGACGCCTTTACTGTTTAACGCCTTCGCGTATTGAGGCGGCGGCACGGGCCGTCGCCTCTTTGAAGAAAACGAATTTAAGGAAACACTCAGAATGGCTATCGAGATCAAAGCCCCAACCTTCCCGGAATCGGTTGCCGACGGCACCGTGGCTACCTGGCACAAGAAGCCGGGCGACGCGGTCAAGCGCGATGACCTGATCGTCGACATCGAGACCGACAAGGTGGTGTTGGAAGTCCTCGCCGAGGCCGACGGCGTACTCGCCGAAATCGTCAAGAACGAAGGTGACACCGTGCTGTCCGGTGAGCTGCTGGGCAAACTGGGTGCCGCCGGCGCCGCCGTTGCTGCTGCCCCGGCCGCTGCCGCACCGGTTGCCGCTGCTGCAGCCGCTCCGGCTGCTAGCGATGACGACGCGATCCTGTCGCCAGCGGCGCGCAAGATTGCCGAAGAAGGCGGTATCGATCCCAACAGCATCACCGGCACCGGCAAAGGCGGTCGCGTGACCAAGGAAGACGCCGTTGCGGCCGTCGCAGCCAAGAAATCGGCCCCGGCTCCGGCTGCCAAACCAGCTGCTCCGGCTGCCGAGGCCCCGGTATTCGCCGCTGGCGCTCGGGTCGAGAAGCGCGTACCGATGACCCGTCTGCGTGCCAAGGTTGCCGAGCGTCTGGTTGAGGCTCAATCGACTATGGCCATGCTGACCACCTTCAACGAAGTCGACATGACCGAAGTCATGGCCCTGCGTTCGAAGTACAAGGACCTGTTCGAGAAGACCCACAATGGCGTGCGCCTGGGCTTCATGTCCTTCTTCGTCAAGGCATCCGTCGAGGCGCTGAAGCGCTTCCCGGCGGTCAATGCCTCGATCGACGGCACCGACATCGTTTACCACGGCTACCAGGACATCGGCGTTGCCGTATCCAGCGACCGCGGCCTGGTGGTACCGGTCCTGCGTAACGCTGAGCTGATGAACCTGGCCGAAGTCGAGGGCGGTATCGCCACCTTCGGCAAGAAGGCCAAAGAGGGCAAACTGTCGATCGAAGAAATGACCGGTGGCACCTTCACCATCACCAACGGTGGTACCTTCGGTTCGATGATGTCGACCCCGATCGTCAATCCGCCGCAAGCCGCGATCCTAGGCATGCACAACATTCTCCAGCGCCCGATGGCCGTCAACGGCCAAGTCGTCATCCGTCCGATGATGTACCTGGCGCTGTCCTACGATCACCGTCTGATCGACGGCAAGGAAGCAGTGAGCTTCCTGGTAACCATCAAGAACCTGCTGGAAGACCCGGCTCGTCTGCTGCTGGATATCTGATCCCGCTGCTGCGCACGCGGCGGTCCTCACAAGGGGCCGCCCGGTTTTATCCGAGAAGGAATGAGTTATGACCCAGAAATTCGACGTGGTAGTGATTGGCGCTGGCCCAGGGGGCTATGTGGCCGCCATCAAGGCCGCGCAACTTGGTCTGAAGACCGCCTGCATCGAGAAGTACCAGGACAAGGACGGCAAGGTTGCCCTCGGCGGTACCTGCCTGAACGTTGGCTGCATTCCATCCAAGGCGCTGCTGGACAGCTCCTACAAGTACCATGAGGCCCACGAAGGCTTCAAAATCCATGGTATCGAAGCCAAGAGCGTCACCATGGACGTGCCCGCGATGGTCGCGCGCAAGAACGGCATCATCAAGAACCTGACTGGCGGCGTTGCCGGCCTGTTCAAGGCCAACGGTGTGACCCTGCTGGAAGGCCACGGCAAACTGCTGGCTGGCAAGAAAGTTGAAGTCACCGGCACCGATGGCAGCGTGCAAGTGGTTGAGGCCGAGAATGTGATCCTCGCGTCCGGCTCCAAGCCGGTCGACATCCCGCCGGCTCCGGTCGACCAGGATGTGATCGTCGATTCCACCGGTGCCCTGGAATTCCAGGCCGTGCCGAAGAAACTCGGCGTGATCGGCGCTGGCGTGATCGGCCTCGAGCTGGGCTCCGTCTGGGCACGCCTGGGTGCCGAAGTCACCGTGCTGGAAGCGATGGACAAGTTCCTCGCGGCCGCCGATGACCAGATCTCCAAAGAAGCCCTGAAAATCCTCGGCAAGCAGGGGCTGGACATCCGTCTGGGCGCCCGCGTGACCGGCAGCGAAGTGAAGAAGAAGCAGGTGACTGTGACCTTCACCGACGCTACCGGCGAGCAGAAGCTGACCTTCGACAAGCTGATCGTCGCTGTGGGCCGTCGCCCGGTGACCACCGATCTGCTGGCCGCCGACAGCGGCGTGACCCTGGACGAGCGTGGCTTCATCTTCGTCGATGACTATTGCGCCACCAGCGTACCGGGCGTTTACGCCATCGGTGACGTGGTGCGCGGCGCGATGCTCGCGCACAAGGCCTCGGAAGAGGGCGTGATGGTTGCCGAGCGCATCAAGGGCCACAAAGCCCAGATGAACTACGACCTGATCCCGTCGGTCATCTACACACACCCGGAAATCGCCTGGGTCGGCAAGACTGAGCAGCAGCTGAAAGGCGAGGGCGTTGAAGTCAACGTCGGTACCTTCCCGTTCGCCGCCAGCGGCCGTGCCATGGCTGCCAACGACACCGCCGGTCTGGTCAAGGTTATCGCCGATGCCAAGACTGACCGCGTGCTGGGCGTGCATGTAATTGGCCCAAGCGCCGCCGAGCTGGTTCAGCAGGGCGCCATCGGCATGGAATTCGGCACCAGTGCCGAAGACCTGGGCATGATGGTGTTCTCGCACCCGACTCTGTCCGAGGCGCTGCACGAAGCGGCCCTGGCCGTGAATGGCCATGCCATTCACATTGCCAACCGCAAGAAGCGCTAAGCGACGATAGAGACATGGCGCCCCGCACAGGCGGGGTGCTTATCCGCAGTAACAACCACGGCGGGCGGCCCGCAGCAGTTCTCTAGAGCGTGCTGCAGGAATGTCCGCCGGACTGCTAACCAATGCAGTCACAGGTGGCGCGGTGCCTTCGAGCGCAGCGCCGAATGCGCAATACCTAAACGAAGAACGGTAGATAAGCATGAATCTTCACGAGTATCAGGGTAAGCAGCTGTTCGCTGAGTACGGCCTGCCAGTTTCCACTGGCTATGCCGTTGACACCCCGGAAGAAGCGGCTGCGGCCTGCGAAAAGATCGGTGGCAGCGAGTGGGTTGTCAAAGCCCAGGTGCACGCCGGTGGCCGCGGTAAAGCGGGCGGTGTAAAGCTGGTTCGCAACAAGGAAGACGCCAAGGCGTTCGCCGCCCAGTGGCTGGGCAAGCGTCTGGTGACCTACCAGACTGACGCCAACGGTCAGCCAGTGACCAAGATCCTGGTCGAGTCCTGCACCGATATCGCCAAGGAACTGTACCTGGGCGCCGTTGTAGACCGTTCCAGCCGTCGTATCGTGTTCATGGCCTCCACCGAGGGTGGCGTGGACATCGAGAAAGTTGCTCACGACACTCCCGAGAAGATCCTCAAGGCCACTATCGATCCGCTGGTCGGCGCTCAGCCGTTCCAGGGTCGCGAGCTGGCTTTCCAGCTGGGTCTGGAAGGCAAGCAAGTTGCTCAGTTCGCCAAGATCTTCGTCGGTCTGGCCAAACTGTTCAAAGATCACGATCTGGCCCTGCTGGAAGTGAACCCGCTGGTGATCAAGGCCGACGGCGATCTGCACTGCCTGGACGCGAAGATCAACATCGACGCTAACGCCATGTACCGTCAGCCGAAGCTGAAGACCTTCCACGATCCGTCGCAAGACGACGCTCGTGAGGCTCATGCTGCCAAGTTCGAACTGAACTACGTAGCCCTGGAAGGCAACATCGGCTGCATGGTCAACGGTGCCGGCCTGGCCATGGGTACCATGGACATCGTCAACCTGCACGGCGGCAAGCCAGCCAACTTCCTCGACGTAGGTGGCGGCGCAACCAAAG
>JBBNAI010000055.1:0-1175 GCA_037994305.1 Pseudomonas sp. | reverse complement strand
ACGATCTGCGCCGGGTCTTTCGACTCGATGTTGGCTACGGTGATGAAGCGCGGCAGCAGCTTGCCGTTGCCGTCCAGCAGGCAGAAGTACTTCTGGTTGTCCTGCATGGTGGTGATCAGGGCTTCCTGCGGCACCTCGAGGAAGCGCTCCTCGAACGAGCAGACCAGCGGCACCGGCCATTCGACCAGGGCGCTGACTTCGTCCAGCAGCGCCGGCGGCACGATGGCGCTGCCGTTTTCGGCCTTGGCCAGTTCGGCGACGCGGGCGTCGATCAGCGCGCGGCGCTCGGCGAAGTCGGCGATCACGTAGGCGGCGCGCAGGTCTTCGGCGTAGTTGGCCGGGCTGGAAATGGTCACGTCACGGTTGGCGTGGAAGCGGTGGCCACGGGAGATACGGCCAGCCTTCTGCGCGAGGATCTCGCAATCGACGACCTGGTCGCCGAACAGCATCACCAGCCACTGGCTCGGGCGCACGAACTCGGTCTTGCCGGCACCCCAGCGCATGCGCTTGGGAATTGGCAGGTCGTTCAGCGAGGACTCGACGATGCCTGGCAGTAGCGCGGCGGCCGGCTGGCCGGCGATCGACTGGCTGAACTTCAGCTTGGGCCCGCTCTGGTCGATCTGGCTCAGCTCGACGCCGCACTTCTTGGCGAAGCCCAGCGCGGCCTGGGTCGGGTTGCCATCCTTGTCGAAGGCGGCCTGCACGGGCGGGCCGTCCAGGTTGACGGTGCGGTCCGGCTGCTGCGCGGCGAGTTGCTCGACCAGCACGGCCAGGCGGCGCGGCGCGGCGTAGAAGCGTGCCTTGGTGTAACCCAGGCCGGCGGCCTTGAGGCCTTTTTCCACGCCGGCGAGGAAGGCTTCGCCGAGGGTTTTCAGCGCTTTGGGTGGCAGCTCTTCGGTGCCCAGTTCAACCAGAAAATCCTGAGCACTCATTATTCGGCCTCCTTCAGCTTCGCCAGTACTTCGTCACGCAATTCGGGGGTGGCCATCGGGAAGCCGAGCTTGGCGCGGGCCAGCAGGTAGCTCTGGGCGATGTTCCGCGCCAGGGCGCGCACGCGCAGGATGTACTGCTGGCGCGCGGTCACCGAGATGGCGCGGCGGGCGTCGAGCAGGTTGAAGCTGTGCGAGGCCTTGATCACCATTTCATAGGCCGGCAGCGGCAGCTGCAGCTCCATC
>JBBNAI010000054.1:0-2042 GCA_037994305.1 Pseudomonas sp. | reverse complement strand
CTCGACCCGCATGGGCCGGTGATCATCGACCTGCCGCAGGCGGTGGATGCGGCGGCGAACAACCATGCCTTTAGCATGCTTGAGCGTGATGTCGGCAACATGGCCGAGTATTTCGGCCAGTTCGCTCCAGAGTTGCGCTTCACCAAATACGCCAAGGAAATGTGGGCGCTCTTCGAGGAAGGCAAGCTGACCCCGCAGAGCGAGCTCACCGGTGAGTTCGACGAGCCGGAGGAAGAGGCCGATGTCGACGCGGTGATGCGCGAGATCCGCGCCGCCCTGGCCGAGCAGGAACGCCTCGAAGCCATGCGCAACGCCGAAGATGCGCCGCGTGACGAGCCGCCACCACCGCCCTGGGCGAGTTGACTGCCGCACCAATGGAAACGCCCGCTGAATAGCGGGCGTTTTTTATGGCTGCTCGGACAGAAGGCTCTTCAAAGCAGGCTGGGGCATGCGGACTGGATAAGCAGGTGTCCGAACATGGCTCAGTTAGCGCGTGTCGCGCCGGCCTTCAAGTCCGAGAGCAACCCAGGTGGCCCGCAATCTGTGCTGTTCCTCGGCAACTGTATTCATACGTTGCGCGCGCCAGCTGCTAGTGTGCGCGGAGTTTTCCAGGAGCCCTCGCCATGTCCCTGCCGCACATCCTGCTCGCCCTGCTGGTCACCCTGATCTGGGGCGTCAACTTCGTGGTGATCAAGGTTGGCCTGGAGGATTTCCCGCCGCTGCTGTTCTGCGCCCTGCGCTTCGCCCTGGCAGCCTTGCCGCTGCTAATTCTGCGCGGCCCGTTGCCGGCGCCCTGGTGGCGCATCGTGCAGATCGGCGTGCTGCTCGGGGTGATCAAGTTCGGCCTGCTGTTCGTCGGCATGCACTTGGGCATGCCGGCCGGGCTGTCGTCGCTGGTGCTGCAGAGTCAGGTGTTCTTCACTGTGTTGATTGCCGCCCTGGTGTTGGGCGAGCGCCCCAGTCGACGCGCCCTGGCCGGGTTGGCCCTGGCAGCCGGTGGCTTGGTGCTGATCGGCCTGCAACGACCGCTGGGCGACAGCCTGCTGGCTTTCGCTCTGGTGATCATCGCCGCGCTGGCCTGGGCCTGCGCCAATATCGCGACCAAACGCTCCGGGGCCAGCGACATGCTGCGGCTGATCTGCTGGGTGAGCCTGGTGCCGCCGTTGCCATTGCTGGGCTTGTCGTACCTGTTCGAAGGGCCGCAGGCGATTACCACGGCGCTCTCGCACCTGAGCTGGCGCGGCGTGGGCGCGTTGCTCTATATCGCCTTCCTCGCCACCACAGTCGGCTTCGCCATCTGGAGTTTTTTGCTGCGCCGTTATCCGGCCAGCCTGGTCACGCCCTTCGCACTGGCGGTGCCGGTTTCCGGTCTGCTGGCCGGTTGGCTGCTGCTCGGCGAGTCGCTGACCATGCTTGGTTGGCTGGCCTGTGCGCTGGTGTTCGGCGGCCTGGCCATCACCGTCATGCCGCGGTCTTTTCCAGGGTTGGCGAAAAGCCCTGCAGCCTAGCTGCCATGCGGCTTTGGCGGAATGCGAATCGCTCCGCCAGCAGCAACATTTGCAGGCTTGACCATTGCTCGATCAGGGTCGAAGCTTGGCACTTAATCCGCTTTTTCCGGGACATCCGAACATGCAAGGCCAGGCCGAAGTCATCGAATACCTCAAGGATCTGCTGCGTGGCGAGCTCGCCGCGCGCGATCAGTACTTCCTGCATTCGCGGATGTACCAGGACTGGGGTTTCGACAAACTCTACGTGCGTCTCAACCACGAGATGGAGGAGGAAACCGAGCACGCCGATGCCCTGCTCAAGCGCATCCTGTTCCTCGAAGCTACCCCGGACATGACGCCCAAGACCATCGTCCCCGGCACCACCGTGCCCGATATGCTGCGTGCCGACCTCAAGCTGGAATACGAAGTGCGCGAGGCGCTGAGCAAGGGCATCACCCTGTGTGAGAAGCACAAGGACTACATGAGCCGCGACATCCTCGCCCTGCAACTCAAGGACACCGAGGAAGACCACGCCTACTGGCTGGAGCAGCAGCT
>JBBNAI010000053.1:0-5891 GCA_037994305.1 Pseudomonas sp. | reverse complement strand
CTGGGCCTGCAGCACGAGCAGCAGCACCAGGAGCTGCTGCTCATGGACATCAAGCACATCCTCGCGCAGAACCCGCTGCACCCGGTGTACCGCAGCGACCTGCGACCGCCGAGCGCCAGTCCGGCCGCGCCGCAGCGCTGGCATGCCTATGTCGGCGGCGTGCACAGCATTGGCCATGCCGGCACGGACTTCGCCTTCGACTGCGAACAACCCGCGCACCGGGTATTTCTCGATGACTTCCAGCTCGCCAACCGCCCGGTGAGCAATGCCGAGTACCGCGAGTTCATTGCCGCCGGTGGGTACCGGCACAGCCAGCTGTGGCTGGCCGATGGCTGGGCCCTGATCCAGCAGGCCGGCTGGCAGGCGCCGCTGTACTGGCTGCGCGAGGGCGACAGCTGGCTGGAAATGACCCTCGGCGGGCTGCGCGAACTGGACCCGCACGCGCCGGTCTGCCACCTCAGTTATTACGAGGCGGAAGCCTTCGCGACCTGGGCCGATGCCCGCCTGCCCAGTGAGGCCGAGTGGGAAGTTGCGGCCCGGGAGCAACCACTGCGGGGCAATTTCATCGAGTCCGACCACCTGCAACCGATGGCCGGCAACGCCAGCGGTGACGGCCCGCAACAGCTGTTCGGCGATGTCTGGGAATGGACCGCCAGCAACTACCGCCCCTACCCCGGGTTCCGCGCCCTGGAAGGCAGCCTCGGCGAATACAACGGCAAGTTCATGTCCGGGCAGATGGTCCTGCGCGGCGGCTGTTGCGCCACGCCGCAAGCGCACATCCGCAGCACCTACCGCAATTTCTTCTACCCCGCCATGCGCTGGCAGTTCGCCGGTTTGCGCCTGGCCAAGGAGTCCTGAACATGGCACTGGCCATTCGCGTGCACGAGCAATCCCCGCCGCCACACGACAACCACACACTGCTGACGGAAAGCCTGGCCGGTTTCGCCAGCCAGCCCAAATCCATCTCGCCAAAGTTCTTCTACGACCAGCGCGGCTCCGAGCTGTTCGAGCAGATCTGCCGGCAGCCCGAGTACTACCCCACGCGCACCGAAGAGATGATCCTGCGCCTGGCCCGCGAGCAGATCGCTCACCTGGCCGGGCGCGACGCCAGCCTGGTGGAACTCGGCAGTGGGGCCAGCCGCAAGGTCCGCCTGCTGCTCGAAGCCTTGCACCCGAGCCGTTACCTGGGCATCGATATCTCCCGCGACTTTCTTCTCAGCAGCACTCATCGCCTGGCCGCCGACTACCCCTGGCTCGACGTGCATGCCACCTGTGCCGACTTCACCCAGACGCTGGACCTGCCCGAGGACATCCTGGGCGAACACCCGCTGGCCTTCTTTCCCGGTTCCAGCATCGGCAACTTCGACCCCGCCGACGCCCTGGCCTTCCTGCACAACCTGCACGCCATGCTGCCGAGCGGTGCAGGCCTGCTGATCGGTGTCGACCTGGTCAAGGACAAGGCCGTGCTGGAGCGCGCCTACAACGACAAGGCCGGGGTCACTGCCGCCTTCAACCTCAACCTGATCGAACGCATCCGCAACGAGCTGGACAGCGACATCGACCCCAGTCGCTTCGAACACCGCGCTTTCTACAACGAGCAGCACGCGCGCATCGAAATGCACCTGCTCAGCCGCGAAGCCCAACAGGTACGGATCGAGGACCAGACCTTCGACTTCGCCGCCGGGGAAACCCTGCACACCGAGAACTCCTACAAGTACACCCCGGCCAGCTTCCGCGACCTGGCCGGCAGCGCCGGGTTCAGCGCCGTGGCCATGTGGATCGATCCGTGGAAGCTGTTCAGCGTTCACTACCTGCGCCGCGATTAACCTGAACGAAGCGCCAGCCAGGGCAGTCCCACCCTGAGTTACCCGAGCCATGGATGCTACCGTCGTGTTGCCACGTGCCGTCCTGCTGTCCCTACTGTTCAGTCCGTTCTGCCTGGGCGCCGAGCCTGCCACCGAGCCGTTACGGATCAAGCAACTGCAACGCTGCGGCGACCTGCTGCAGCCCACTACCCAGGACTTCTGCCTGCGCGCCCAAGGCCTGCAGGATGGCGAGCTGCGCGTGCTGCTCGGCGGCCAGGTGCTGGCGCCGGAACAGCTGCGCCGCGATGGCCAGCAGCTCTACCTGCACGTCGATGCCGAACAGGTGCGTAGCGCGCCCCTGTGGCTGGAACAGGGCACGCAGGCGAGCAACCCGGTGTGGCTGTCGCTCAATCGCAGCCAGGTGCTGGCGGCCGGGCCCCATGAAGTGGCGAAGAACATGGATGGCCTGACCACCTACCTCGACCTCATCAGCCTGCTGATCGAAGAAAATCAGGACGGCCTCGCCACCGCCCGACAACTGGCCGAGCGCTATGGCGCGCAGGTGGTCGGTAGCATCCCGCCCTTGAATGTCTACCAGCTGCGCCTGCCGGTGAAGAACCTCACCGAGCGCGATGCGCTGATCCTGCGCATCGGCAGCGAAGCCAGCGTGGATGCGGTGATCATCGAAGAGTCCGCTGCGGAGCACAGCGAGGAAAGCGAGCCGAAGAAGGAGCCGGAACAGCTCAGCGATGACGAATGGGCCGCCAATCGCTTCGTCGATGCCGTCAACTATTACCAGCGGCGTATTCCTGCACGGCAATCGCCCATCGCTACCCGCCCCGTGCGCATCGGCGTGATCGAGCGCAACGTGGACTTCGACGCCGCGGATTTCGCCGACTACCTCGGCGCCTGCACGCCGCTCAAGCGGACCTGCCTGTATGCCCGCGACGCGGACCAGCCGGACAACCATGGCAGCACCGTGGCCGGCATCCTCGCCGCACGCTGGGGCAAGGGCGGCAACACCGGTTTCCTGCGCGGCCTGGATCAGGCCGGGCCGGGCTTCGAAGTAATAGTCGAGCGCAACTCCGATGCCGGCATCACCGCCAATGTCGCCGCCTCGGTCAACCTGGTGGAAGACGGCGCGCGGATACTCAACTGGAGCTGGGGCATCCACCGCGTCGGCACGCAGAACGTCGCCGGCAACGAGGTCGACTCCCTGGTGCGCTCCGGCCTGGCCATGAGTGGCTATGAAGAACTGCTGGAAGAGTTCTTCCTCTGGCTGCGCCGCGAGCATCCGGATGTGGTGGTGATCAATTCCGCCGGCAACAGCGCCGCCAACTCGGGCACCGACGAGTACCGCCTGCCCTCGTCCTTCATCACCGAGCAACTGCTGGTGGTGGGCGGCCATCAACGCAGCCAGCGCGACGGCGCACGCGTGGACGACCCGCAGTACGTGGTCAAACGTGACTCCTCGAACATCGACATGCGCGTCGACATCACTGCCTCAGCCTGCGCCCATGCCTCGACCCGTACCGACGACGAGCCGAGCGCCAGCCACTGCGGCACCTCCTACGCCACGCCGATGGTCACCGGCATCGTCGCCGCCATGCTGTCGATCAATCCCCAGCTGCAACCCGAACAGCTGCGCATGCTGCTGCGCCGCAGCGCGATGCCGATCGGCGGCAATTACGACTTCGAACCGATGGATGCCGAGGACCTGACCGCGCCAATCCTGCCGTCCGAACGCAACTACGAGCTGAACAACAAGGACGTTGGCCGCTCCGCCCGCCTGGACATGCAAAAGGCTATCGACCTGGCCGTGCAAAGCCGCGACCGGGTGCGCTGAAGGCAAAGAAAAGCCCGCCAAAAGGCGGGCAAAAGGAGCAACACACACTGGGAATAAACGGGCAGCCTGAGCTGCCAAATGCGCCCATGAAGGCGCGGAGCATAGGGTGAGTCAGCGTCTGCCAAACGGCCGCTGCCGCGCAGACTGGTGGGCTACGGCGCTGGCGCGCGAGGTAAACGGACCGGCGCAGCGTTCGCCATCTGCCAGCACATACCAGCAAGCCAGATGGCCATCGGCGCGCAACGTCGCGGGGACTGCACTACCGACCAGGGACATGATGTCGATCTGTGGCATACGGCACCTCCTGAACTCTTGTGACCACTCTATGCCCCCGAGTGTTCCAGCAAAAATCAGTCGGCTCGATAGTGCCTATGCCGCGTTCCGATAGAGCGCGGTACAGGCCGGCAGTGGCGGCCCGAGACAGGTGGCCGAAGAGAATGGGCGCAGGTCAGCCCTGCAGCGGTACCCAGACCTCGACCTTGCCGGTACCGGCCATGGGGTCGAAATCGGCACTGTAACGCTCGAACTCCGGAGCATCGGCGGCCTGCAGGTCGGATGCCGGCAACCAGCGCTGGAAGATCGCGGCAAACGTTTCGTGGATGCTGGAAATATGCCCCGCGTGGGTAAACACCGCATAACGGCGCGCGGGCAGGCGCTGATGGCTGAAACCGGGCGGCAGCTCGTCGGTACGGCTGACCTGTACGGCCGCGAGGTACTCGAAACTGCCATCCTCATCCGGGTTGCAGCACAGGCCGAAGGTCTCCCAACCCTGCTGCCCGTCGATCCGCCCGATGTAGGGCACGAAGCGCTGCCACAGCGCGGTGATGCCGGCCGCCTTGTCGGCGCGAAAGCGCTCGCCGAGCCCGGCGAGCAGCAGTTCCTCGCCGTCGACGAAGCGCGGCTCGGTCAGTGGGAAAGTCGGTGTCGGTTGCATGCGCATAGCCTCCCGCAGTTCGATGCCGTTCAGGGTTCCGCTGGCCCGCAAGGCTTCCGGCGTTAGGCCGAAGTGCTCGCGAAACGCACGGGTGAATGCCTCGTGGGAGCCGTAGCCAACCTCCAGGGCCACGTCGAGAATGTCCGCCGCGCCCTGCACCAGCAGATGCGCCGCGCGACTCAGGCGCCGCGCCCGCACGTAGCGCATCACCGGCCAGCCGGTGGCGCGCACGAACACCCGCGCCAGGCTGAACCGCGACAGGCCGCAGACGCCGGCGATGGCATCCAGGTCGAGCTGGCTATCGAAGTCGGTCTCGATCAGCCACAGGGCTTTGCCAACAGGGTCCATTTACGCTCCTCACGAATTGCCGAGGCAGTATGCGCAGAGGCTGCCGGGGGCATTTGATCGTTCTTGCGCACCCGGCAAGTACGCACTGCCTTGCACTCAACCGTGCCGCGCGGCGCTGGCCTGGACAATGCGCAAGGCCGGCACGCGCAGCTGGGCCAACAGGTAGTCGGCGAACGCGGGCGCGTAATCCTGCCGGGCGATGGCCTGCGCCATGCAGGCCAGCCAGGCTTCGGCCTGTGCCTCGCCGATCGGCCACTGGGCATGGAAGCTGGGAATGGCGATAGAGCCGTACTTCTCGCTGAACAGCCTGGGCCCGCCAAGCCAACCGCTGAGGAAGCAGGCCAGTTTGTCGCGGGCGGCATCCAGGCTATGCGGGTGCATGGCGCGCACGTCGCTGGCCTGGGGCAGCTCGTCCATCAAGCGGTAGAAGTCGTCGACCAGGCGGCGCAGGCCGTCGATGCCGCCGGCCGCCCGATACGAGGCGTCAGCGACGCCGTACTGCTCGTTCATGCTCAGCCCCTCGTGGAAAGACCGGCATTCTAACGCCGCGCGCAGGGCTAGGCGCAGCCCGTAGGCCGGTGTAACCCGCGCGACCGACCTACTCAGTACCCTCTTAGCTGCCGATCACCCCGCCATCCAACTTGGTGATCAGCACCGTGGTCGAGCGCGGGCGACTCTTGCCGTCGCTGGCCGGGAAGCTGATGCCGGGGTGCTGGATATTCGCCCACATCGCCTTGCCGTCCGGGCTCCAGGCCAGGCCGGTGATCTCGCAGCCACGCGGGCCGACCATGAAGCGGCGTACCTCACGCGTACGCGGGTCGGCGCAGAGCAGCTGGTTGCAGCCCATGCTCTGCATCGCCGGCTCTATGTCGTCGTAGTCGGTCTGGATCCACAGGCGGCCGTGGGCGTCGAAGGCCAAGCCGTCCGGCGAGGAGAACAGGTCGCCGTTGATGGTGCC
>JBBNAI010000052.1:0-22371 GCA_037994305.1 Pseudomonas sp. | reverse complement strand
CTCCAACGCCGGCCTGCACGAAGCCCTGGAAGGCCTCGACGAGCGCAGCCGCGACATCCTTTACCAGCGCTGGCTGGCCGAGGAAAAAGCGACCCTGCATGAGCTGGCCGCCAAGTACAACGTCTCCGCCGAGCGTATTCGCCAGTTGGAGAAAAACGCCATGAACAAGCTGAAAGGCTCGATTCAGGCTTAAGTTGCCATCCCCCGAAAAGCCGCACCCAGGTGCGGCTTTTTTCTGCCTGGAGAATTGGTCATGCCTTTGCCGGCCCTGCGTCGTCGCCCGCCTGCGCTGCTGTTCACTGGAGTGGCCCTGCTGGCCTGCCTGTTGGCGTATGGGCTGAACCACCTGCTGCAGCGTCCGGCGGAGCCGATTGCTTGGCTGGGTGAGTGGCAGGAGCCGGTGTTGCAGCCGCTAGCCGATGGTCAGCTGACCTTGCAGCAGCTGCGTGAGCACCTGCCGCAGGGTGAATTGTGGGTGCAGCCGCAGCTGGATGGCATGCGGCTGCTGTACCGCGGCGAGTTGATGAGTGCGGATGAGCCCTGGCAGCTGCAGGCCGAGTTGCAGTTGAGTGCCCGCGAGCGCGACAGCCTGGCCAAGGCCAGCGGCCTGGGCCCGCGCGATGCCGAGCAACCGCTGGCGGCGGCGTTGCAGGAGTCGCTGGCCCAGCACCCTATCACTGCGCTGGACTTGCGCCCGCAGGCTGCGCTGGACTCCGCGCGCCTGGTCGCCAGCCTCGGCGAAGCGCGTCTGCGCCTGCAGATGCAGGAGGGCGAAGCCTGGGTGTATCCGCAGCAGGGGCTGACTGCTCACCTGCGCGAAGGGCGCTTGCAGTTACTGCGCGCGGTACCGCGCAGCTTGCTGCTGCACTGACGACTGGGTGGCGCTCAGCGCTGCGACTGCAGCCAGTCGGGTCGCCACGGTTTGAGCTGCTCGAGGTAGTGGCTGCCGCCCAGCTGGTACGCCTGACGGGTGATCCAGCCAGCGCGGCGGCTGACATGCGGGCCCGGCCGGCGTGGGCTCCAGGCGCGCGGGTTGGGCAGTACGGCGGCCAACAGGCTGGCCTGCTGGCGTGACAGGTACGGTGCGCCGACACCGAAGTGATGGCGGGCAGCGGCTTCCGCGCCGAACACCCCGTCGCCCCATTCCACGCTGTTGAGATACACCTCGAGGATCCGCTGCTTCGACCAGAACAGCTCGATCAGCCCGGTGAACCAGGCCTCCAGTGCCTTGCGTGGCCAGCTGCGGCCGGACCAGAGGAACAGGTTCTTCGCCACCTGCTGGCTGAGGGTGCTGGCGCCGCGCAGGCTGCCGCCCCGCTCGTTGTGCACCAACGCTTTCTGGATCGCGTCGAGATCGAAGCCATGGTGCTCGGCAAATTTCTGGTCTTCGGCGGCGATCACCGCAATCTTCAGGTTGTCCGGCAGCTCTTTCCACGGGCGCCAGCTGCGTTGCAGGTCAATTGGCTCGCTGTCGATCCATGACTCGATCTTGCGCTCGACCATCAGCGCGGTGCCCGGCGGGTCGATCCAGCGCAGGGCGAGCACCAGCAGCGCCGAGCCAGCGGCGAACCAGAGCAGCAGTTTGGACAAGCGGCGAAACAGGTCACGCAGCATGGATGGCTTGGCCGAGAGGGATGGGCGGGCCATTATAGCCACCGCATTGGGTCTGTCCGGGAGTGAATCATGTTGCGGGTCTTTCTGTTGCTGGCGGCGTTTGCCGGTTTTACCGGGGTTGCGCTGGGGGCGTTCGCCGCCCATGGCTTGAAGGCTCGGTTGAGTGCCGAGCACCTGGCGGTGTTCCAGACCGGGGTGCACTACCAGATGATCCACGCCTTGGCCCTGCTTGGCGTAGCACTGCTGCTGCACTATCTGCCGGGACGATTGCTGACGGCCGCCGGCAGCCTGTTCGTTCTCGGCATCCTGTTGTTCTCCGGCAGCCTGTATGCGCTGGTGCTCAGTGGAATCGGCAAGCTGGGCATCATCACCCCGTTCGGCGGTCTGGCGTTTCTCGCTGGCTGGGCCTGTCTGGGGCTGGCCGCCTGGCGTCAGGCTTGAGCTGGGTCAAGCGCTGGCGCGGGCCGGGGACGAATGGCGCCCTTTTACCTTGGTCGCTGCCGATGATCGGGCTAGAATGCCGACCCTTTCATGTTCTGACTGCCCAGCCATGCACATCCAACTGAACGGCGAACCCTTCGAGCTTGCAGACGGCGCTAGCGTCGCGGACCTGCTCGTGTGCCTGGATGCGGTTGGCAAGCGGGTGGCGGTCGAACTCAATCTGGACATCGTGCCGCGCAGCCAGCATGCCGCCACGGTCCTGCGCGACGGTGACCAGCTGGAAGTCGTCCACGCCATCGGCGGCGGCTAGTCGCCCGAGAGGAGTTGCCATGAGCGCCATCATCGACAAACCCTTCACCCTGGCCGGGCGCACCTATGCGTCGCGCCTGCTGGTCGGTACCGGCAAGTACAAGGATCTCGAGGAGACCCGCCTGGCCATCGAGGCCTCGGGTGCCGAGATCGTCACCGTGGCCGTGCGCCGGACCAATATCGGGCAGAACCCGGGCGAGCCGAACCTGCTCGACGTGATCAGTCCGGATCGCTACACCATCCTGCCCAATACCGCCGGTTGCTACGATGCGGTCGAGGCGGTACGCACCTGCCGTCTGGCTCGTGAGCTGCTCGACGGCCACAAGCTGGTCAAGCTGGAAGTGCTGGCCGACCAGAAGACCCTGTTCCCCAACGTCATCGAAACTCTCAAGGCCGCCGAAGTGCTGGTCAAGGAAGGCTTCGACGTGATGGTCTACACCAGCGATGACCCGATCATCGCCCGCGAGCTGGCGGCCATGGGCTGCATCGCGGTGATGCCTCTGGCTGGCCTGATCGGCACCGGCCTGGGCATCTGCAACCCGTACAACCTGCGCATCATCCTCGAAGAGGCGACTGTGCCAGTGCTGGTGGATGCCGGCGTGGGCACCGCGTCCGATGCCACCATCGCCATGGAACTGGGTTGCGAGGCGGTGCTGATGAACAGCGCCATCGCCCATGCGCAGAACCCGATCCTGATGGGCGAGGCGATGAAGCACGCGATCATCGCTGGGCGCATGGCCTACCTGGCCGGGCGCATGCCGAAGAAGCTCTACGCCAGCGCATCATCGCCGCTGGACGGCCTGATCAAGTAAGAGAATCCCATGAGTGAAGTCATCGAGCCGGTAGACGAGGGCGCTGCCGAGCGTCCGCTGCGCGGCATCAAGAGTTTCGTCATGCGCTCCGGGCGCATGACCGAGGGCCAGCAACGCGGTCTCGACAAGGGCCTGCCGCAGTTCGGTCTGCAGCTGGAAGACGGTCTGCGTGATTTCGACCAGGTGTTCGGTCGCAGTGCGCCACGGACCTTCGAGATCGGTTTTGGCATGGGCCACTCGACCCTGGAGATGGCTGCTGCCGCGCCTGAGCACGACTTTATCGGCGTGGAAGTGCACAAGCCGGGCGTCGGCGCTCTGCTCAATGGTGTGCTCACACAGAATCTCAGCAACATCCGGGTGTACAGTTGCGACGCGCTGGAAGTGCTGCGCGACTGCGTGGCCGATGCCAGCCTCGACCGTCTGCTGCTGTTCTTCCCCGACCCGTGGCACAAGGCCCGTCACCACAAGCGGCGTATCGTCCAGCTGAGCTTTGCCGAGCTGGTGCGCAGCAAGCTCAAGGTCGGCGGTGTGCTGCACATGGCCACCGATTGGCAGCCATACGCGGAATATATGTTGGAAGTGCTCAGCGCGGCGCCCGGTTACCATAACCTGTCCGCTGACAGCACCTACGTCGAGCGCCCCAGTGAGCGCCCGATCACCAAGTTCGAACGCCGTGGCGAACGCCTCGGTCACGGTGTGTGGGACCTCAAGTTCCAGCGCATCGACTGATTCAACCCCCTGTGGAACAGGGTAAAACCGACCGGGACAACCCGGCGCCAGGATGGCTTCCTCACCCCCGACAGCAATATGCAGATGCGGCCTACACTGGTCGTACGAATAAGAATGGCGGCGCGTAACAACCCGCGAGGAGAACGCTGTGTTGAGATCTATTGCAGTCCTGATGTTGGTGGCCGCTGCGCTGCCAGCCCATGCACGGGTCGATGCTGTCCAGGCCGCACGCCTGGGGCAAGACCTGATGCCGTTGGGCGGTGAGCGCGCGGGCAATGCCGCCGGCACCATTCCATCCTGGGAGGGAGGCCTGAGCACGCCGCCGGCCGGTTATCAGCCGGGGATGCACCATCCCGATCCGTATGCCGGCGATGCCCAGCTGTACCGCGTGGATGCCAGCAATGCCGCGCAATACAAGGCTGTCCTGGCGCCGGGCTACCAGAAGCTGCTGGAGAAACACCCGGGCTACTACCTGCGCGTGTTCCCCACCCGCCGCAGTGCGGCCGCCCCGCAGCGCATCTATGACGCCACCCGCTACAACGCCACCAACGCCGGGCTGATTTCCGGCGGTAACGGTATCGAAGGTACTGCCGCCGGCATTCCCTTCCCGATCCCGCAGAGCGGCCAGGAAGCGATCTGGAACCACATTGCCCGTTACCGTGGCGACCAGGTGCGCATGGTCACCAACCAGGCTGCCGTGCTCGCCAACGGCGACTACACGCTGCTCAAGCGCGACCGTGAAATCCTCTTCATCTACGGTCGCGAAGGCGTGACCCCGGCTGATCTGGACAACACCCTGTTCTTCTACAAATACGCCGTGACCGCGCCGAGCAAGCTGGCCGGTTCCTCGTTGGTGGTGCAGGAAACCCTCGACCAGGTCCTGGCCATCCGCAAGGCGTGGCGCTTCAGCCGTGGCGAGCGTCGCGTGCGTCGCCTGCCGATGCTGGCCTATGACGCCATGCAGCCCGACACCAACGGCATGGCCACCGCCGACGTGGTCGACGCCTACAACGGTGCGCCGGACCGCTACGAGTGGAAACTGGTCGGCAAGCAGGAAATGCTGATGCCGTACAACAGCTACGCCGTGCACCAGAAAGGCACCCCCTACGAGACAATTCTGCAGAAGAAGAGCGTCAACCCCGACCTGCTGCGCTATGAGCTGCACCGCGTCTGGGTGGTCGAGGCGGATCTGCGCAAGGGCTTCAGCCACCCTTACGCCAAGCGTCGCTTCTATATCGACGAAGACAGCTGGCAGATCCTCGCCGTCGACCTGTACGACAAGAGCGGAGCAATGGTCGGCCTGCAGGAAGCCCATCCGATCAGCTACTACGACGTGCCGATGTTCGGCAGCACCCTGGAGACCATCTACGACTTCAAGGGTGACCGCTACTACGTCGACGGCCTGGACAACAACGAGCCGATGTACGACTTCAACGTCAAGCTGAACAAGACGGACTTCACTGCCGCCGCCTTGCGCCGCGAAGGGATCTGACCGCCAGCCGGTCTTTCTCCCGCCCAAGAAAAAGCCCGCATTCGCGGGCTTTTTCGTTTCTGCCGATCAGTCGTTGTCGTGGCGATGCTTGTGCTTCTTGGCTTTCTTGCTGCTATGGCCGTGGTTGTCATCATCATCGTCGGCGTAGTTGCTGCCCAGCGCGCCACCGGCGGCACCGCCGAGTGCGCCGCCAATCGCTGCGCCGGTCGACCCTCCGACCTTGTTGCCGAGCACGGCGCCGCCGGCTGCACCGAGGCCGCCACCGACGGCGGCCTCGGTCTTGCTGCCTTTCTTCGCGCTGACTGCGCTGCCCGCCGCCCCACCCACGCCGGCGCCGATGGCCGCACCGGTAGAGCCACCGACCTGCTGACCGACCACGGTGCCGAGGGCGCCGCCCAGTGCGCCGCCGATGGCGGTTTGCGTGGTGTCGCTGGCGAACAGCGGTTGGGCCAGCAGCAGGCTGCTGAGGGCGAGAAGGGGCAGGGAGCGATGCATGGCAAATACCTCAGGAAAAATGCGCGCGCAGGGTGGCCCAGATGAGCGGGCGAGGCAAGCGCGGCGGCGACGTTTTGCGGCCTGGGTGGCAGGTTACTCAGTCATGCCAGCGCTTGTGCTTGCGGCCGTGGTGGTGACGGCGTTCGCCATAGTGGTGGCCGTTGTCATGGCGATAATCGCTGCGGTGACCGTGGTGATCATGGTCGTCGTCATCCCGGTTGCCGTCGCCATAGTTGTTGCCCAGCGCGCCACCCGCACCGCCGCCGAGGGCCGCGCCGATCAGACCGCCGGTATTGCCACCGACCTTCTGCCCGATGACGTTGCCGCCTGCGGCGCCGAGGCCGCCGCCAATGGCCGCTTCGGTACGACTGTGCTTGTCAGCGGCGACGCCTGCACCGGCTGCACCACCGACCCCGGCGCCGATGGCGGCGCCGGTATCACCACCAATCTGCTGGCCCACCACCGATCCCAGGACACCACCCAGTGCGCCGCCGACACCGGCCTGGGTATTACCCGCCAGGGCGCTGGCACTGGCCAGGCTGAGGGAGAGCAGCAACAGCGAGGAAAACTTCATGACTACAGATCTCTGAGGGGACACGCAGCAAATCCTGCCAGCGTTAGCGGTGCGGGCAAGCACGGCGCGACAACCTTGCGAGAGGCTTCACGGGTTGCGAAAAGATTGCTGCAGGCGACGAACTCCGGGGCTCTGGCAGGGTCTGCCAGGCTTATCCCCGAACCTTTTGCAGGCTTTGCGCGAGGGCGTCGCTGAGCTGGCGGTAGTCGTCCACTGCAGCAAATTCCTCGGTGTCCTTGAAGGCCTGGCGGCTGTCGGGCTGGCGGATGCCAAGCAGATGGGCGACGCCAAAGCGGCGGGCGCTGCGCAGGATCGGCAAACTGTCGTCAATGAACAGGCTGCGGGCCGGATCGAAGGGGAAGTCCTGCTGCAGGGCATCCCAGAACTGCTGGTCTTCCTTGGGCACGCCATAGTCGTGGGAGCTGATCAGCCGATCGAACCAGGGCGCCAGCTCGACCTTCTCCAGTTTCAACGACAGCGAATCGCGGTGGGCGTTGGTGATCAGCACTACACGCTTGCCGGCGGCACGCAGGGCTGCGAGGAAGGTGTCGGCATCCGGGCGCAGGGCGATCAAGTGCGCCACTTCGCGTTTGAGTTCGCGTACCGGCAGGCTCAGTTCGCTGCTCCAGAAATCGGTGCAGTACCAGGGCAGGGTGCCAGCGTGGGCGCGGAACAGCGGCAGCAACTCGGCATCTGCCGCTTCGCGGCTCACCCCATGCAGTTCGGCGTAGCGCTGCGGCAGGTGTTCCAGCCAGAAATGGTTGTCGAAGTGCAGATCGAGCAGGGTGCCGTCCATGTCGAGCAGAACGGTGTCGATATCGGTCCAGGGCAGCAGAGGCATGGCAAAGTCCGGAAACAGACGGAGTACGAAGATCCCGCGCAGATATTTTGGGGGAGCGGGGTATGATACCCGTTCGAATCAAGGAGCGAATGATGCGTGAGAAACCTCAGGTGCTGGCCCGCGAGATAGTCGCCAGCAGCCGCCTGTTTCGCGTCGAAGAACTGCAGCTGCGCTTCTCCAACGGCGTCGAGCGCACCTACGAGCGGCTGGTCGGCAAGGGCTCTGGCTACGGCGCGGTGATGATCGTGGCGATGCTCGATGCCGAGCATGCGGTGCTGCTCGAGGAGTACTGCGGCGGTACCGACGACTATCAGCTGTCGCTGCCCAAGGGGCTGGTCGAGCCCGGCGAGGATGTACTCGATGCCGCCAACCGCGAGCTCAAGGAAGAAGCCGGCTTCGGCGCTCGCCAGCTGGAGCGGATTGCCGAGCTGAGTCTGTCGCCCGGCTACATGAGCCAGAAAATCCAGGTGGTGCTGGCCCGCGACCTCTACGAGGAAAGCCTGCCGGGCGACGAGCCCGAGCCGCTGCGGGTGGACAAGGTCAACCTGCGTGAGCTCAGCAGCCTGGTGCAGCACCCGCAATTTACTGAAGGCCGTGCGCTGGCTGCGTTGTACCTGGTGCGCGACCTGTTGAGCCAACGTGGAGAATTCAACCTGTGACTCATTCTTTTTTGCCGGCGGTGATCGCCCTCGTCCAGCGTGCCGGTCAGGCGACCCTGCCGCACTGGCGCAACGACGTCGCGGTGACTGAAAAGGCCGATGCCTCGCCGGTGACTGCCGCCGATCTGGCCGCTCACCACATCCTCGCTGATGGCCTGCGCGCGCTGGCACCGGAGATCCCGGTGCTGTCCGAGGAAGACAGTGAAATCCCCTTTGCCCAGCGTGCCGACTGGCAGCGCTGGTGGCTGGTTGACCCACTGGACGGGACCAAGGAGTTCATTTCCGGCAGCGAGGAGTTCACCGTCAACGTGGCGCTGATCGAGCGCGGCGAAGTGGTCTTCGGCGTGGTCGGTATTCCAGCCGATGGCCGCTGCTACTACGGTGGACGCGGTCTCGGTGCCCAGCGCATGGAGCGTGACGGCGCCACGCAGGACATTGCCGTGCGTATAGCGCCGGCTGAAGCCTTTACCGTGGTGGCTAGCAAGCGCCACTCCAGCCCGGCCCAGGAGCGTCTGCTGGAGGGTCTTTCCGAGCGCTTCGGCGATCTGCAACTGGCCAGCGTTGGCAGCTCGTTGAAGTTCTGCCTGCTCGCCGAAGGCAACGCCGACTGCTACCCGCGCCTGGCACCTACGTCGCAGTGGGACACTGCCGCCGCCCAGGGCGTGCTGGAAGGCGCTGGTGGCGAGGTACTCGACCTCAAGGGCGAGGCACTGACCTATGAGGCACGCGAGTCCTTCCTCAACCCGTCTTTCCTCTGCCTGCCGCAGGCCGCCGAATGGCGCGCCGAGCTGATCCAACTGGCCCGCGCGCTCGACTGACGTGAGCGATCAGCGCGCCTACCTGGAGCAACTGCTGCACCAGGACATCCCGCTGACCCAGGCTCTGGGCCTGGGTGTGCTGGGCTGGCAGGCCGATGAGCTGCGCCTGAGCCTGCCACTGGCGGCCAACCTCAACCACAAGAGCAGCATGTTCGGTGGCAGCCTGTATTGTGGCGCGGTACTGGCCGGCTGGGGTTGGCTGCACCTGGCCCTGCGCGAGGCGGAGGTGACGGATGGGCATATCGTCATCCAGCAGGGGCAGATCGACTACCCGCAGCCGGTGCTGGTGGATGCCGTGGCTGTTTGCGCGGCACCTGTAGCCGCCGAGTGGGACAGATTCCTGGCCCTCTACCGGCGCCGGGGCCTGGCGCGGATCAAGCTGCACAGTCGCATTCTCGCCGCTGGCGTCGAGGCCGTGCACTTCAGCGGGCAGTACGTGCTGCACCGCTGAGCCTCGCGGCTACAGCATGTCGCTGTAGCGCTCATCCTTCTTGTACCGCAACGGCTGGGCAAAGCCCGGCACCTGGATGCCGTCGGCGCTGAACTGCAGTTGCTGATCGTCGATCAGGTCGTGGCCGAAGTTGTAGAGGATGTCGAACTGGCCGCGCAGGGCCTGCTGGTCGTACTGCTCGGCGGCCGCGCGGGTGGTTTCGCGCTTGGCCTGCCAGGCCGCGAAGGCTGTCTCGCCATGACGCTTGCGCAGCATGCGTTCGGTCACCTGGGGGGAGAGGATCACGCCGGTGGCGTTATTGCCGCCAAAGCCCTTGGAGTTGATGAAGCACACTTGCATGCCTTCGACCTCGCGGTCCTGGGTGGCCAGGCTGAGGTGCTGGCAATGCACGTCATCGGCCACCTGATCGATGGTCTTCAAGCCCGGCAGCAGGCCGTGGCGGAAGGTGCCAAGGGCGGCAATCACCTGATCACCGCTAGCCGTGGCCAGCGAATGGCCGAGAAAGGCTTTGGCCGCCGTGACTGGCCACTGCTCGATGGCGAAGGCGGCGGCGACGCGATCTAGCAGTTCCGACTCGGTCACCCGGTTGGCGGGGGTGCTGGAGCCGTGGGCGTGGACGAAGCTGTGCTGGCGCACTGCGTCGAGGCCGATCAGTTGTGCGGCGCTGGCCACGGCCTTGGCCAGGGTCAGGTAGTTGCCGGGGCCGGGCGCGGAGATCGATTTCTTGAAGCCGTCGGCATTGATGAACACGTCCGGCACCGCGCCGTGGATGTCGGCGCCCAGTTGCAGGGCCAGCTCGTCGTCCATCAGCACCACGAACTGGGTTGACTCGGACAGGGTAAAGCCGCAGTTGTCGCCGAACGGACGGCTGGCGCGGCGGAAGTCGACCTCATCACGGCCCTCGATCTTGCGCAGGCCTTCCTCGGTAGCCAGGGCGCCCATGGCGCCGTAGCCATCGATGATTTCCTGAGTGATCGGCGCTTCGCTGTTGCCGACCAGCACCACGCGCGACTTGCCGCTGGTGATCTGCTCGATGGCCTTCTGCAGGTTGTAGAGGAAGGTGGCGCAGGCGCCGGTGACGCTGCCGGTGGTGCCGACACTGCCCAGCACATAGGCGTTGATGAAGTCGGCCGGCATGGTGTTGAGACCCAGCGGGCACTGCTTGGCGGTAACCCGGCCGCCCTTGAGGCGTGATTGCAGCATGCCGCCGAAGCCGTTTTCGTCGAGCTGGCTCATGATGCTACCCGCGAACACGGCCACTTCGTCCGGCTGCACCTGATCGAGAATGCTCTGCCACGGCAGGCCGATGGAGCGCAACGCGTCGGTGGCGCCGACCACGGCCATCTGCAGGCCGCGCGGGTGGAAGCGCGAGTTGTACAGCTCACCTGGCTCGAAGCCTGCGGGCAACTGGCCGGCGGATTTCACCGGCAAGGCACGGTAGCTGTCGACCTTGAACTCGCAGCTGTCGCTCAGGGTGACCCGTACCTGCAATTCGTCCAGGGTTTCCACCGTCCAGCTTGCCGGAAGTGGTTCGGGCAGGTGCTTGCGCAGGGTGGTGAACTGCGCGCTGCTTACCGCCAGGTTCTTCTGCCAGTGGGCGGCATCGACATCCAGGTGGCGCTTGTCGATGCGCCGTACCAGGGTGCCTTCGAGGATCTCAGTGCCATGCTGGGCTTCGATCTGCGCCAGGCTCAGCGGGTTGCCGTCGAGGCTGAGGAACTGGCCATCGACCACCTGGACCCGTTTCATCATCACCGCCAGGCCGGCCAGGGTTTCCTGCCGGCTCTGCGCATCCAGGGACTCCTGCACGATGCGCCGGAAGCCATGGTGAAACGAACTTCTGCCCGCGGCGTTGTAACCGCCGAAGCCCACAATGACGGGTAGTCGAGACATCACTCGGAACTCCTACAATCAATCTTCACGCAGGGCCAGGTGGGCGCAGTGGCGGGCAGGTGCACGGCGACAACAGCGCTCCCGGCCAGACGGCATATGCCGGGTGGCGACTCAAACGAATCGGGATATCGGGTTGACGCAGGGGGTGACTGGCAAGTCACGTTGCTGCCGAAAGGTCGCGCACGACCACGCAAGCCAATGGCTTGCGTGGTGAGGCGTTGAGGAGGTGCGGCAGGATGACTGCCGCGGAGGGGGGTCAGCGGTACTGAGTGGTCGTAGCGCTGGTGCTGACGCGAGTGCCGGCGGTGCCTTTGACGATGGCCTCGATATCAGCCAGTGAGCCGATCACCGCGACTTTGCCGGTGTTGCGGGCGAACTCGCAGGCGGCCTGGACCTTCGGCCCCATGGAGCCGGCGGCGAAGCCGAGACGCTCCAGCTCATCCGGGTGGGCTTCGGCAATGGCTTTCTGCGTTGGTTTGCCCCAGTCGATATAGGTGGCATCAACGTCGGTGGCGATCACCAGCAGGTCGCTGGACAGTTGCTCGGCCAGCAGCGCCGAACACAGGTCCTTGTCGATCACTGCTTCCACGCCGTGCAGCTTGCCGTTGTCGTACATGGTCGGGATGCCGCCGCCGCCAGCGCAGATCACCACCGAGCCTTTTTCCAGCAGCCATTTCACCGGGCGGATCTCGAAGATACGCTGCGGCCGTGGGCTGGCCACCACGCGGCGGAACTTGTCGCCATCGGGAGCGATGCTCCAACCTTTCTCGGCGGCCAGGCGTTCGGCGTCTTCCTTGCTGTAGACCGGGCCGATTGGTTTGGTCGGTGTCTTGAAGGCCGGGTCGGCACTGTCTACCTCGACCTGAGTGAGGATAGTGGCGAAGGGCACTTCGAACGGCAGCAGGTTGCCCAGCTCCTGTTCGATCATGTAGCCGATCATGCCTTCGGTTTCGGCACCGAGCACGTCCAGCGGGTAGGGGTTGGCGGCGTCGTAGGCATTGCCTTGCAGGGCGAGCAGGCCGACCTGTGGGCCGTTGCCGTGGGCGATGACCAGTTCGTTGCCCGGCGCCACCTTGGCGATCTGTTCGCAAGCGACGCGCACGTTGACGCGCTGGTTTTCCGCGGTCATGGCCTCGCCACGCCGCAGCAGGGCATTACCGCCCAGGGCGATGACTAATCGCATGGTTGTTCTCCTTGATTCATGGAAGGTGAGGGGTTGCCCCCTCACTCCCGGCCTCCCCCTATGGGAGAGGGTATGGGTCAGACGTCAGCCAGGGTCGAGACCAGGATCGCCTTGATGGTGTGCATGCGGTTTTCCGCCTGCTCGAAGGCGATGCACCAGGGCGACTCGAACACGTCGTCGGTCACTTCGATACCATTCTTCAGGTGTGGGTACTGCTCGGCGATCTGCTTGCCGACCTTGGTCTCGCTGTTGTGGAACGCCGGCAGGCAGTGCATGAACTTGACCCGTGGGTTGCCGACGGACTTCATCAGCTCGGCGTTGACCTGGTAGGGCAACAGTTGCTGGATGCGCTCGGCCCAGGCTTCCACCGGCTCGCCCATGGATACCCAGACATCGGTATGGACGAAGTCGACGCCCTTGACCGCCGCTTTGGCATCCTCGGTGAGGGTGATGCGCGCGCCACTTTCTTCGGCGAACTGTTTGCATTGCGCCACGAAGCTGTCTTCAGGCCACAGCGACTTGGGAGCGGCAATCCGTACGTCCATGCCGAGCTTGGCACCGATCAGCAAGAGCGAGTTGCCCATGTTGTTGCGCGCATCGCCGAGGTAGGCATAGCTGATGTCATGCAGCGGCTTGTCGCTGTGCTCGCGCATGGTCAGTACGTCGGCAATCATCTGGGTCGGGTGGTATTCATCGGTCAGGCCGTTGAACACCGGCACGCCTGCATATTTTGCGAGTTCTTCGACGATTTCCTGTTTGAAACCGCGGTACTCGATGGCGTCATACATGCGGCCGAGTACGCGCGCGGTGTCCTTCATGCTCTCCTTGTGGCCGATCTGCGAAGAGCCTGGATCGATGTAGGTGACGTTGGCGCCCTGGTCATAGGCTGCCACTTCGAAGGCACAGCGGGTGCGGGTGGACGTTTTTTCGAAGATCAGCGCGATGTTCTTGCGCAGCAGGTGTGGCTGCTCGGTACCGGTGTACTTGGCGCGCTTGAGGTCGCGGGAGAGATCCAGCAAGTAGCGCAGCTCGCGAGTGCTGTGGTGCATCAGGCTGAGCAGGTTGCGGTTGTGCATGTTGAAAGCCATGGTTCTTTCTCCTTGTGGGTATGGGAAACCGCTCCCGGCGGCGGGTGGCCGCCGGGGTGGCTTGATCAGTAGTCGATCGGGTCGCGGATGATCGGGCAGGTCATGCAGTGACCGCCGCCGCGGCCGCGGCCCAGTTCGCTGGCGCTGATGGTGACAACCTCGACGCCGGCCTTGCGCAGCAGGGTGTTGGTGTAGGTGTTGCGGTCATAGCCGACCACCACGCCTGGCTCCAGGCAGACCACGTTGTTGCCATCGTCCCACTGCTCGCGCTCGGCTTCGAAGCTGTCGCCGCCGGTTTCCACCACGCGCAGTTTCTTCAGGTTGAGGGATTCGGCGACCACGTCGAGGAAGGATTTGTCCTCACGGCGTACGTCGATGCCGCCTGGCTTGCTCTCATCCGGGCGCAGTACGAATGGCACGATCTGGTAGGCGACTTCCGGGAATACCGTAACCAGGTCGCGGTCGCAGAAGCTGAACACGGTGTCCAGGTGCATGGCCGCGCGCGACTTGCCGAGCCCGGCAACCACCACGCGCTCGGCGGCGCCTGCTTTGAACAGCGCCTGGGCGACCTGGCCGATAGCCTGGTGCGACGTACGTTCGCCCATGCCGATCAGCACGGTGCCGTTACCAATTGGCATCACGTCGCCGCCTTCCAGGGTCGCGGCACCGTGGTCCACATCGGGGTCGCCGTACCAGACCTTGAAGTCGGCGTTGGCGAAGTCCTGATGGAATTTGTAGATGGCGCTGGCCAGCAGGGTTTCCTGGCGGCGCGCCGGCCAATACATCGGGTTGAGGGTGACGCCGCCGTAGATCCAGCAAGTGGTATCACGGGTGAACTGGGTGTTGGGCAGCGGCGGGAAGATGAAGCTGGACTCGCCGAGGTAGGCGTTGAACATCTTCGCCACCTCTGAATCCTTGTGCTTGGCCAGGTCGGCGCCGGATACGCCACCGATCAGGAATTCGGCAATCTTGCGCGCCTCAAGCCCCTCGATGAACGAGCGGACTTCGCTCTGCAGGCCAAGACCGACGCTGTTGGGGGTGAGCTTGCGGTCGAGGATCCAGGCCAGCGCTTCCTTGTTACTGACGGTCTGTTCCAGCAGGTTGTGCATCTCCACCACATCGATGCCACGCTCGCGCATCTTGGTCATGAAGTCGAAGTGGTCGCGTTTGGCCTGGCTGACCCAGATCACATCGTCGAACAGCAGCTCGTCGCAGTTATTCGGGGTCAGGCGCAGGTGGGCGAGGCCCGGCGAGCAAACCATGACCTTGTGCAGCTTGCCGGCTTCGGAATGAACGCCCAGGGCTTTCTTAGACATCTCGGACTCCTTTTCTTACAAACTCAGGAAGCCGTCATACAGCCCGTAGGCTGCAATGGCGGCACCAATCAACACGACGACGAAAATCACTTTCTCGACGCTAGTGAATATGGGTTGGCCCAGCTCGCGCTTGGCCTTGGCGAACAGAATGGCGCCCGGCGCATAGAGCAGGGCAGACAGCAGCAGGTACTGAATGCCGGCGGCGTACACCAGCCACACGGCGTAGATAGTGGAAATCAGGGCGATGATCAGGTCCTTGTTGCGTTCACCGCCGGCGTTCTCGTAAGTCTCGCCGCGTACCGCCAGCAGCACTGCATAGGCACTCGACCAGAAGTACGGCACGAGGATCATTGAGGTCGCGAGGTACAGCAGGCTGAGGTAGGTCGAGCTGTTGAACAGGGTGACGATGAGGAACAGCTGGATCAGCGCATTGGTCAGCCACAGCGCGTTGACCGGCACCTGATTGGCGTTCTCCTTGCGCAGGAACTCCGGCATGGTGTGGTCGCGGGCGCTGGCGAAGAGGATTTCGGCGCACAGCAGGGTCCAGGACAGCAGGGCCCCGGCCAGGGACACCAGCAAGCCGATGCTGATTAGCTGGGCTCCCCAGGGGCCGACCACATGCTCCAGCACACCGGCCATCGATGGGTTCTTCAGTCCGGCCAGTTGGGCCTGAGCCAGGATGCCCTGGGACAGTACGTTGACCGCCACCAGTAGCAGCAAGACGCCGACGAAGCCGATCACCGTGGCCTTGCCCACGTCGCTGCGTTTCTCGGCGCGGGCGGAGAAGATGCTGGCGCCTTCGATGCCGATGAACACCCAGACGGTGACCAGCATCATCTTGCGCACCTGATCCATCACGCTGCCCAGTTCGGGGTTGCCGGCACCCCAGAAGTCGCTGGTGAACACGTCCAGTTTGAAGGCGATGGCGGCGATCACGATGAACAGCGCCAGCGGCACCATCTTGGCAATGGTAGTGATGGTGTTGATGAAGGCTGCTTCCTTGATCCCGCGCAGGACCAGGAAGTGCAACAACCAGAGCAGTACCGAGGCGCAGATCACGGCCGGTAGCGTGTTGCCTTCGCCGAACACCGGGAAGAAGTACCCGAGGGTGGAGAACAGCAGCACCATGTAGCTGACGTTGCCGATCCAGGCACTGATCCAGTAACCCCAGGCCGAGGAGAAGCCCATGTAGTCACCGAAGCCAGCCTTGGCGTAGGCATACACCCCGCCGTCGAGGTTGGGTTTGCGGTTGGCCAGGGTCTGGAAGACGAAGGCCAGGGTCAGCATGCCGACACCGGTGATCAACCAGCCGATCAGCGTGGCGCCAGCGCTGGCACTGTTGGCGATATTTTGCGGCAGGGAGAAGATCCCGCCGCCGACCATGGAACCGACGACTAGCGCAATGAGCGCACCGAGGCGAAGTTTGTTTGCCGAATCTGACATCGAGTACCTCCAATAGCGGAGTGAAGTTGAGAGCAATTGGGCTCGTTATCGGAGAGGGAGATATTGATGTAGGTCAATAGCGCACCGTCCATTGCTCGGTATTACTGTCCCTGTACTGCTGAACATCTCAGGAGCACCCCGGCGATAGTTCGCAGGGCTTGTCCTAGACAAGTCCGCCGCCTGTTTCTGATCAGACGTGCAACAAAAGTTAGTCGAGGTTTTAGCGCTTGCAAGTTTCAGCTGTAAGACAGGCGGTAGGGCTGGTGAGGTTTCGGATTACTCAACCCGCCGAAAGTGAGCCTGGGTACTCTCAATACGGCTGAGTTGACCTCGGATATCGACTAAGGAGGTGAGTATGTTTCGCCCTGGTCACGTTGAAGTGCAGCGTCCGCCCCTGGCGGGCGATCCTGGCTACCACCTGAGCCTGGACTACCGGGTGTGCCGCGACGAGCGTGGCTGCCATGTGGATTTTCAGCTGGATGGCGAGGTGGCCGGGCGCATGCTGCACGACCGTTTCAGCCTGCGCCGCGATGTGGCGTTCAATTTCCTGCAGTCGGCCGGGCGCTGCTTGCGGCGGCGTGGCATTAAGCCATCGCACCCGGCGCTGTTCGCTTTCCATGAGGACTACGATCGCCTGTTCGACGATCTGCGCGAGCAGTTACGCGCCAGCCCGGGCGAGCCGGTGGACCTGGAGCGCTTTCTGCTCGATCGAGGTGAACTGCGGTTGCACTGAGCGCTCGCTCAATCCTGCTCGTCGCTTGCGCCGGAAAATTCCAGGCCGTGCTTGCGCAGCTTGTCGTGCAGAGTCTTGCGCGGCAGGCCGAGAGCTTCGGCGAGGCTGCGCAGCGAGCCATGACCATTGCCCATTTCTCGGGCAATCAGTGCCCGCTCATAGGCGTCCACCTGCTCGCCCAGGCTGCCTTCGCCGAGGATGCCGGGCAACACGCCGCCCGGTAGGTCGAGGCCCAGCTCAAGGCCCATGGCGAAGCGCTCGGCGGCGTTCTGCAGTTCGCGCACATTCCCTGGCCAGGCATGACTCAACAACTGCGCGCGTTGCCCCGGTTGCAGGCTACGTGCTGGCAAGCCGTGGCGTTGGGCGGCGGCTTCGGCGTGCTGCTGGAACAGCAGCAGGATGTCTTCGCCGCGTTCGCGCAGCGGCGGGATGCGCAGCGGCGCGACATTCAGCCGGTAGTACAGGTCAGCGCGGAAGCGGCCGTGATCGGCGGCCACGCGCAGGTCGTCCTTGGTCGCGGCGATCACACGGATGTCCAGGGGAATCAGCTGATTGCCGCCGAGGCGCTCGACCACCCGCTCCTGCAGCAGGCGCAAGAGTTTGACCTGCACATCCGGGCTCATGCTTTCGATTTCGTCGAGGAACAGGGTGCCGCCGTTGGCGAACTCGAACTTGCCGATGCGCCGCTTCTGCGCGCCGGTGAAGGCGCCGGGTTCGTGGCCGAACAGCTCGCTTTCCACCACTGACTCGGCCAGGGCACCGGCGTTGATTGCCACGAAAGGGCCCTTCTTGCGTGCCGACAATTCGTGCAGGGCGCGCGCCACCACTTCCTTGCCCGCGCCGGTTTCACCATGGATCAGCACGTCGGTATGGATCGCCGCCAGTGCGCCAACCTGTTCGCGCAGGCGCTGCATCGGTGCGCACTGGCCGATCAGGCGCGCTTCCAACTGCTTTCGATCGGCCAGTGCCAGGCGCAGGCTGCGGTTGTCCAGCACCAGACGCCGCAGCTTCAGTGCGCGGTGCACGCTATCGAGCAGGGCATCGCTGGCGAAGGGCTTTTCCAGGAAGTCATAGGCGCCGGCCCGCATCGCCTGTACGGCGAGGGGCACGTCACCATGGCCGGTGATCAGCAGCACGGGCAGGCCATCGTCCTGCTCATGCAGTTGGCGCAGCAATTCGAGGCCATCAATCCCCGGCATGCGGATATCGCTGACCACCACGCCAGGCCAGTCCGCCTCGATGCGCTGCGCCACGTCCTGAGCATCGGCCAGGGTTTCCACGCGCAAGCCGGCGAGGTCGAGCGTCTGTGCCAGGGCCTGGCGCAGGTGCGGATCGTCGTCGATCAGCAGGACCTGGGTACGGCTGTCGATACGGCTCATGAGAACTCCTCGGGCGGTTGCAGGTTGGCGCCGGGGTCGGCATTGCGCAGCTGCAGGGTAATCCGTGCGCCACCCTCGGGATGGTTGGCCAGCAACAGCTCGCCGCCGAGGGCGCGCATCAGCGTCTCGCAGATGGCCAGGCCCAGGCCGAGGCCCTGCGTGCTGGTCTTGGTGGTGAAGAACGGTTCGCGCGCGTGCTGCAGGGCCTGCGGGCTGAAGCCCGGGCCGTTGTCGCGCAGGATCAGGTTGACGCCCTCGGCCGTGCTTTCAGCGCTCAGCCAGAGGCGACGCGGAGGGGCCTTTTCGCTGAGTGCATCGAAAGCATTGGCCAGCAGGTTGCCGAGCACCTGGCGTAGGCGGGTCTCGCCGGCCTGTACCCATAGAGTGGCATCCGGCAGGTCGCGGATCAGCTCCACATCCAGAGCCCGGCGGCGCTTGGCCAGCAGGGCCAGGGCATCGTCCAGCGCGGGCTGCAGGGCAACATTCTCGGGCGCGTGGCGATCACGCCGGGCGAAGGCGCGCAGGTGGGCGATGATCGAGGCCATGCGCGCAGTCAGGTCGCTGATCTGCCGCAGGTTACCGCGCACATCGTCATTGCGCTGATGATCGAGCAGCACGCCGGCGTTGTCGGCGTAACTGCGGATTGCCGCCAGCGGTTGGTTGAGCTCGTGGCTGATACTCGCTGACATGGTGCCGAGGGCCGTGAGTTTGCTGGCCTGGACCAGGTCATCCTGGGTGCGCAGCAGCTCCTGCTGGGCCTGTTCGCGCTCCAGCACTTCGTCCTTGAGGCGGTTGTTGAGGGTTTCCAGGTCGCGCGTGCGCTCCAGCACGCGGATTTCCAGCTCACGCTTGGCGCGAGCGTCCAAGGCAATGCGCTCGATGTAATGACGACGGCGCTGCAGCAGCAGGCCGAGCAGCAGGAGCAGCGCCAGCAGGCTGGCACCACCGATGGCCACGGCGGTTTGTACCGGGCGCTCGAACTGGTTGCGTGGCGCGAGGATGCTCACCGTCCATCCGGTTTCCTCGAGCTCGCGGCTCTGCATCAGCCACTGTGTTTCGTCGAGGGCGAGGGGCAGCGGATTGAGAGTTGGGTAGGGCTGCTCGGCAGCGATGCGTGCCAGCTCCTGGCGGCTCAGCGGGCGCGTGGCGCGAAAGCGCCAGTCAGTATTGGACGTCAGGATGATCACGCCGTTGGCATCGGTTACCAGCAGCTGTTCCGGGGTCCTGCCCCATAGACGCTCGGTGTAGTCGAGGTCGACCTTTAGCACCAGTACGCCAAGGCGCTGCTGCTCGTCGCGAATGCCGGAGGCGAAGTAATAGCCACGCTTGCGTGATGTGGTGCCCTGGCCGAAGAAGCGCCCCAAGCGGCCTTCGCTGGCGGCGCGGTAGTAGGGCCGAAAGGTGAAGTCGCGGCCGATGAAGCTGTCGGCCTGGTCGTGGTTGGACGCAGCGCGGGTGATACCGCGGGCATCCATCAGGTAGATCACATCGGCGCCGGTCTGCTCGCGCACGCGGGCGAGCAACTGGTTGGCGCGGGCCAGGGCCGGCGCGTCCTGTGGTTGCAACAATGCACCGCGCAAGTCCGGCAGGTCTCCGAGAATGGCCGGCAGCACTTCGAAGCGGCGCAGTGTGCCGAGCAGGTTGGCCACATATAGATCGAGGGTCTGGCGATTCTGCTCGATCAGCTCATCGCGGTAATAACGCTCAGCCAATTGTTGCAGCGGCCACAGCAAGGGAGCCAGCAGCAGGGCCAGCAGAGCGAGGCTACGCCAGCGGGGGCGGTGGGGTGTTGAGGTCGGAGTCATACAACAATGCGCCAAGGAGACAGACGCATTATGCACCGCGGGTATTCAGCGCGGGTTAGCCAGGCACGTCAGCAGTGCATCGTGCCAGTCCGGCAGGCGGATATTCCATTCACGTTGCAGGCGCGAGCAGTCCAGACGTGAATTTAGTGGCCGCTGGGCAGGCGTTGGATAGGCGCTCGACGGAATCGGCTCCAGGCGCGCACTAGGCTTGCCCTGCAGGCGCAGTTGCTCGGCAATGGCGCTGGCGAAACCGAACCAGGAGGTCTCACCCAGGCCGGTGAGGTGGTAGGTGCCCCAGGGGCCAGCCTGGCCGTTCTGCCAGTGTTGAATCAGCTCGCGGGTGGCGCGCGCGATGCTGCCGGCCCAGGTCGGTGCGCCCACCTGGTCGCCAACTACCCGCAGTTCTTCGCGCTCCTGCAGCAAGCGCTGCATGGTCAGCAGGAAATTTTTGCCGTGCAGCGAGTAGACCCAGCTGGTACGCAGGATCAGGTGCTGGCCGTTGACCGCGCGGATGGCGTCCTCGCCGGCCAGCTTGCTGCGGCCATAAACTCCCAGCGGGCCGGTGGCATCGTCTTCGCTGTAGGGACCGCTCTTGCTGCCATCGAACACATAGTCGGTGGAGTAGTGGATCAGCGGCACACCCAGGGTTGCCGCTTCCTCGGCCAGCACGCCGGGGGCCACGGCATTAATGGCGAAGGCCAGTTCAGGCTCGCTCTCGGCCTGATCTACCGCGGTGTGGGCTGCGGCGTTGATAATCAGGTCTGGACGCACCGCGCGCACCTGCTGGCGAATCGCATCGCTGCTGGCGAGATCAAGCTGTTCCTGGCCGAACACCAGCAACTCGGCATGTGGCAGGCTCAGTTGCAGCTCGCGGGAGACTTGGCCATTGCGGCCGGTGATCAGCACTTTCATGGGAATAGCTCGGCTTCCTGCAGGCTCTTACCGGCCAGGTCTTTGGCTGACAGCTGGGGTGTGCCGTCGAGTTGCCAGTCGATGGCCAGGGTCGGATCGTCCCAGCGAATCGAGCGCTCATGGGCTGGGGCGTAGTAGTCGGTGGTCTTGTAGAGAAACTCGGCATAGTCGCTAAGTACCACGAAACCGTGGGCGAAGCCTTCCGGTACCCAGAGCTGACGCTTGTTTTCCGCAGACAGGCGCACTGCAACTGACTTGCCGAAATTTGGCGAGCTGCGACGGATATCTACTGCCACATCCAGCACTTCACCCGCGGTGACGCGCACCAGTTTCCCTTGTGCCTGCTCGATCTGGAAATGCAGACCGCGCAGTACGCCGCACTGTGAACGCGAGTGATTGTCCTGGACGAACTCGCGCTGTAGGCCGGTGGCCTGCGCAAATGCCTTGGTATTGAAGCTTTCGTAAAAAAAACCGCGCTCGTCGCCAAACACCTTGGGTTCGAGGATCAGCACTTCCGGCAGGTCGGTCGGGATCACATTCATGCATGCTCTCCAGCCAGTTGATACAGATACTGGCCATAGCCGGTCTTGCCGAAGGCCTTGGCCTGGCTGAGCAGCTGCTCACGGTCGATCCAGCCATGCTGGAAGGCAATTTCTTCCAGGCAGGCGACTTTCAGGCCCTGGCGGTGCTCGATGGTTTGTACGTACTGCGAGGCTTCCAGCAGGCTGTCGTGAGTGCCGGTGTCGAGCCAGGCGAAGCCGCGACCGAAGCGCTCGACACGCAGGTCGCCGCGCTTCAGGTAGGCACTGTTGACGTCGGTGATCTCCAGTTCGCCGCGCGGCGAAGGTTTCACCGCCTTGGCTATCTCGATGACGTCGTTGTCGTAGAAATACAGACCGGTCACTGCGTAGCTGGATTTGGGCTGCTTGGGTTTTTCTTCGATGGATATGACCTTGCCCTGAGTATCGAACTCGACCACGCCAAAACGCTCCGGGTCGCTGACCCAGTAACCGAACACGGAAGCACCGCTGGGCTCCGCCGCCGCGCGCAGGAGCATTTCGCTGAAGTGCTGGCCGTGGAAGATGTTGTCGCCAAGGATCAGGCAAACCGGATCCTTGCCGATGAACTGCTCGCCGATCAGGAAGGCCTGGGCCAGGCCGTCTGGCGAAGGCTGTTCGGCATACTGGAAGCGCACGCCGAACTGGCTGCCGTCACCGAGCATCTTCTCGAACTGCGGCAGATCGTGGGGGGTGGAGATGATCAGGATGTCGCGGATACCGGCGAGCATCAGAACCGAGATCGGGTAGTAGATCATCGGTTTGTCGTAGATCGGTAGAAGTTGCTTGGATACGCCCAGGGTGATGGGGTGCAAGCGGGTGCCGGA
>JBBNAI010000051.1:0-1888 GCA_037994305.1 Pseudomonas sp. | reverse complement strand
TTGGCTCTGGCCACGGCGTCCGCCCATTGATGAACCACGCCGTATGCCGAGGCCACGGAACTGGTGGGATACTCGCCATACGCTCTGACGAAGGCTTCGACGAAGGCTTGGCCTCGTGGATTTTTCTCTCGCTCTGGCGTACGCCAGGTCCACGCATCACTGCCAATTACATCCTCCATCAAGGCGGGCCCTGCCTGTTGGATGGCTTCATGGTTGAGATTTGGCACCACGATGGTCATGCGCTTTTTCAGTTGCAGTTTTTCTACCAGCCGCATGGCATCAACAAGCTGTTCCCCATATAGCATCAGTACCAATACTTGGGCGTCCCCGGCAGCAGCGGCCTGCAGCGCCTGGCGGTAGTGTTTGGGGTCAGCATTCTCCCTAGCATGGGTGGCAATCACCAATGAACCAATACTGCCATTGGGTATTACCTCGTCACCCGTGACGATGAAGTAGCGCTGGTTAGGCAGTTGGGCATCGAGATACTCCATCAACACACTGCTTGCCATTTGCGCAGTCGGCCCTTCACGAAACAGAAAGGTGTGGCCATAGCGGGAGGTGACGTCGGTGGCATAGGCGCGGGTAGCGAAATAGAGCAAACCGCGCTCCTTTGCCATTCGCCCGGCCGCTATGGCTTCTTCACTGGTCGCACTCCCCATCACCATCGCAACGCCTTGATCGGCAAACAGGGCAATGTTGGTGCTGGCTTTATCGGGACGGCTGGCGCTATCGCGATCCAGGAGTTCAAGCGAACGTCCCAGAACGCCGCCGGCGGCATTGATTTCTTCGATCGCCATCAGCGCGCCGCGAACCTGGGAAAGACCTTCCCATTTGTGCGTTCCGGTTTTGGGGTAGGACAGACCAATGAGTATGGAATTGGCTGCATAAGCGCTTTGGGACAGCAGGATCAACACAGCTAAAAACAAACGTTTACGCATGTTCGTTCCCTGAAAGACATAAAAAGGGCGCCCTACAGCGGCGCTGCCCTACTCCCTGGCCTGCATTCAAATTGTCGCAGACAAAAAAACACCGACCCGAGGGCCGGTGTAAACGGTAGAACAGGGAATAGCGATGAATCGTCCGGCGCTTTAGCGAACGCCTCGCCCGGCCATGGCCTCAGGGGTAAAGGCGTTCGGCGGCAGTTTGTCGACTGGCGAGAAAAACGCCTTGGGGTCGCCCTGGCTGGCTACGAACGTGTAGCCACCACGGGCGAGGTCATAACCTGTCAGACAGGAAACGAAGTCCACACTGCCGATACCGGAAACATAGTTAGCGCCAGTGTTGCCAAGCAGTACGCGGAAGATCTTGCCGGCCTGGTCGAAGCCTTCGCTCGCCACGATGTTCCAACTGTCTTCCTCGAGATAGAAGTTACGCTTGGAGGCGGTATGACGCATGCCGCTCTTCAAGGTTGCCTCAACTACCCATACTCGACGAAGCTCCCAGCGCATCACATCCGGGTTGATGTGCTGCTTGCCAATCAGGGTGTCGATAGGCGCGGTCACAGCCTTGTAGTTGTTGTAAGGGACATACATTTCCTTCTTGCCTACCAGCTTGAAGTCGAAGCGGTCCATACGCCCGGCAAACATGTTGGCCTCGTCGAAGTACAACACCCCGCCAAGCGGAGTAATGGGCGTGTCGTAAGAGAACTCCGGCGCCAGGCGCACACGGCGTTGGCCAGTGGAATAACTCCAGGAACGCTGATCCTTGGTGTCATAACGCTGGGGGTACCAGAGCAGAATCTTGTTACCGGCATCCCGTGCAGGCGAGAGGGTGTTGGTGAGGCTGTAATAGTAGTAATCACCACCGCCCGACCAGTAAGGCGTTGCACCATAGAAGCTGAATTGCTGTGGAGTTGCCAGGTTGCCTGCAGCGTCCACGACCAAGTTAG
>JBBNAI010000050.1:0-28219 GCA_037994305.1 Pseudomonas sp. | reverse complement strand
CCTCGGCACCATGCGCCTCGCTGAAGCGCGCCTGGATGAACTGCTCCAGCACCGGCCGGGCAGGCGCGCCCTCAGCGACCAGGGCCAAGCTGGCCTGGCGCAGCGGATCGCTACCGAAATACAGGGGAAAAGTGGTCTTCCACTCGCTATGGCTCATCAGGCTCCCTCCACGGGAATGATTCGTGGAGTGGAGTATCTGCAGCCAGTCTTAATGAATCCTGAAGGTCGTCTTCAGGCAGCAGGCAGGCCTGAACTAAAGGCCTGCAGCAGCTGCAGTGCCGTGGGGCAACGCCACGGCGCGCTCAAACATCACAACAATTGGCTTTCCAGGCTAGCCAGACGCTCTTCCAGGGCTGCGATGCGTGCCTCCAGCTCGGCGATGCGGCCATCGTCGGCCGGCGCCGCGCGGGGCGTGCTCTCCGCCTGGCTGCGTGCAGCCAGCAGTGCATCAAGGTCGGCCGGCTCGCCCAGCAGGTGCATGTAACGTTCTTCGCGTTGCCCTGGTTGGCGCGGCAACTGGCAGGCCAGGCCACGACCGGCGAGGCGCTCGAGCTGGTGCTGAACCTCGTCGACATCCTCGAAGGTGTGCAGGCGATTGCTGCGGGTCAGTAGTTCGCTGAGGGTCTGCGGGCCACGCAGCAGCAACAGGCCGACCAGCGCCACCTGCGGCTTGACCAGTTCCAGGGTCTTGTCGGCGCGCTGTTCCCAGCGATCCGCACGACCGCCCATGACCAGACGGGACAGGCCACGCCCTTCCAGGCTGCGCAGGCTCTGGCCGACCTGGCCTTCGGTGAGGCTCATCAGGGGCTCGCGGCTGGTCTTCTGGTTGCAGGCCAGGAGCAGGGAGTTGAGCGTCAGCGGGTAGGTTTCCGGGGTGGTTGCCTGCTTCTCGATCAGGCAACCCAGGATGCGCGCCTCGACGGCGTTGAGCGGCTCGAAATCGGGGGTCTCGCTAGACATGGCAGCATCCACAGGTAAAGGGCCACTAGCCTGCCACGTGCGCCGCGTAGTGGGAATCGCCGTGTCAGCTAATGCTGGCTGATCCTTGGCCGTACACGGCCGAGCCGGAGCCCTGCACCTCAGACGCCAGCACCACCCGGTCGCGCCCGCCGCTCTTGGCCCGGTACAGCGCCTGGTCGGCAGCCTTCAACCACTCGCTGGAGTCCTGCTGGGACGGGCTGTAGCCGGCCAAGCCGATGCTCAAGGTAAAACACAGTTGCGGCGCTAGCTCGCTGCGGATGTCCGCCAGGCTGTGACGCAGGCGCTCCATCACCTCGGTGGCCAGCACCGGTGGAGTATGCGGCAGGATCACGCAGAATTCGTCGCCGCCATAGCGACCGGCCAGGTCATCCTCGCGCAGACTGTGCACCAGGCGCTCGCTGATCAGGCGCAGCACGCTGTCGCCAACCAGATGACCGTGGGTGTCGTTGATCGACTTGAAGTGGTCGACATCGATCAGCGCCACCGTGGAACGCTGCTCGCCCTGCCGGCATTTGCTGAACTCGTGCTGCAGCAGGTCTTTCCAGTAACCGTGGTTGAACAGCCGGGTCAGGCTGTCGGTGCGGCTGACCGCGCGCAGGGCCTGCTTGTGCTCGGCCAGCGTGATGGTCAGCCGGTAGCACACCAGGCCCAGCGCCAGCGGGTACAGCACCAGCATCGGCAGGCAGGCGTACAGCTGCGCCATGCTGGTGGCCGGGTTGAAGGCGAAACCGAACAGCGTCATGGACAGCAGCGCGCCGAACAGCTGCGCCGCACAGCCGGCCAGGAAAAAGCGCGCGCCACCAGCGGCGATGTTGTTCATCGCCATCATCGACAGAATGGTCACCGTCGGCAGTGCATTGAACTGCATGGCGCCGGCCCAGAAGCCGCCCAATACCGAGTCCAGCAACAGGTTGCGGCGCTCGGTCTGGTAGGGCTTTGCGGAAAGACGCGAAATCTGGAAGGCCAGGTGCGGCCAGAGGTAGCCGTTGAACACCAGCAACACCCAGATCCAGCTCGGCATCGCCATCGACCAGAGGCCCGCGGCAACACAGAAAAAGCCGACGCCCAGGCCGATGGCACGGGGCAGGTAAATACGTTTGGCAAACGACAGGCCGGAGCCGGTGTTTCTATCCATGGTCACACTCAGCGGTACGGTCAACATGCGCAACTTCTTGATCAACGCCAGGCAGCGACCCTAGCACAGGCGGGCCTTTGCGGGCAGATGGGGGCCGTTCGAAAGCTGCCCGTTCTATCAGCTAGTGTGGCCGGAAAATCCTTTCTGGCGGATGACTAAGGCACCCTTGTGATCGTGCCAGGCACTGGGTAACGTGGCCGCTTCTTGTCTGGAGTGCCCTCATGTCCCCCGCCCGTGTCCTGATTTTCGCCCTGCTGCCCTTGTTCGCCGGCTGCCAAGTCTTCGTCCCCGGCGAAAACGCAGGAGAGCCGCCCCGCGAGCGTCTGCAAGGCGAGCTGAGCCGGGTCAATGGCCAACTGCAACTGCGCCCCTGTGGTGAGCAGCGACATTTCCGCCTGCTCAATGATGGCAGCAGCGAAATCGTCCGGGAGGCGGGTGAACTGTTCCAGGACGGCCCCGCCCCGCTGTTCGTCGACCTGAGCGGCCACCTGAGCGCCGGCAAAACTGCCGACAGCGACGGCGAGCTGCAGGTGAGCGAGGTCTACCGCCTCCAGCGCGAAGGCCTGGGTTGCGACGATCCGGCCTTCAAACGCCTGGTGCTGCGCGCCAGCGGCAACGAGCCGGACTGGAGCCTGAATGTCACCAGTCAGGGCCTCGCCCTCTACCGTCCGGGCCAGGAGCCGCTGGCCCTGCCGTACCTGGAAGAGCAACTGCCCGATGGCCGGTTCGCCATCAGCAGCGAAGCCAACGGCCAGCACCTGGACCTGTGGATTGCCCCGCAACGCTGCAGCGACAGCATGAGTGGCACGGTGCAGCACCTCAGCGCCGAACTGCGCCTGGATGGCCAGGTGCTGCGCGGTTGTGCCTCGTTTGGCGGCGCACGCAATCGCTGATTGAGGGCAGCCTGGCAGTCCGGCACCTATGCTGAACGCAGACCCGTCAGCCGGAGACTGCCATGCTGCGCATTGCCCTCAATGGATACGGGCGCATTGGTCGCGCCCTGCTCCGCGCCCTGTTCGAGCGCGGATTGGAAAACCAGCTACACGTCGAAGCCATCAATGAGGTCGGCGATTTCAAGACGCTGGCCCACCTGACCCGCTTCGACTCGACCTTCGGTCGCTTCAATGGCCATGTCGCCCTGCATGAAGACATGCTGTTGGTGCGCGGCCAATCGATTCGCCTGCTCGGCGAACGCGACCTCACCCAGCTGCCCTGGAAAGCCCTCGGTATCGATGTGGTGGTGGATTGCACAGGCAAGCTGAAGAAACGCCTGCTCGCTGACCAGCACCTGGTGGCCGGCGCACCACGCGTACTGCTCTCACACCCCCTGGAAGGAGCCGACCTGACGGTGGTCTACGGGGTCAATCACCAGTTGCTGGGCAACCAGCAGATCGTCTCCAACGCCTCTTGCACCACCAACTGCCTGGCACCCCTGGCCCAGGTGCTGCACACCGCCGTGGGCATCCGCCAGGGGCTGATGACCACGGTGCACGCCTACACCAACGACCAAAACCTGCTGGACAAGACCCACAACGACCTCTATCGAGCCCGCGCCGCCGCCCTGTCGATGATCCCCACCGCCACCGGCGCGGCCAAGGCCATTGGCCTGGTAATTCCAGAGCTGGCCGGGCGCCTCGATGGCATGGCCGTACGGGTGCCGACCGCCAATGTGTCACTGCTCGACCTGACCTTTAGCAGCGAGCACCCAACCAGCCGCGAGGCGATCAACGACATCCTGCAGAAGGCCGCGCGCCAGTTCCCCCTAGGCGTGATGGAGTGCAATGACCTGCCGCTGGTATCCAGCGATTTCAATGGCTACCCGGTGTCTTGCGTGGTCGACCTCAATCACACCCGCGTGCAGGGCGATGACCTGGTCAAGGTACTGGCCTGGTACGACAACGAATGGGCCTTCGCCAATCGCCTGCTGGATGTACTGCTGGCCTGGCTCAGGCCACTGGAACCCTTACGCACCGTGCCACAGAGACCCGGCTAGCCGGTTATGCGTGGTGCAGCCTGCCAGTAGCACAGCGTGGTGCGCTGCGAACCATTCGGGCGGCGTGCCGGATCGGCGAACGTGAGCAGCTCGCGGAAACCGGCCTTGCGCATCATCCCCGCCGAGGCCTGGTTTTCCTCATGGCGCTCGATATACACATCCGCCACACCTTGGCGCAGCAGTTCGTCCCGCGCCGCCCGCAACAGGCGCGAGCCCAGTCCGCGCCCGGCCTGTTCGCGCCGCACCACCGCCTCGGCGATATAGGCCTGCGGCAGTTCCCGGCGCTCCGGCGCCTGGTAGTGGCAAAAGTCCTGACTGGTCAGGAAGCTGACGAAACCCAGTAGCTGCCCACCCTCCTCGGCCAACAACGTCTGCACGCTACCATCGGCAATGCCTTGCAAGTGCATGCGTACCGGCTCAGGCGGCAAGTGGTTCCAGGGATTGGGTCCGTGCTCGAAGATCAGCCCACACAGCGCCTCGATATCCGCCGCCGTCGCCGAACGTAGCAGCACGCTCGTGGCCATCAATCCAGCACCCCGGCCGGCACCGGCGCACTGCTGCGCCACTGGCTCAACGCCACGCCGACGAACACCAGCCCGGTGGCCAGGTACTGCACCGTGCTCAGACTCTCGCCCAGCAGCAACGCGGCGAAAACCAGGGTGAACACCGGCAACAGGTTGGTGAAGCCGGATGCCTGGCTGGCCGGTAGGCGGCTGACGCCAAAGTTGTACAGCCCATAGGCACCCACCGTGACCACCAGGCCGAGGTAGATCACCGAGCCGACGCCGAGCACGCTGAACTGGCTCGGCAACGGTTCGGTCACCAACGCCAGCGGCAGGAAGAACAACGAGCCGATGAAGGCCTGCATGGCGGTGAGGATGAAGGGCGAGTAGCGCTCGGATAGAAACTTCAGCAGCAGGGTGTAGCAGGTGGCGCAGAGCATGGCGACGAATTCGTAGAAGTTGCCCAGCAGCGGCGCCGGCGCACTGGCGTCCGCCTCGCTGGCCAGGCTCAGCCAGATCGCGCCGAACACCGCCAGCAGAAAACCGGCCCAGGTAGTGACAGCGACCCGTTCGCGCAGGAAGGCGAACGCGCCCATGGCCACCAGCAGTGGCAACAACGCGGTGATCATGCCCGCCTGGGTGGCACTGGTGTGCTGCAGCGCCAGGGCCTCGAAGATGAAGTACAGACAAGGCTCGCAAGCGGCCAGGGCGAGCAGGTATTTCCAGTCACCGGGGCGGTAGTCGAGGCGGCCACGCCAGCGCCAGGCAAGCAGAAACACCAGGCTGCCAAGGGCCATGCGGCCGAAGATCACCCACATCGGCGGCAGCTCGGCGAAGGCGAACTTGAGGGCGATGAAGGAACTGCCCCACAGGGCCATGGCCAGCACCAGGCACGCCATCGCAAACAATCGTCCCTGCCGGGCCATCACATCACCTCCACGCAAAGATTCAGTGTAGGGGGCGACCTAAAGCACCAACAGACACAGCGGCGCAGCAAAACTGTTTACTGCTCCCAAGGCTTGCCGTGGGTCTTCTGCTCCAGCGGCAGTTGGTGCAGCACCGCCGCCTTGGCCAGCATATAGGCGCTGACCGGGGCGCTGATAAACAGGAACAGGCTGATCAGCAACTCGTGGGAGCTCAGGGTCTGCTCGCCGACGCTGAAGAAGATCAGCGACGCCACCACCATGCCGCCCACGCCCAGGGTGGTGGCCTTGGTCGGGCCATGCAGACGCATGAAGAAATCCGGCAGGCGGTACAGACCAATGGCGCCAACCAGCACGAAGCCGCTACCGAGCAGCAGCAACAGCGAAACGAGGATTTCCAGCCACAGGCTCATTCGATGATGTCTCCACGCAGCATGTACTTGGCCACCGCCACGGTGCTGACGAACCCGAGCACGGCAATCAACAGCGCCACCTCGAAGAACAGTTCGCTGCCCTTCCAGATGCCGTACAGGATGATCAGGGCGATGGCGTTGATGTACAGGGTGTCCAGGGCCAGCACCCGGTCCGGCAGACTCGGCCCCTTGATCAGGCGTGCCGCCGCCAGCAGCAGGGCCAGGCCGAGCATGGCCAGGCACAGCGGGATCACGTAGGCGAGCATGGGAATATCTCCTTCAGCGGTGCCTCGTAGCGCTGCTTGATCTCGTCGATCATCGCTTGCGGGTCCGGCACATCGAGGCCGTGTACCAGCAGGGTGCGCTGATCCAGGCTGAGGTCGGCGGCCAGCGAGCCTGGAGTCAGGGAAACCACGCTGACCAGCACGCTGATCGCCAGCTCGTTATCCAGTTCGATCGGCACTTCGACAAAGCCCGGGCGCAGTGTCTCGACCCGGCCCAGGGTCAGGCGTGCCACATGGAAGTTGGCCACCAGGATGTCGCCCATCACCAGCAGCAGGAAGCGCAGCAGCTTGAGTGGCTTCCAGCCCTTGGGGTGTTCGATCAGCAGGCGGTTGAACAGCAGCGGGATGGCAATGCCGAGCACGCCCCCCAGCAGCCACTGGCCAAAGGCGAAGGTATCCACCAGCAGCATCCAGGTCAGCAGCAACAAGAGGCTCTGTGCCGGGTGCGGTAACCAGCGGCTCATCGTGCGCCCTCCACGAGAATGGCCCGGTACTGGGCCAGGTCATGCAACTGCGCGGCGGTAGCCTGGGTGTACTCGATCAGCGGTGCGGCGAAGGCTACCAGCAGCAGGCTGCAGCCCAGCAGCAACAGGGTCACGAGCAGCCGTCCATGGTCCAGCTCTGCGCTGTCCAGGGTACTGAGGCCTACGCGCCAGAACAGCGTACTGCCGGCGCGACTGAGCGCAACCAGGGCGCAGAAGCCGCCGCCCAGCAACACGCCCCACAAGGCCACCGCCATGCCACCAGGCGGCACCGCCTGGAGCAGTAGCAACTTGGCGAGGAAACCGGACAGCGGCGGCAGGCCGACTACCGCGATGGCGCCGAAGAAGAACATCGCACCCAGCAGCGCCGGGTTCTCCAACGCCGGGCCCTGCACCAGTTCGCCGCCCTTGTCGCCGCGCTGACGTGCCAGCAGATCAGCCAACAGGAACAGGCCGCCGGCAACCCAGGTACTGTGCAGCAGGTAGTACAGCGCCGCCGCCTGTGCTTCGGCCGTACCCAGGGCGATCACCGCCAGCAGCGTACCGGCAGACACCACCACCAGATAAGCCAGCAGGCCTTGCAGGGTGCGCGCCGCCAGGGCGCCAAGTGCCCCCAGCACCACGGACGCCAGGGCCAGCGGCCACAACCAGGCCTGGGCCAGGTTGGCCAGCAGGCCGGCGCCCTCGCCGAACACCTGGGTGTACACGCGCAGGATGGCGTAGATACCGACCTTGGTCATGATCGCGAACAGTGCCGCCACAGGTGCCCCAGCCACCGCATAGGCACGCGGCAACCAGAAGTACAGCGGCAACAGGGCCGCCTTGAGGGCGAACACCAGCAGCAGGAGCAACCCCGCCGCCGCCAACAGCGGTGCCGTATCGACAGTGGCGGCAGCCACCTGCACCGACAGATCAGCCATGTTCAGGGTGCCGGTCAGGCCATACAGCGTGCCGACCGCAATCAGGAACAAGGCCGAGCCGCACAGGTTGAGCACGACGTAATGCAGCCCCGCCTTCACTCGCTGCGCGCCACCGCCATGCAGGAGCAAGGCGTAGGAGGCGATCAGCAGGATTTCGAAGAACACGAACAGGTTGAACAGGTCGCCCGTCAGGAAGGCGCCGTTGACGCCGAGCAGCTGGAACTGGAACAGCGCATGGAAACGCGGCCCGGCGCGATCATCGCCGCGCACCGCATAGAGCACCGCGGCGCTGGCCAGCACCGCAGTAGCCAGCAGCATCAGCGCAGCCAGGCGGTCGAGGATCAGGACGATACCGAACGGCGGACGCCAGTCACCCAGTGCATAGACCTGTAAAGGGCCGCTATCGGCCTGAACCAGCAGGAAAAAGCTCAGCGGCAACAGGGCCAGGGTGGCCAGCACCGACAGGCCGCGCTTGAGCCGCTCATGGGACGGCAGCACCAGCAGCAGGCCACCACAGAACAGCGGCAGCAGGATAGGCAGGATCAGCCAATGACTCACGGCGCTGCCCCCTCATCCTGCTGCCCGTCGACGTGGTCATTGCCCAGGTCGGCCACGCCGCGCAAGGCCAGTACCACCAGGAATGCGGTCATGGCAAAGCCGATGACGATGGCGGTGAGCACCAGTGCCTGCGGCACCGGGTCGGCGGGTATACCGCCCTGCCCCAGTACCGCCGCTTCGCCGCTCAGGCGGCCCATGGCGAACAGGAACAGGTTGACCGCATAGGACAGCAACGTCAGCCCCAGCACCACGGCGAAGGTACGGGCGCGCAGAAGCAGATATACGCCACTGGCGGTGAGCAGGCCCAGGGTCACGGCAAACAGCGCCTCCATCAGTGAATCTCCTCGCTGGTAGGCGGGGCCAGGCTGACCCGCCCCAGGTTGACCAGAATCAGCTGCGTGGCACCCACCACCGTGAGGAACACGCCGAGGTCGAACAGCATGGCCGTGGCCAGTTCGAACTCACCCACCAGCGGCAGCTCGAAGTGGCCGAACGCCGTGGTCAGGAACGGTCGGCCGAAGGCCCAGCTGCCCAGCCCGGTGAGCCCGGCGATCAGCACGCCGACGCCGGCCATGCGCTGGTAGTTCAGCGGCAGGCGCTCCTCGACCCAGTCCACGCCATTGGCGATGAATTGCAGGATCAGCGCCACGGCGGTGATCAACCCGGCAATGAAGCCGCCACCCGGCAGGTTGTGCCCGCGCAGGAAGATGAACACCGAAATCAGCAGCGCCAGCGGCAACAGCAGACGCGACAGGGTCTTGAGGATCAGCGGGTGCTTGGCCCAGGCCCAGCGCCGGCCTTGCGGGTCGCAGGTCGGGTTGCTCAGGCGCAGGCCGTTGAGCATGGCGACTATGCCCACGGCGGCTATGGCCAGCACGGTGATCTCGCCCAGGGTATCGAAGCCACGGAAGTCGACCAGGATCACGTTGACCACGTTGGTACCACCACCGCCACTGACGCTGTTGGCCAGGAAGAATTCGGCGATCCCGGCATAGGGCCGGGTCAGCACGCCGTAGACCAGCAATGCCACCATCACCCCGCAGCCGCCAGCCAGAACGAAATCACGCAGCCCGCGCAAGCTGGAGCTTTCCTCCGGCGTACGCGACGGCAGGTAATACAGCGCCAGCACCAGCAGCACCAGGGTCACCACCTCGACCACCAGTTGGGTCAGTGCCAGGTCCGGGGCGGAGAAACGGGCGAAGGCCAGCGCCACCAGCATGCCGCCGACACCGAGGATCAGCAGTGCCACCAGGCGCTGACGATGAAAGATCGCTGTCAGTACGGCGCTCACCGCCAGCATCACCAGGCCCAGTGCGGTAATCCCATCCAGCGGGGTCAGCATGCGCTCACCACTCAGGCGCCCCAACGGCGCCAGCGCAACGGCCGTCAGCACCAGGGCACTGCCCAGCAGCAGCGCCAGATAGCGCTGCTGCGAGCCGTTTTCCAGCACACCGGTCAGCCACCGGGCGAAGGCCGTGACCCGTTGCACCTGCTGCTCGAACACCAGCTTGGCGTCCACTTCCGGCAGGCCGGCATACCAGCGAAACAGCGGCTGGCGGCAGACGTATACAAGCACGCCACCCACCGTGGCCACAGCACTCATCAGCAGTGGCAGGTTGAAACCGTGCCAGACCGCCAGGTCATAGGCCGGCAGGTCGCCACCCAGGCTGGCATGCGCGGCCACTGCCAGCAGCGGCGCCACCGTGTAAGCGGGCAGCATGCCCACCAGCAGGCAGAGGAACACCAGAATCTCCACCGGCACCTTCATGTAGCGCGGCGGCTCATGGGGCGGGAACTTGGGCAGGTTGATCGGCTCGCCATTGAAGAACACGTCGTGCACGAAACGCAGCGAATAGGCCACCGAGAACACCGCGGCCAACAGCGCCAGCGCTGGGATCACCCAGTTGAAGCTGCCCAGCAAGCCTTGCTGCAGGGCTTCGCCGAAGAACATTTCCTTGCTCAGGAAACCGTTGAGCAGCGGCACCCCGGCCATTGCCGACGACGCCACCATCGCCAGCACCGCCGTGTGCGGCAGGTAACGCCACATGCCGTTGATGCGGCGCATGTCGCGGCTGCCGGTCTCGTGGTCGATGATCCCCGCGGCCATGAACAGCGAAGCCTTGAATGTCGCGTGGTTGATGATGTGGAACACCGCTGCGACGTTGGACAACCCCGAGTCGAGGCCGAACAACAGGGTGATCAGCCCCAGGTGGCTGATGGTCGAGTACGCCAGCAGGCCCTTGAGGTCGTGCTGGAACAGCGCCATGAAGGCGCCCAGCAGCAAGGTTGCCAGGCCGCTGAGGCTGACCAGGTAGAACCACAGGTCCGAGCCGGACAACGCCGGATACAGCCTCGCCAGGAGAAACACCCCGGCCTTGACCATGGTCGCCGAGTGCAGATAGGCCGACACCGGGGTCGGCGCCGCCATCGCATGGGGCAGCCAGAAGTGGAAGGGAAACTGCGCCGACTTGGTGAAGGCACCGAGCAACACCAGCACCAGCGCCACCGGATAAAGCGTGTGAGCGCGGATCAGGTCGCCACTGGCCAGCACCGTACTCAACTCGAAGCTGCCGACGATATGGCCGATCAGCAGAATGCCGGCGAACAATGCCAAGCCACCACCACCGGTTACCGCCAGGGCCATGCGGGCGCCTTTACGCGCGTCGCTGCGGGTCCCCCAGAAGCCGATCAGCAGGAACGACGACAGGCTGGTCAGCTCCCAGAACGTCAGCATCAGCAGCAGGTTTTCCGACAGCACCACGCCGAGCATGGCGCCCATGAACAGCAGCAGGTAGCTGAAGAAGCGGCCGATCGGCTCGCGTTCGGAGAGGTAGTAGCGGGCGTAGAGAATCACCAGCAGACCGATGCCGAGAATCAGCAAGGCAAACAGGAAGCCCAGGCCATCCAGACGCAGCGACAGGTTGAAGCCCAGTTGCGGCAGCCAGGGCTGGCTCACTACCCGCACATCACCGGCGAATACCTGGGGCGCCAGCCACAACAGCAAGCCCAGGGCCAGTAGCGGTGCGAAAGCAGTGGAGAGGCTACAGGCCAATCGGCCATAGCGTTGAAACAGACAGGGCAGGAAAGCGCCGAGAAACGGCAATCCGACGATGAGCAACAGCTCCATGAATCCCCCTCAGCGGGCCCATCGCCAACCTGCCGAGCAGCGCCTGCGAAGGACGAATCGTCCTGGATGCATCTGCGCATCAGCGCAGAACTATTCGTTGATTATCCATAACCAACGGGAGCAAGTCATGGCGGAATTATTACTAAAACTTATCTAAACACCGGCAGCCGATAGAGGCAGCAGTGAAAAGGCCCGGTAAATGCCGGGCCTGGTGGCTATCAGTGAGCGACGCGGCTGGTGCCGTCGACGGTCATGATGCGTACGCGTTCGCCGACACGGAAGACTTCGTTCTCCTGCACCTGTTGCACGTAGGCGCGCAGGGTACCGTCGTCTTCACGTACGGTGATTTCCACGCCCTGGGTACGGGTGATGCCTTCTTCGGTCATGGAACCGAGCAGGCCGCCTGCCACTGCACCGATCACCGCTGCAACGGCGGAACCACTGCCGTGACCGATGGTGCTGCCCCCGATCCCACCTACCACCGCACCAGCGCCGGCGCCGATTGGGGTCTTGGTGCCTTCGATCTTCACTGGACGCAGCGACTCGATGGTACCCATGCGCACAGTCTGCACTTTACGGGCTTCGTCACGGCTGTAGCTGTCGCCACTGAGATTGGAGGCGCAGCCACCCAAGGTCAGGGCCAGAGCGGTAAAGGCCGCAGTCAACAGCATGGATTTACGCATTTGGATCTCTCCGTATTGAGGCAGTGAACATTAGACCTTGGCCACTGCTGGATGTCACTCACTGCCCTACCTAGAGTGTAGAAGCCCGGCTGGAAACAGAAACTCCCTATCTCGAGCCGCAGATGCAAATCAGCGCCCTACCTGCGCCACGCGCCACAGACGAGCCAGATCGATACTGCGCGCCTCCAGTTGCAATGCGGCGGTGGCCAATGCCTGCTCCAGGCTGAGCGGCCCGGGCGTGAGGCTGAATGCCGCATCGATTCCGGCGGCATAGGCCTGTTGATAGTCCTCGCCCAGGCTGCCCGCCAGGGCAATCACCGGAACACCTGCTGCCTTGGCGATACGCGCCACCCCCACGGGCGTCTTGCCGTGCAGGCTCTGCGAGTCGAGCCGCCCTTCACCGGTGATCAACAAATCAGCCCCCTGCACCGCCTCGGCCAGTGCGCAAAGCTCTGCCACCAGCTCGATGCCGGGGCGGAAAATAGCGTGCAAGAACGCCTTGCAGGCAAACCCCAGGCCACCTGCCGCACCGACGCCTGGCAAGCGACTATGGTCCTCGCCCAGCACCGCCGCAACGTGCTGTGCATAGTGCGCCAGGGCCGCATCCAGCAACTCGACCTGCGCCGGACTGGCACCTTTCTGCGGACCGAAAACCTGGGAAGCACCGCGCGGCCCGCACAGCGGGTTATCGACATCCGCCGCCACTTCGACCTGCACCTGCTGCAGCCGCGCATCGAGGCCGCTCAGATCCAGCCGGGCCAGCGAAGCCAGCGCCGCGCCGCCAGGCACCAGTTCGGCGCCGCAGTCGTCGAGAAAACGTACACCGAGCGCCTGCAGCAGACCCGCCCCGCCATCATTGGTGGCGCTGCCGCCCAGGCCGAGAATGATGCGTGTGGCACCGGCATCCAGGGCCTGGCGAATCAGCTCGCCGGTTCCATAGCTACTGGTCCGTGTGGCATCGCGCTGCTCGCGCGGCACCCAGTGCAGGCCGCTGGCCGCAGCCATTTCGATCACCGCAGTGGTGTCATCCAGCCAGCCCCAGTGAGCCGCAACCGGAGCCCCCAACGGGCCGCGCACGACACACTCGCGACGCTCGCCACCGATGGCGGCGAGCAATGCATCCACCGTGCCTTCGCCGCCATCGGCCATCGGCCGCAACACGATTTCGGCCTGGGGAAACACCTGCTGCCAGCCACGAGCGATGGCAGCGGCGACTTCAGGTGCGCTGAGGCTTTCCTTGAAGGAATCCGGAGCAATGACGATTTTCATGACGTCCTCGAAGAGTGCGAGCGCCCATAGGCGCTCGCGGTATAGCAGGAATTACAGCAGCACCAGGCTGAGCAGCCAAACGGTGATGATCCCGGCGATGCCCTGGATCAGGGTCGCAACGGTCTGTGCACGATAGGCCACGGCTACCGGCATGCGACTGAACTGGGTCACCACCCAGAAGAAGCTGTCGTTGGCATGCGAAACGGTCATCGCCCCCGCACCAATCGCCATGACGGTGAGCACACGCCCCATCTCGCTATCCAGGCCGAGTTGGCCAAGCAATGGGGCTACCAGTGCCGAGGTGGTCACCAGCGCTACCGTGGTCGAGCCCTGCGCGCTCTTCAGCGCGGCGGCCACCACGAACGGCATGAACAAGCCAATGCCGAGCCCCGAGAGCGTGCTGCCGAGATAATCGCCGAGCGGGGTAATCTTCAGGATCGCACCAAAAGCGCCGCCCGCCCCCGTGATCAACAGGATCGGAGCAGCCGAGAGCAACCCCTCGACCACGTGATCATGGAATTCCTTGCGCTTGTCAGCACTCTTCAACAGCGTACAGGCCAACACCAGGCCAACCAGCAAGGCCACCACCGGCTGTCCCAGGAAGATCAGGGTGGACAGCACCACACCCTCACCAAACGGCTTGCTGGGAAACACGGCAATAGAACCCAGGCAGATCAGCAGGATCGGCACAAAGATCGGGGCAAAAGCCTGGAATGCGCTGGGCAGCTTGCCGTAGCGTGCTTTCAGCTCGGCAAAATCTTCAGCGGCGGGCAACGGCAAGCCGTCATCCTCCAGGGCGATGTCCTTGCCGATAAAACGGTTGGCCCACCACATGCCAGCCATGGCTGTGACGAAGGCAACCACCAGCCCCACGGCAATCACCAGGCCCAGGCTGCTTTCCAGGCCGAGGTTGCCGGCAGCGGCAATCGGCCCGGGAGTCGGCGGCACAAAGGTATGGGTGGCATACAGGCCGGTGGCCAGGGCCACGCTCATGGCCACCACGGAAACTTTCATGCGCGCGGCCAGGGCATTCTTCAACGAGTTGAGAATGACGAAGCCCGAGTCGCAGAACACTGGAATCGACACCAGGTAGCCGATGATCGACATGGTCAGTGTGGGAAAGCGCTCCCCTAGCAGCTTGATCACCGTTTCGGCCATGGTGATTGCCGCACCACTGCGCTCGAGGATGACCCCGATGATCGTGCCGAGCACGATGACGATACCGATATAGCCGAGGATATTGCCGAAGCCGGCGTTGATGGTCTTGACGATTTCAGCGCTGGGCAACTGGTAGGCGAAGCCTGCAATGAAGGCAGCCGCGAGCAGGGCAAGAAAAGGATGCAGTTTGAGACGGGTGGTGGAGAGCACGATGAACGCGATCAGTGCCGCCAGGATCATGACCAAAAGCATGGCCGACTCCTCATTGTTGTTATGGGTATGGGTGTCGCGAGACACGCCATTGTTGCCCAGACAACGCAGGGGACGCCCTGTTCAACCGCACCTCAAGCACTGACGCGAAAGCACGCCAATATGTGCAAACGCACAGTTATCTTCCTATTCGCCCAGTAGCTCCAGCCCCAGGGCGAACAGCAGGCGTTGATCACGCCGCGCCAGGTCCACGCCACTCAACTCCGCGATTCGCTCGAGCCGGTATCGCAGGGTGTTGCGGTGGATGCCCAGTGCCTCGGCACACGCCTGTGGATGACCGTCATGTTCACACCAGCCCTCCAGCGTCTCGCGCAAAACACCCTGGGCATCCTGAGCCAGAACCTTGCGCAACGGCGCCAGCCAGCGCTGTATCGACCACGCCTGCCGCTGTCCGAACAGCAGCGCGGGAAGGCGGTGTTGCTCCAGCCGTAACAGGCGCGCGGCAGGCTTTCGGGCACTGGCATAGTCTTGCAGCTCACGCAGCGCCAGCGCCGCCTCGCGCAGGTCGCTCAGGTTATCCAGCCTGTCACTGAGCAGCAGGCGTTGTATGCCCCACTCCCGGCTATCCGCCTGGGCCAGCCAGGCCTGATCATCACGCGCTGCCTGGAACGGTCGACTCAGCAACAGCTCACGCACACCCAGTGGAGCGCATTGCTGCTCAAGTTTGCTGGCCAATGCGCTGAGCACTCGCGCCTGCCGCGCCAATGGCTCGCCCTCCTCAACCAACTCGAGCAGCAGGACCTGGCGTGGCCAGCTCAATTGCAGGCCAATGCGTTCGGCCTCTGCAGCGAGTTGCGTAATGGCGACCGCCGGATCAAGCAGCTGGTGCACCCAGGCATCCAGTTGATGTCGCTGCCAGTGCCGCTCGGCCTGTAGCTGACGCTGCTCGACCAGCATCTCGGCCGCCATGCGCACCAGCTCGGCATAGGGCCGCACGACCTCAGGCTCACCCGTGATGCCAAGCACACCGATCAATTGCTCGGCATGCAGCAGTGGCAGATTGACGCCCGGCTTGACCCCGCGCAGGCAAGCGGCAGCCTGCGCGTCGATTTCCACCACGCGGCGATTGCTCAGTACCAGTTGTGCGCCTTCATGGCGGGTATGCAGACGCTGCGGATCGCCACTGCCGATGATCATGCCCTGGCCGTCCATGACATTGATGTTGTGCGGCAGGATGGCCATGGCACGGTCGACGATATGCTGGGCCAGGGTGGAATCAAGCTCGATCATGCAGGCGACCTCCGAAACGAGGCCGCCAGTTTAGGGCGCCAGCCGCTCGAACTGCCAGGAGCCGTCGACCTGACGGTAATTGAGGCGATCATGCAGGCGACTCGGACGCCCCTGCCAGAACTCGATGCGCTCAGGCAGCAGGCGGTAGCCACCCCAATGCGGTGGGCAATGCGGAGCCTGCTCGAGAAAACGCCGTTCGGTCTCGGCCAACAGGCCTTCCAGCTCGGCGCGGTCGGCGATCACCTGGCTTTGCGGCGATGCCCAGGCACCGATACGGCTGCCCAGCGGGCGCACTTGAAAATAGGCATCCGACTCATCGGCGCTGACCCGCTCCACCCGTCCTTCGATGCGCACCTGGCGCTCTAGGGTCGGCCAGAAGAAGGTCATTGCCGCGAAGGGATTGCCCAGCAGTTGCTGGCCCTTGGCGCTGTCGTAGTTGCTGAAGAAGGTAAAGCCGCGCTCGTCGAGCCCCTTGAGCAGCAGCACCCGACAATGCGGACGACCGCTGTCATCCACCGTTGCCAGGGTCATGGCATTAGGCTCCACCGGCAACTGCTCGGTCAGCACCGCCTCGTCGAACCAGCGCTGGAACAGGGCGAAGGGCTCAGCGGGGGCCTGCGCCTCGCTGAGCCCTTCGCGGGTGTAGTCACGTCGCATATCCGCGATGCGCTGGGACATGCTGTTCTCCTGGGGCTACGGCAGCTCAGTCGACCTTGGCCGGCTTGATCTGCTCGATGGAGGTTTTCGCCACGATCGGCTGGTTGTACTGAGCCAGCAGCGCCACCAGGGTGTCCTGCGGGGTCAGCACCAACTCCACACGGCGATTGAGCTTGCGCCCTGCATTGCTGTCGTTGGCCGCACGCGGCATATCCGAACCGACGCCCTTGAGCATCAGGCGATCACGGTTCAGCCCGCTCAGGCGGAAAATCGAGGCCACAGCCTTGGCGCGATCCTCACTGAGCTTGCGATTGGCCTCGACCTGGCCCGAGCTGTCGGCATGACCGAGGATCAGTACGCCAGTGAGGCGATCTTTTTCCAGGATCTTGGCCACCTTGCTGAACGGGCCGAGCGCCGCCGGCAGCAGCATCGACGGGCGATCCGGGTTGAACGAGGCATCCACCGGAGCGGTGACCACCAGGACGTTCTGCCGACGTTCCAGCTCCATCTTCGAGCCTTTCAGGGCCTCGCGCAGCTGCGGTTCGTACTCATCGAGCCAGGCCGTGGTGAGCTTGCGATCGATCTTCGGGACCGTTTTCTCAGCAGCGACCTTTTCCTTGCCACCGAACGACCACCAACTGGCAGAGTCGGCGGACTTGTCGGAAGAGGCGGCACAAGCGGTAAGGCTGCTGCAGAGGATCAAGGCAAGGCAGTTAGCTCGCATCATCGATATTCCTGAATGAGGGTTCAAAGACATTGATCCAATACCCGCGCTAACTTCTGCATGCGTGGGTCCATCAGAACATAGGGGCCGAGGCTATTGGTAACGAAACCGAACGCGACCTCGCGCTCGGGATCAGCGAAGCCGACCGAGCCACCAGCGCCCGGATGGCCAAAGGCCTTGCGGCCCATTCCGTAGGTGGCATTGGCCACCTCTGCTTGCTCGAGCATGCAACCCAGGCCCAGGCGCGTCCGGGTCAGCAGGGTGCGATCATCGCCACAGGCATGTTCGCGGGTCATTTCATTGAGCAGTTCGGCCGGCAGCAGGCGGCCATCCAGCAAGCCTGCATAGAAGCCCGCCAGTGCACGGGCATTGCCGTGGCCATTGGCGGCCGGCTGCTGCATGCGCCGCCACTCCGGCTTGTTGGTGCTGGTGAGGATCGACGGCGGATTGGTGAAGGCTCGCGTACTCAGGGACGTCGGTTCGCTCATCATGCATTTGAGCAGACGCTGCGCGGCGGCATCACCCAGGTCGCCCTTCTTGCGGGCGATATGCGCCACGCGCTCGAATTCGCTATCGGCCAGGCCTACGTGGAAATCCAGCCCCAGAGGCTTGGCAATGCGCGCGACGATGGACTCGCCCGGGCCGCGGCCTTCGATCCGCTGGAGCAACTCGCCGGTCAACCAGCCATAGGTGATGGCGGCATAGCCGTGATCTTCGCCAGGCGTCCACCAAGGTTGCTCGGCGGCCAGGGCAGCGGTCATCCGCGACCAGTCGTACAAGGCTTCAGGTGGCAACAGGTCACGCAAGGCAGGCAGCCCGGCGCGATGGCTGAACAGCTGCCGTGGCGTCACGAGCTCCTTGCCGGCAGCAGCGAACTCCGGCCAGTAACGTGCTACGGGGGCGTCCAGGTCGAGCTTGCCCTCGTCTACCAGCTGCAAGGCGGCGACGGCGGCGAAGGGTTTGGTGCAGGAGAATAGATTGAGGATGGTGTCGCTGTGCCAGGCCTGTTCGCCATCCTTGTCCGCCGTACCGGCCCAGACGTCGATGACGGTCTCACCGCCGACCTGTACACACAATCCCGCGCCACGCTCCTGCGGGTCGGCGAACAACTCGGCAAAGGCTTCTTTAAGCGGCTCGAACTGCAGGTCGAAATAACCCTGAATCTGCAAGCGTTACTCCTTGGTCTCGATGCGCGATCTATGTCGCGCTGGCCATCTGGCGATGGATGGGCATTGTGGCAATGCCCGACGCCGAAAGAAACCGTAAGGAGACGGGCTGCAGGTCAGATCAGTTCTTGCTGCCCTCGGTGGAACCGGAAGCGCCCGCTGGCAGCGGCTCCGCCGCCGCGCCGGCAGCCGGCTTGGCCTCGACCTTGGCAGCCTTGCCGAGCAGGGTTTCCGGCACGGCCAGGTTGGCCTTGCGCACCGCCTCGACGAAGCCCTGCCAAGGCCGATCGGTGATGCCGACCAGGCCGAGGTGACCGTTTTCGCCATCAAGCAGGCGACCGGTGGCAGGCTGATCGAGGTACTGGAACCAGTGGATACCGACGATCGTCGGCTCTTCCAGCGCCTTGCTCAGGAAGCGCGCGTAGGCTGGCCCCCGCTCCTCTTCCTTGTACACCTCGCTGACCCCACCCCAGAACGGGCCGCGATCCCGCGAGCCGAAGTGGAACTCGGTGACCAGCACCGGTTTGTCCAGCTCACGCAAGGCAGTGAAGTTCTGGCCCTGCTGCGGCTCCGGGGTATAGAGGTTGAAGCTCATCACATCGCAGTACTTGGCACAGGCGGCGATGGCCTCCGGCGTGGTGACGGCGAAACGGCCACCGAGCAGCAGGTGGTTGGGTGCATGCCACTTGAGCGAGTCGGCGATGGTCTTGAAGTAGGTGTCGGCGAACAGGTTCTGGAAGTTACGCAGGTCCTCTTCGATCTGCGGGTGCTCGGCGCTGGGTAGCGGCGCCTCAAAGCCAGGGTCTTCCATCAGCTCCCAGGCACCCAGCTCGATGCCCCAAGCCTTGGACAGGCCGCTCTGGTTGCGGTACTTGTCGCGCAGCTGCTTGAGGAAGGCGCGCTTGGCTGGTACGTCGGTGGTCAGGCGCAAGGTGCCGTAGGCCAGGCCATAGCGTGCTTTGGGGTCATCCCCCGGGCCGGCCCAGGCCAGCTCGTTGTCAGCGAAGAAACCAATCAGCCAGGGATCTTCACGACGATCACGGGCGGCGATGGCAATGGCGCGCTCGGCGGCCATGGCGAAGCGCGGGTCGAACGGGTCGGGCATGCCGCCCCACCAATCGAGGCCGGTGCTGATGGTGGCGTAGTCGCCAGAAATCGACAGCGGGCGGGTATACGGCACGCGCTTGGCATCGCCCAGGGTGTCGTCGCTCCAGTTGCCGAGGCTGTTGAAGCCCCAGGCCTGCAGGCGATCAAGGCTGTGCTGGGTCCAGCGCTCGGCATCCAGACCTGGTGCCGGGCATGGACTGGCGACCACAGCGGGAGCACTGGCAGGTGCGGCGGCCGGCGCAGCAGCAGGTGCTGGCGGCGGGCATGGCTGGGCATAGCTGCGCTGCAGGTTGGCGCGGTAGAAGTCGAACCAGCGGCCATGGTCGAAAGCTCGGCCACGGTTGGCACCGCTGTTGCTGCGGCTGTCACGCTTGCCGTAGTAGGCGGCCAGTGGCTCGCCTTCCTTGGGCAGGCTCTTGAACAGCGACTCGCGGCCTTCGACGTAGGTCTGGCTCTGCCAGGCGCTGACGGCGTTGACGCCGAGGGAATAGAACGGATGACCTTCCGGGGTCACCAGGAACCAGCGGCCGTCGCGCTTCTCGGTACGGAAGAAACCACTGGCCTCGAAGCTCGGGCCTTTCAGCCAACCGCCAAAGGCATCCTGCTCGGGGCGCTTGGCCAACCACTGCTTGAGCTGGCCCTGCTCACGACTAGCCGCCTCGCGCAGTTGCTGGTCGCTGCTGATTTTCTCCGGCCACTGGCCACGGCTGTATTGGCCCCAGGTATCCATGATGCCGTCGTAGATGGCCGCCTGTGCGCTGGCAGCATCCTGTACACCGAAACGGCCGAGGAGGATGTTCTGCGCCGCGCTCGGATTATCCAAGGCGATGGTCACGGCGCTGACCTGGGCGGCGTTCAGCTCACCGTTGACGCTTTCTGCCAGCAGCACTCGCTGCCCCTCCAGGCTGACCGGCATCGGCGGACCGGCACGCATGCCACGAGCCAGCGGAGAGGAGGCCGTGAGCGGTACCAGCAGGGTTTGCGCCGGGCCGGCCGGCAGCGCGATACGGCTGGTCAGGACCTTGCCATCACGGCTTTCGATACGTACGTCGAGGGTAATCGCCCAGTCCATCGCGTTCTGCAGGCGTAGGCTCATGGCGCCAGACTGCGACCAATCCCAGTCGCCACTTTGCGGGCTCAGGCGCAGATTCGGGTGTTCGGCGGCATTGAAGGTGAAACGACGCAGCACCTCGCCTTCGGCGGTGGGTTCGGCGGTCAATTCAGGGAAGCTGGCCTGCTCAGTCACCACCTGCACCACGTCGGTGGGCTTGATGAAACTGAACAGGGTCTGCTGGCCGGCGGGTGCGGCAATGGCCGGGGTGGCGAGCAGAAAGGCAAAAATACTGGGCAGCGAACGGCGAATCATGTGACAGGTACTCCGGAAGACGCACAAGTAGACAACAGCTGGGCCGCTTGATGCCAGTGCGTAGACGGATTAAAGCGCTGCTGCCCCTATGGTTCAGACCGCCGAGCGCTTGATCCGATCGAGCAACCGATCCGGCAACAGCCGATTGAGCACACGAAACAGCTTGGCTGGCACCGTGACCGGATAGCGAACGCGCGGCATACGGCGCTGCAGTGCCTGCACGACCACCTGCGCCACCGCTTCGGCGGGCAAGGTGTACTTCACCGCCGCGCCCTCCCTGGCCAGGCGCTCCTCCATCTGTACATAGGCTTCAGCATGAACACTGCGGCGCATGTCGACGTGTTTACGCAGGGCCAGCAGGCTGTTGGCGCGAAAACGCGCAATGATCGGCCCCGGCTCGATCAGTACGGCCTCGATACCGCTGCCGCTCAACTCCAGGCGCAAGGTATCGACCAGCCCCTCGATGGCGAACTTTGAAGCGTTGTAGGCGCCACGCAATGGCAAGGCGGCATAGCCCAGCACCGAGCTATTGAACAGGATGCGACCATGGCCCTGGCGGCGCATTATCGGCAGCACCGCCGCGGTCAGCTCCGCCGGGCCGAACAGGTTGGTCTCGAACTGCTCACGCCAGGCAATGCGCGGCAGGTCCTCGATGGCGCCGGGTTGGCCATAACCGCCATTGTTGAACAGCGCATCCAGGGTGCCGCCGGTTTGCACCAACACCGCCGCCAACGCCGCCTGGATGCTCGCCGAGTCATTCAGATCCAACTGCAGCGCGGTAAACCCTTCCGTCTGCAGGCAGGCGACATCCTCGGCATCACGCGCCGAGACGAACACCTGCCAGCCGGCTGCACGACAAGCCACCGCACTGGCGTAGCCGATGCCCGAGGAACAACCGGTGATCAGGATGGAACGGGGAGCGTTGGACACGGAGCCCTCTCCTTGGCGCAGACGGATGATGGTTGGAATTCAGCTGATCTCGCGCCGGAACGGCGGCAATGCATTGAGAATGGCCTTGCCGTAACGCTGGGTCACCACACGCCGATCCAGCAGGGTAATGGTGCCGCGATCCTCTTCGGTACGCAGCAGACGGCCGCAGGCCTGCACCAGTTTCAACGAGGCATCAGGTACGGCGATTTCCATGAACGGGTTTCCTCCGCGCGCTTCGATCCACTCGGCCAACGCCGCTTCCACCGGGTCGTCCGGCACGGCGAAGGGGATCTTGGCGATCACCACGTGCTCGCAATAAGCCCCCGGCAGGTCGACACCCTCGGCAAAACTAGCCAAGCCGAACAGCACGCTCTCCTCGCCGCTGTCGACGCGCGCCTTGTGCTTGTTCAGGGTTTCCTGCTTGGACAGGTTGCCCTGGATGAACACGCGCTTGCGCCATTCGCGATCGACACCGTCGAACACTTCCTGCATCTGCTTGCGCGAAGAAAACAGCACCAGGGTGCCGCGCGAGCCTGCCACCAACCCTGCCAGGTCGCGAATGATCGCAGCGGTATGCGCCGCCGCGTCACGCGGGTCAGCCTTGAGATCCGGCACCCGCAGCACACCGGCGTCAGCATGCTGGAATGGGCTGGGCACCACCGCGGTGACTGCAGCCTTGGGCAGGCCGGCGCGCATGCGGAAACGGTCGAAGCTGTTCAGCGCAGTCAGCGTGGCAGAAGTCACCAGGGCGCCGTAGGCGACATTCCACAGATTGCGGCGCAGCGTCTCGGCGGCGAGGATCGGGCTGGCGTTGACCTCGATATCGAACAGCGCACCGCTGTCGGCCAGGGTCAGCCAACGCGCCATCGGCGGGCTGTCCTCGGGGTCTTCAACAGTGAAAGCCGTCCACAGCTCCCAGTTACCCTGGGAACGCGCCAGCAAACTACCGAACAGCGGATACCACTCCTCGGCCTGGTGGCTGGCGATACCGACACTGCCCTCTCCATCCATGGCTTCCTTGAGCAGTTCGGTGAGACGGGTGAACACATCCGTCAGCTGCGAGAAACCTTTCTTCAGCTCGATGCCTTGCTCGCGCAGGTGCTCCGGCACCAGGCCACCGACGAAACGATGACGCGGGCGCTCGCGGCCTTCCATGTCTTCGCCGGCCTTGAAATCGGCCAGTTGCTCGCAGGTGCTGAACATGAACTGCTGTTGGGTGCGCAGCTCGCGGGCCATCTCCGGGACTTTCTCGATCAGCCGGCCGAGGTCACCGGGCAACGGGTTCTGCGCCAGCAGCTTGGTCAGGTTTTTCTCTATCTGGCCAAGCCAGTCGGCGGTACTGCGCAGGCGGGTGAAGTGAGCGAAGTGGCCGATGGCCTTGTCCGGCAGGTGGTGGCCTTCGTCGAACACATACAGGGTTTCACGCGGGTCAGGCAGCACCGCGCCGCCGCCCAGGGCCAGGTCGGCCAGGACCATATCGTGGTTGGTGACGATCACATCGACCTTGGTCATGCCTTCGCGCGCCTTGTAGAAGGCGCACTGGCCGAAATTCGGGCAATGGCGGTTGGTGCACTGGCTGTGGTCGGTGGTCAGGCGGCTCCACACGGCATCATCGAGTTCCTCCGACCAACTGTCGCGGTCGCCGTCCCAGCGATTGCCTGCGAGCTTCTCGATCATCCCAGTGAACAGCTTCTGGCTGCTTTCGTCGACATCCAGGCGAAAGCCTTCTTCGGCGAACATCTGTGCCGTAGCGCCCTGGGCCTCGCCTTCCTGCAGCAGCATGTCGAGCTTGGACAGGCACAGGTAACGGCCACGACCCTTGGCCAGGGCGAAGCTGAAGTTCAGGCCACTGTTGCGCAGCAGGTCCGGCAGGTCCTTGTGCACGATCTGCTCCTGCAGCGCCACGGTCGCAGTGGCGATTACCAGACGCTTGCCGGCGGCCTTGGCGATGGGGATTGAAGCCAATGCATAGGCCACGGTCTTGCCGGTACCGGTGCCCGCCTCGACCGCCACCACCGCAGCCTCGCCGTCGCGCTGACCTTCGTCGTTATGCTGGATGGTCCCCAGCACCTTGGCGATCTCGGCAATCATCAGGCGCTGGCCATAGCGCGGCTTGAGGCTCTTGGCTTCGAGGAAACGGCTGTAGGCGCCCTGGATCTGGGACTTGAGTTCGGGACTGAGCATGGGGCGCGCAATAGAGACTGGATAAATTCTCAGTAGTTTACCGGCAGGTTATGATGCCGCGCCATGCTTAACCGCCCACTGACGGAGAACCCGATGACTGCCTTTGCCGCTACGTATGCCCTACATGTGCTGGCCGCCCTGATCTGGGTCGGCGGGATGTTCTTCGCCTGGATGATCCTGCGCCCCGCCGCCGTGGCCTCCCTGGAAGCGCCCGCACGCCTGATGCTGTGGGCCGACGTATTCCGACGTTTCTTCCAATGGGTATGGATTAGCGTGCTGGCACTGCCGGTTTCCGGCATGGGCATGCTGCATCTGCGCTTTGCCGGTTTCGAGACCGCACCACGCTATGTGCACATCATGATCGGCCTGTATATCGTCATGCTCGCACTGTTCCTGCGTGTGCAGTTCCTGCTGCTGCCGGAGCTGCGCCGCGCCATTGAGTCACAAGACTGGCCCAGCGGCGGTGCAGTGTTGGGGCGCATCCGCAAACTGGTGGGACTCAACCTGCTGATCGGCCTGGCACTGGTGGCTGTCGCATCAGCACGCCCGATTTTTTGACGGCACCGGATGAGGGGAAGCAGGAAGGGAAATTACGAGGGGGAGCCCCTGCGCTACCAGCATGCCGGTAACGCAAGAGCCGGTTACGGAATCACTCTCTAGGGTTTCGCTTCGACTGCCGCCTCTACCCGGCGGTTAACGGCGCGACCCTCATCGGTATTGTTATCGGCGACCGGTTTCGATTCGCCATAACCCACCGACGACACCCGACCACTCTCTACGCCGTACTGGTTGACCAGCACGTCACGCACAGCATTGGCACGGCGCTCGGACAAGCTTTGGTTGTAGGCATCGGTACCCTTGGAGTCAGTGTGCCCTTCGACCACTGTCGTGGTCTGCGGGTACTGCCCCATGAAGTCGGCCAGAGCCTTGATATCGGCTTGACTCTCCTCTTTGACCACCGACTTGTCGAAGTCGAACTTCACGTCCAATTCGACGCGCACTGCATCGGTAACTTCGACAACCGCCGGCGCAGGCTCCTCGTTACTCGGATAAACCGGCAACGGGCAACCATTGTGACGAACCGGGGTATTGGCAGGGGTATCCGGGCAACGGTCACGACGATCGAAAACACCATCGTCGTCTGCGTCACCATCCTGGGCATAGCAAATCAAAGTGCCGACGACCGCACCGGCCACCGCACCTCCAGCTGCCCAAGCAGAACTCTCGATTGCGCCAAGCCCGCCTCCGGCCAAGCCGCCAATCACTGTACAAATGGGCCAGTTCCCTTGGTTAAGCGGCGCGTCTCCCGTGCTGGAAGTCGTAGCGCAACCAGAAAGAACACTACTGACCAAGAGAAGGGGTACTGCAGCCCTTGAGAGTCTTGTTCTCATGGCGATGATCTCCTGTGTCACCGGTTGAATACCGGTAACACAGGAGTAAAGACCCGTCCCCCGAAGTCTACAAGCCCGCCAAGGCAGGCTTACCGGGGGCTCGGGGGTTACGGACGCGCTTCGACTTCAGCCTCGACGCGGCGGTTGATGGCACGACCTTCTTCTGTCGCGTTGTCAGCAACCGGACGGCTTTCGCCATAACCGGCAGAGTTCACACGATCAGGCGACAGGCCGTACTGGTTGACCAGTACATCACGCACGGCATTGGCACGGCGCTCGGACAGGCCCTGGTTGTAGGCATCGGTACCCACCGAGTCGGTGTGGCCTTCTACGTCAGTAGTGGTCTGCGGGTATTGCGACATGAAGTCGGCCAGGGCTTTGATATCGCCATAGCTCTCTTCTTTGACCTTGGCTTTGTCGAAGTCGAACTTGACGTCCAGTTCGACGCGAACAGGTTCGGCAACTACAACTTCTTCAACCACGGCAACCGGTTCCGGCAATGGGCAGCCTTTCTCGTCGACCGGCGTGCCTTTCGGCGTATCACGGCAATCATCGAGCTTGTTGACTACGCCGTCGCCATCCTGATCACCATGGACCCAGCAATAGGCCGCACCGGTAAGAGCACCAAGACCCAAGCCAGCTGCAGCCCAGGAGGAGCTCTCGATGGCGCCCAGGCCTGCGCCACCCACGCCACCAATCAGCGCGCAAGGCGGCCAATCGGTTTCGGGAAGGCTCGAGCAGCCTGACAACAGACTGCCACACAGAAGCAAAGGTACCGCTGTCCTTACCATGTTCATCTGCATCTCTCCTCGATAGATCGGTTTATCCCGATGCATGGAATTAAAGACGCAGCTATTAAAATCCGCCAATCTAGAGCCAATCAGATTGGATCATCTGCGAAGAGAAACGCATGAGCACACCGCAAACGCCGCAACAGGCGATCGCCACCCTTCTCGACCGCTATCGCCCCGGCAGCCTGCTGGTAGTCGGTAGCGGGGATATTCCGGCCGTAGCCGCATTCGCCGCCGCCCACCCCGATAGCCAGGTCCTGCAAGTGCCTGCAGCACCACTGACTAGCGAGGCTGCGGCCCAGCGCTTCGAACTCGCATTGCTGGTCGATTGCCTCGAGCACCTGCCCAAGCGCACCGGACTAGAGCTGCTGGGCGGTATCCGCAACCTGAATGCCAGCCGCCTGGCCGTGTTGGCCGACCTGTCCGCCTGCGACTGGCAGGAAGCTGATTTCTTCTCCCTCGGCCTGCGCGTGGATGCGCGTTTTCGCCGCGACGAACAGTGCTTGCACCTGTTCAGCTACGACCTGCACGACTACAAACAGATCCCCGACTGGCTCAATGCCAAGTTCTGGGCCAACCCGGAAAACTACGGAAAATACTGGTGGTGACGCGATGAGTCAGGCTTGCCCCTGTGGCAGCGGCAGCTCACTGGAGCAATGCTGCGGCCACTACCATAACGGTGAAGCCCACGCGGCCAGCGCAGAAACCCTGATGCGCTCGCGCTACAGCGCTTATGTACTGGGCCAGATCGACTACCTGCTCGCCACTACCTTACCGGCGCAACAGCCGGGCCTGGACAGCGCCGCCATCCGCGCCTGGAGCCTGGGCAGTACCTGGCTCGGCCTGGAAGTGGAAAGCAGCGAGTTGATAGGCGGGCAACCCGAGCACGCCTTCGTCACCTTCACCGCGCGCTGGCATGACGACAGCGGCGAGCACAGCCATCGCGAGCGCTCCTCCTTCGTCCAGCAGGGCACGCACTGGTACTTCATCGATCCCACCGTGCCGCTCAAGGCCGGCCGTAACGATCCGTGCCCTTGCGGCAGCAAGCAGAAATTCAAGAAATGTTGCGCTGGCTACCTGTGAAATGCACAAGGCCCTCGAACGAGGGCCTTGTCTTTACTGCAGCTTCAAGTGCGAAGTATCCGGCGGCGGCGCGGCCGGTTCGGACTTGGCCTGACCCATATCGCTGCCGGCTGGCGCCAGGCTGAACTGACTCAGGTCGACTTGCGGGGCCTGCGCATCAGGCCGGGCATCCTGCAAGTCGACTCCCACCGGGGCGATACCAAAATCCGGCGCCTCGACATCGGCAAAAGCCGCCATGTACTCATCACGCGGGATAACCCGCGCGCCCGGGCCGGCACTGGCCACCGCGGCCATAACAGGCGCAGCGGGCGCAGAGACAACGGGAGCTGGCGGAGCCGGCTGTGCAACCGGCGGCGGTGCCAGTTCGACCTCTTCTATATCCAGCGACTGGACGATGGCCACTGCGCCGGCCCGCTCCAGGGTCGCACGGTACTTCTCCGCGCCTGCAGCATCCAGGTTGCTCTTGATCACAATGCGCCGCCCGGAGAACAGCAGGGCAATACGTTGCTCGTCGGCCTGGAACAACCGCGCCAGGTTCTCCTTGACCAGCTCCGGCTGGGCACCCGGCACCAATTGCCCGGCGAAGGCAATCTCGTAGAGGCTCATGCTCACACTCCTGTCCAATTCGGCCTCCAGTATGGCCGCAGTTTTTTTCGTAGAACAGCCCATGGCGGCCAAGAGCGCGCTTGTTACACTGGTTCTGTCACAGGGAGCCCACCATGCCCGACCAGACGCGACTATTCCAAGCGATCAGTCTGATGTTTCTACTTGGCCTTTGTGCAGTCCTGCCCGGATGCGCCGCCTGGTTCGGCGGTGATTTCACCGACCCGGAAGTCCGCCTCATCAAGGTCGATGTCGTCAAGGCCAAGCTACTGGAACAGCAGTTTGTCC